>SXZT01000008.1 GCA_005787785.1 Actinomycetota bacterium
CACGACTTCGCCCGCAGCCACCCCGTCGGAGGGAACCGCGCCGATGATTTCACCCTCGAAGACCTCGCCGTTGGCAAGGACCAATGCGCCTTCCGTGATGCCGCTCATCGCAGTGCTCCCCCGGCCACGACGACCTCGCCGCGATGCACGACGTGGCGCACGCTGCCGACCAGGTCGACGTCGAAGTACGGGCTGTTCGTGCTCTTGCTCACGATCGACTCGGGGGTCTGGCGCCACACGCCCTCGGTGGAAAAAACGACGAGGTTCGCCGGCGAACCGGCCACGACGTCGCGACCGTGAGTCGCATCGAGACCGGCGATCGCCGCGGGTGCCCACGACATTGCCTCGACAATCCGTTTCGTCGAGCACCCAGAGTGCGCGACGACGACACCGAGGGCGGTCTGCAGGCCGAGCATTCCGGGAGGTGCCGCGGCGAGGTCCTGGTCCTTCAGATGGGCGGCATGCGGTGCGTGATCGGTCGCAACCGCGTCGATCGTTCCGTCGGCGAGGCCTGCACGCAGTGACTCGACGTCTTCCATCGTGCGCAACGGCGGGTTCACCTTGAAGAGAGTGCTGAAGCTCGCGAGCTTCTCGTCGGTGAGGCTGATGTGGTGCGGGGTGACCTCTGCCGTGACGGGCAACCCGTCGTTCTTCGCCTGACGCACGATTTCCACACTACGTGCGGTCGAAAGATGGAGAAAATGCATTGAAGCGCCCGTTTCGCGGACGAGTTCGATGTCGCGTTGCAACATGAGCACCTCGGCGATCGCGGGCCATCCCGGCAGGCCGAGGCGCGACGAACAGCAGCCCTCGTGCATCACCGCACCATCGGTGAGCCTGGCCACCTCGCAGTGCTGGGCGAGGGTGATGCCGAGTTCACGCGCGTACTCGAGCGCACGCCGCATGATGAGCGGATCCTGCACGCCGTTGCCGTCGTCGGTGAAGAGACGCACACCGGCCGCGGCCATCGAGTGGAACGGAGCCAACTGGGTTCCGTTGCGTCCGACGGTGATGCAACCAGAGGGTGCGACGGTCACGAGACCTGCGCGCTCGCCCTGCAGACGCACGAACTCGACCACTGCGACGTTGTCCTGGGCAGGGTCGGTGTTCGGCATCGCCACGCACGCGCCGTACCCACCGAGGGCCGCCGCCCGAGACGCGGTGGCGATGGTTTCCGACTCTTCGCGACCGGGTTCGCGCATGTGGGTATGCAGGTCGACGAACGACGAGGAGACAATGCAGCCGTCGGCCACGAGCCGTCGCGGGCCACCGGCTGCTTCGGCGGGCACGTTCGCATCGAGGTTGGGTTCGACGCGCTCGACGACGCCGCCCGAGACGAGCACGTCGGCGCGGGCCTCGCCCGATCGGTTCATCACCGTGCCCCCCGTGATGAGAACCGACGAGTGGTCACTGGCCATCGATTGCCTCCGATCCGGTACCAAAGAGAGTGAAGAGAACCGACATGCGAACGGCGATTCCGTTCGTCACCTGTCGGGTGATGAGATTCGCGACCCCGTGGTCGGCAAGCGTGTCGAGGTCGACTGCGACTTCGATGCCGTGGTTCATCGGCCCCGGGTGCATGAGCACGCTTCCCCTGCGCAGGCGCGACAGGCGTGCGTCGGTCAGACCGAAGTGCGCCGAATACTCACCCGGCGACGAGATGAAGGCGTTGTCCATGCGCTCGCGCTGCATCCGCAGCAGATACAGCACGTCGATGTCGCCGATCACGTCATCGAGACTGTGACTGACGCTCACCGGCCAACCCTCGGGCACCGTGTCGGAGCCGACGAAGGCCGCCGGCAACAGTGAAGCCGGAGCGACGAGCGTGACCGAGGCACCGAGCACGTGGAGGGCGCGCACGGTGCTGCGCGCGACACGACTGTGGCGGATGTCGCCGACCATCGCAACACGGACACCCGACAGATCATTGCCGCGACGAAGAGCCCGCGAGAGGGTGAACGCGTCGAGCAAACCCTGTGTCGGGTGTTGGTGGGCTCCGTCGCCTGCGTTCACCACCCGCGCATCACACCAGCGCGTGATCGACAGGGGCAGCCCCGCAGTCTTGTGACGCACGACGAAAACGTCGACACCCATTGCGGCGAGCGTCTCCACCGTGTCGCGCAGGCTTTCACCCTTGTTGACGCTCGACGACGACGCAGTGAACGTGAGCGTTTCGGCCGACAGACGCTTTGCCGCGGTTTCGAACGAAAGCCGCGTGCGTGTGCTGTCCTCGAAGAAGAGACTGCACACCGTCTTCGTGCGCAGTGCCGGAACCTTGGGCTGGGGACGCCCGAGAACCTCGGCCATGTGATCGGCAGTCGAGAGCAGGCCGGCGATGTCGGCCGCATCGAGGTCGTCGAGAGAGATGAGGTGCCTCATGGGCGACCACCCGCCGCCACGTACACCCCGTCGGGCGTGGCCGTCACTTGATCCGATGCGTGCGTCGGCAGGTTCTTGCCGACGAAGTCGGGCCGAATCGGCAGTTCACGATGACCACGGTCGACCAGCACGGCCAGCCGCACCGCTTTCGGACGTCCGTATTCGATCAGCGCGTCGAGGGCGGCACGCACGGTGCGCCCCGTGTAGAGCACGTCGTCGACGAGCACGACTTCCACCCCGTCGAGCGAACACGGAACGTGGGATGCACTTGCCGGGAGGGTTGGACGCAGCGCCAGGTCGTCGCGGTACATGCTGACGTCGAGCGAGCCGCACTCGACACGGGATTCCCCGTCGATGCCGCGCAACTCGTCACGCAGGGCTTCGGCGATCCACACCCCGCCACGGGCGAGACCCATCACCACGAAGGTTTCACGACCGCCACCGGCAACGTTCTCGAGGATCTCGTGGGCAATGCGCTTGATTGCGCGCCTCACCTGATCCGCGGGCAGCACGCATGCTGCGTCGTTGTTGCTTGCCATGTGTCCTTCCGTTCGGGCCTCACGGGACCCGTTTGACGGTCGTGTTGTCGGCTCCGAGTGTAGCAGTCAGCGGACTTCGGACACCAACGCGGCGAGCACACCGTTGACGAAGCGCCCCGAATCCTCCGTCGAATAGCGCTTGGCCAACTCGACCGCCTCGTTCAGCACCACGGCCGTCGGGGTATCGGGACGTTCGCACAATTCGTGCAGCGCGAGACGAAGGATCGCCCGGTCGATCATGGGCATCCGCTCGAGGCGCCAACCCCGCGCCTTCGACGAAATGAGCGCGTCGTAGCGGGGAGTCCCTGCTTCGACCCCGAGCGCAAGGTCGACCGCCATCGCCGGTGGGGCGACGACCTCGGAGGCGACCACGTCGGCAACGTTGGCCGTGCGCGATTCGGCCTCGTACAACAAAACGAGGGCACGCTCGCGCGCCTCGGCGGCTTCGAGCGTCGACATCTAGACGCGGGTGATGTAGTCGCCGCTGCGGGTGTCGACCTTGACGCGGTCACCGATGTTGATGAACAGCGGCACCTGGATGACCTTGCCGGTCTGGAGCGTCGCGGGCTTGCGGGCACCCGACACGCGGTCGCCTTGGATGCCGGGTTCGGTCTCGGTGACTTCCAACTCCACGCTTGCCGGAATTTCGACACCAACGATGTCGCCGTTGTAGATGGCCATGATGACCATCGCAGATTCGACGAGGTAGTCGGCCGTCTCACCCAGTGCGACGGGTCGAACGTTCATCTGTTCGTAGGACTCGGTGTCCATGAACACGAAGTCGTCGCCGTCTTTGTACAGGTACTGCATGTCGCGCTTGTCGAGAATCGCCTGCTCGACCTTGATACCCGCGTTGAAGGTCTTTTCGAGAAGGTTGCCGTTGCGCAGGTTGCGCAACTTCGTGCGCACGAACGCGCCACCCTTGCCCGGCTTCACGTGCTGGAACTCGACCACGGTGAAAAGTCCGTTGTCGAGTTCGAGGGTCATTCCGTTCTTGAAGTCGTTGGTGGAGATGGCGGGCATGTGGGTTCCTTAGGGCTTTTGCTGAGTACGAGATGACCCGAGTCGGTGACGAGAAGAAGTTCCTCGACGCGGGCGCCTCCGCGTCCCACACGATACGCCCCGGGCTCGACGGTCACCACGTCACCGACCCTGAGAACGTCGTTCGACCGCGCATTCACCCACGGGGCCTCGTGAATGAGGAGACCCACGCCGTGACCCACGCCGTGGGTGAGCTCCCGCTCCAGGCCCGCCGCAGCGAGAACCCGGCGGCAGGCGGCATCGATTTCGCTCGCCACCACATCCGGAGCGACAGCGGCGACACCTGCTTCGCATGCGGCGCGCACGACGGCATGGCGTTCGCGCATCTCCCCTGCACCGGGTCCGTCGACCACGAAGGTACGGGTCATGTCGGAGTGGTAGCCGTCGACGAGAGCGCCGAAATCGATGACAACGGCCTCACCCACGGCGACGCAACGCGACGTCGGATGGTGATGCGGCAATGCTGCGTTGTCACCGGTCGCGACGATCGTCGCAAAACTGACGTCATCGGCACCGTGCCGCCGCATTGCCGACTCGAGCGCGTCGCGGATGTGCGATTCGCTGGTTCCCGCCACGACTCGCGGCGCGACCTCGGCCAGCGCAGCGTCGGCGATCTGTGCGGCTCGGGTGATGCGTTCGATCTCGGCCTGTGACTTCACGCGACGCAAGTCGCCCAGAATCGGTGTCGCATCGACGACTCTCTCGCGCGACAACTGCGCACCGGCCGTGTCACAGGCGGAGACCAGCGCTTCGTAGTCGGCCAGGCTGATGTCGTCGGTCTCGATCGCCCAGGTTGCCTTCGGGCCGGCCATGGAGGCCATGTGCGTCGCAATGGCGGCACGGACCTCGGTGTACGAGCGGCGCTCGACGACGAGGACGTCGGCTCGCGCCGACGCGGTTTCGCGTGCCGCCTGCTCCGCGTATCTGCCGTCGGTGACGAGAACCATCGGCGTCCCGGCCTCGGCGCCGACGATCAAGGTCCCGGCGCTGCCCGTGAAACCAGTCAGCCAGCGCACGTTCACCCGCGACGTGACGACGGCACCGTGTGCCCCGGTATCGACGAGACGTGCAGCGACGGAAGGCAACCGTGTCGTCACGTGCAGAGGTGACAGCACGGCGCCCGACTTCACTTGGAGTCGGCGAAGTGACGTGACAGCGCCTCGACGGCGAGGCCGTAGCCCACGCCCCCGAATCCGGCGATGGTGCCGATGGCAACGGGCGCCACCACGCTGGTGTGGCGCCATGTTTCACGCTTCAACGGCTGGGACAGGTGCACCTCGACGATCGGTCCGTCGAAGGCCGCAAGTGCATCGTGGATTGCCCAGGAATAATGCGTGAACGCGCCCGGGTTGATGATGATCGCGTCGGTGTTTCCGCGTGCGGCGTGGATGGCCCCGACCAACTCGGCCTCGCTGTTCGACTGCAGGTGCGAGACGACCCACCCGAGCCCGGTGCAGGCCGCCTCGACCGTCGTGACATGGTCGGCGAGCGTCGTCGTGCCGTAGACAGCAGGTTCGCGCGACCCGAGGAGATTCAGATTCGGGCCGTTCAGGAGAAGGATGCGCCGCGCGGCCATGAGGTCACCGTACCCCAGAGGCCGACGCAAGCGACTCCAACACCACTGCCGGATCGACACCCGACACGGTTTCGAGGCCGTTGCGCCCGTCGAGGATGAAGACGAGTCCGGCGGTGGCTTTCTTGTCGCGACCCATCGCAACCAACAGTGCGTCGTGGTCGAGGTCGGAAGGCAATTTCGACTGGAGGCCGTACGTGTCGAGGACGCGGTAGTGCGCGTCGACTCGCGCATCATCGATGCGACCCAAGAGACGTGCGAGGTGCGCTGCACAGATCATCCCGATGGCGACGGCTTCCCCGTGCGCAAAACGGTGACCCGTGACGGTTTCGATGGCATGACCGAAGGTGTGGCCGTAGTTCAGCAATGCGCGGCGTCCACCCTCGCGCTCGTCTTCGGCGACGATGTCGGCCTTGATCTGCACGCACCTGGCGATGCGTTCGTCGGTGGGCATCGCCAACAAGTCATCGCCGGCGAGGAAGTGGTACTTGGCGACTTCACCCCAACCGCAGCGCAATTCGCGTTCGGGCAATGTGGCCAACCAATTCGTGTCGCAGACGACGCCCGACGGCTGCCAGAACGCACCCACCAGGTTCTTGCCCTCCGGAAGATTCACACCCGTCTTGCCGCCGATCGCGGCGTCGACCATCGCGAGCAACGTCGTCGCGACGTGCACCACACGGGTTCCGCGGTGCCACGTTGCCGCGGCGAAGCCGGCCACATCGGTGACGAGACCACCACCGACTCCGATGACGAGGTCGTTGCGGGTGAGTCCGAAGTGCGCGAACTGGCGGCACAGGTCTTCGATGGTGGAAAGCGTCTTCGCTTGCTCACCGTCGCCGATGTGCACCAGATGGGTCGGCAGATCGATCTCCGGAATGGACGGAACACCGACCTGCGAGACGATGACCGCGCGCTTCACGTCGGTCGGAATCATCGAGGACAATTCGCTGATCGCCCCGGCGCCGACGGCGACATCGTACGAACGCTCGCCCAACTCGACGCGCACGCGCCGACCACCGGCCGCCGCGGGAGATTGTGGTTGTGCGTTCATGACCTCTCGAACAATACGTGTCACCGGCTTGCCATCGGTGTCGATTTTCGCGTCGCTCACCTCTTCGTAGAACGCCCGCCGTCGGTCGAAGAGTCGCGCAAGGGTTGCCTCGCGATCACCCTCGAGCAGCGGTCGGTTGTTCGAACGACCGGTGCGCTCGGCCATCGTGGCAACCGTCGCAGACAACCACACGACTCGTGCGCCAGAACGACGCGCGACCGCGAGGGAGTCGCGACATGCGGCCGTCTCGACCACACCCCCACCCGTCGCGATGACGGCGGCTTGCGTAGATGCCAACACCGATTCGAGTGTGTGGCGTTCGATCTCGCGGAACGTCGCCTCGCCGTCCACGGCGAAGATGTCGGCGATCGTACGACCCTCGTTCGATTCGATGACCGAGTCGGTGTCGACAAATGGACGCTTCATCTCGCGGGCCAGTGCTCGCCCCACGGATGACTTCCCCACCCCCATCAGACCGACCAGCACGACGTGCGGTGCGGCCATCGTTACAACGTCCCGAGGAAGGATGCGCAGTTGCGCGTGAACTCGGCCACGGAGTCGCCACCGAACTTGCGCTGCGCTTCGGCGGCGAGCACGAGCGCGACCATTGTTTCGGCGACGACACCCATCGCCGGCACAGCCGTGACGTCGGTGCGCTCTTTGAAGCTGACCGTCGACTCCTTGGTCACGACGTCAACGGTGGCGAGAGTAGGTCGGTTGAGCGTGGCGAGCGGCTTCATCGCGGCTCGCACGATGACGGGTTCACCCGTTGTCATTCCGCCTTCGGTGCCCCCCGCAAGAGCCGAAAGCCGGCGGTACGACTGCGTGGAGTCGTCCCATTCGATCGGGTCGTGGGCCTGGCTGCCACGGCGACCGGCAACTTCGAAGCCGTCGCCGATTTCGACACCCTTCACGGCCTGGATGCTCATGATCGCCTGGGCGAGGTTCGCATCGATCTTGCGGTCCCAGTGGACATGACTGCCGAGACCCACCGGAACGCCGTAGGCGATGACCTCGACGATGCCGCCCAGGCTGTCGCCTTCGCGTGCGGCGTCTTCGACCGCCTTCACCATCGCGGCTTCGGATGCGGCGTCGAAACAACGCACCGGACTTTCATCGATACGGCCGAGGTCTGCTGCGGTCGGACGCTGCACAAGCGACGCGCGCGCGTCACCCATCTGGATCACGTGCGAGATGACGTCGACACCGATGGTGCGCAGCAAAAGTTTGGCGAGTGCTCCGGCCGCGACGCGCGCGGCTGTTTCACGCGCACTTGCGCGTTCGAGCACGTCACGGGCGTCGTCGAAGCCGTATTTCTGCATCCCTGCGAGGTCGGCGTGACCGGGACGCGGCTGGGTCAGAGGGTCTTGCGTCTTGCCCGGTGCAGGTGACATTTCCTTGTGCCACTTGTCGCTGCGGAACCATTCGGTGTTCTTGATCTCGATGGCGACCGGCGAGCCGAGGGTGCGACCATGGCGGATGCCGCCGAGGAGAAGAATTTCGTCGACCTCGAATCGCTGGCGGGGCCCACGCCCAAAACCCAGTCGACGCCGGCCGAGCTCGGCCTGGATGTCGGCCTCGGTGACCTGCAGGCCCGCGGGCAGACCCTCGACGATCACGACAAGGGCCTGACCATGCGATTCACCGGCGGTCAGGTAGCGCAACACGTCGTGCAGGCTATCGGCGGCGGCGTGCCAGTTCGTGCTCTGCTGCCGCGCGCATGACGAGCGGGTCGGGCACGACTCCCGTCCACAGCCGTTGCTGCTCGACGGCTTGGTGCACGAGCATCCACAGTCCATCGACGCACGTCGCACCGCTGCCACGAGCGGTCCTCAGCAGATTCGTCTCGAGGGGTTGATACACCGCGTCGAGCACGGTGTGGTGCGAACGCACGAGGGAGTAGTCGAAAGCAGTGTCTGTGCTGTCCCCCATGCCGGCTGGCGTCGTGTGGACGATGACATCGGCGTCGGGTATGTCGTTGGCCCCGGCGACGCGCGCGACGTCGGGCGCCAGCGCAACGGCGGATTCCGCGCGCTCGCGCGTGCGATTCACGACCCCGATCGATGCCGCACCGGCCTGCGCAAGACCGACGATGCACGCACGAGCCGTGGCACCGGCCCCCACGACGATGCAGTTCGCACCTCGTGGGTCGCGTCCCGCGGCGCGCAAGGCGCCGACACACCCTGCACCATCGGTGCTTTCGCCCCGCATCCGGCCGTCATCGAGTGGAATGAGAGTGTTCAGCGAACCCAGTGCGCGAGCCGACTCCCCGACTTCGTCGCACAACGACAGCGCTGCCTCCTTGTAGGGCATCGTCACCGACGCACCAACGAAGCCGATCGCCCGCAAGGTTTCGATGGTCGGCACCAGCGCCGCCTCCTCGATGTCGAGCGCGATGTACACGGCGTCAACTCCCGCAGCAGAGAACGCCGCGTTGTGGATCGCCGGCGACAAGCTGTGCCGCGCGGGACGACCGACGACACAAGCCACTCGGGTGGTTGCGGTGATCATCCGATGAGCCCCGCGGCGCGCGCCGCCTCGACGTTTGCCTCATGTTGTTCGAGCGTTGCTGCGAACACGTGACCACCCTCTTTGTCGGCGATGACGTAGTAGATGTACTCGCAGCGTTGCGACTTCTTCAGGTCCTTGCAGATGGGATCGGAAAGTGGCGGGTTCGGTGCAGGGTTGAGTGCGGCACGAATCGAGGCTCGGCCCGGGTTTGCGATCGGCGTGGCCGGCAACCCCTTGCGGGTGTAGGTGTTGTACGGCGAATCGATCTGCACAAGCTCCGCGATCGAGAGATCGTCGGGCTGCCCGTAGCGCAACGTGGCGTCGATCTGCAGCAGCATGTCGCGCCGCAGACGGTTGTAGATCACGCGGGCGATCTTCGCGCGATCCTCGGGAACCTTTGCTTCGCGTTCGATCATCGATGCGATGACGAGAACCTCGTAGGGCGAATAGCCAACCTTCTCTTCGGACTTGTCGAGGCCCTCTTGGCGACCCACGCGTTCCATCAGGCTCACCATGCGGTCGATGACCCTCGTCGCCGAGTCGTCGCCCGAGATCTGGTACGTATCGGGAAACAAGAGGCCTTCGAGTGCCGTCGGCCCCGTCGACGGAGTCACCGGACCGAAGTCGGAAACCACGACACCCGACCCCGCTTGCTGGAGAAACGTCGCGGCATCGAGGCGCGGAACCTTCTCCGCGAGTCGCGACGCAACCTGCCCGACCGTGTAGCCCTCGGGGAACGTGACGTTGGCGAACGTTTGCGCCGGCGGCGTGTTCAGCACCCCCATGATGTCGCCCATGTGATCCCGCGGCATGACCTGGTAGTACCCGGGGACGAAATCGATGCCCCCGTTGCGGCCCACGTACCAACGAAAGACCCGTCCCGAAGTGATCACACCCTCGGCTTCGAGACGTTGCGCAACGGCGTCGAGAGTGTCGCCTTCGAGAACGGTGAAATTGACGGCGGTTGTCGCCTCGCCCGACGGGTTCACCTGCCGCAGGTACCACCAGCCGACCGACGCCATGATGACGACGAGCACGAAGACCGCGCCGAGGACACTCCGAACCACCCACTTGTTGGGGCGGGGGAAACGCCGTTGCTCGACGAGGTCGTCTGCGGTCGCTGCCTCGATCCGATCCCAAGGATCGGCGACCCAACCCTCGGGCTCGTCGGTGCGCTGCCCTGTGCCGTGCCCTTTGCCCTGCAACGGACCGAATGGATCGGACATCTAGAGGTTGGCTTGCCGGTCGATCCAGGACTGCAGCATCACTGCAGCTGCCACTTTGTCGACGACACGACGACGCGCATCGGCGCGCATCTTCGCCTCCATCAACGCCCGCTCGGCGGAAACCGTCGTCAGGCGCTCGTCGTAGGTCTCGACCGGCACGCTCACCACGGTAGCCAGCCGCCCGACCTCGGCGATGGCAGATTTCGCGGCGCGACCGACACTGCCGTCGAGCGACAGCGGCAGCCCAACCACGATGCGTTCGCACTCTTCTTCGACCACGAGCTTCGCGATCGCCTCGTGGTCGCGGCGTTCACTCCCGCTGCGCTGCAACACACTGAGCGGCGAGGCAATGAGTCCACTGCGATCGCTGACCGCGATGCCGATGCGCTTCGAGCCCAGATCGAGACCGAGAACACGGCCGACGCCCGTTCGCCCGGTGTTGTCAGCCAAGTGCCGCGCCCACGGCCTCGCCGGCCAGACGAAGCGCATCGGGAAGACCGTCAGGGTTCTTCCCTCCCGCGCTGGCAATGTCGCCCTTGCCACCGCCACCACCACCGACCGCCTTCGCCGCGGCGGCGATGAGAGGCCCCGCGCCGCCCGCGACGCCGGACGCCGTCGCCGAGACGAGAGCGACGCCACCTGTGTCGGTGATACCCGCCAGCACGACGGCGCGTACGCCCTCGACCGCGCGCACCGCAATCGCAAGGTCCCTCAGTTCGCCGGGCGACAAGCCGTCGACACGTTGCACGACACCTCCGACCGGGGTCGCGGATTCGGCGATTTCCCTGGCGCGGGTTGCCGCAACCTTGGCGCGCAACGCCTTGATTTCGTCGTTGGCGCTCTTCAGTTCGTCGATCTTCCGGACGACCGCGTTCTCGAGACCGTCGGCGGTGCCGCCCAGCAATTCGGCAACGCGCGCCATCGTGCGCGCCTGGTCCTGCATGTGCGCGACCGACGACTCGCCGACCACCGCCTCGATGCGCCGCAGATTCGAACCGATCGAGCTCTCCCCGACGATCTTGATGGCACCGATGTCACCGGTTGCCGACACGTGCGTTCCTCCGCACAGTTCGAATGAACTACCGGCACGCAAGACCCGGACGGTGTCGCCGTATTTGTCACCGAAGAACGCGATTGCGCCGTCGGCCGTCGCCTCGTCCTTGGATGTCTCGTAGGCCTGAACGGCGGCATTGACGAGCACTTCGCGGTTGGCGAGACGCTCGACCTCGACGAGTTCGTCGTCGGACACGGCGGCAAAGTGGCTGAAGTCGAAGCGCAGTCGATCCGGTTCAACCAGCGAGCCCGCTTGCTTCACGTGCTCGCCGAGCACCGTGCGCAGTGCCCAGTGCAGAACGTGGGTTGCGGTGTGGTGGCGGCGGATGTGCGAGCGTCGGACGTCGTCGATGCATACCGTCATGACTCCACCTACACGCGGAATGCCCCGCACCGGACGACACACGTGACGCCGCAGGCCGGGTAGCGCGAAGGTGGTGTCGATCACCTCGAGTTCGATCGAGTCCGAGCGCAACACGCCGGTGTCACCGACCTGGCCACCGCTTTCGGCATAGAACGGCGTGACATCGAGGAAGACCTCGAATGTGCCATCTTCGTCGCCGTCGACCACCGCGATGATCTTTGCGACATTTTCAGCATCGGTGTAGCCCGTGAACGTCGTGAGACCCGCGTCGTCGAGGATCGTTCGGTAAACGGCCAACTTCTCGTCGGACACGGTGCCGCCCTTGCGGGCCTGCTTCGCTCGCTCGCGCTGGCCCGACATCTCGCGCTCGAATCCCTCGAGGTCGACGTCAACCGAGCGTTCCGAGGCGATTTCCTGGGTGAGCTCGAGCGGAAAGCCGTAGGTGTCATGCAACAAGAAGGCCGCCTCACCCGACAGGCGCCCGCTGCTGCGGTCGAGTTCCGTGTCGAGGATCTGGGTTCCGGTCTTCAGGGTCTGGCGGAAACGCTCTTCTTCGCGCGTGAGGACGTCGACAATGAAATCGCGATTCTTGTTCAGGTCGGGATACGCCGGTCCCATCACGTCGATCGCCGTCGATACGAGGTTCGGCATCACCAACTTTTCAGTACCGAGCAGGTATGCGTGACGCACCGCACGACGGATGATGCGACGCAACACGTAGCCACGATTTTCGTTCGACGGGAAGACCCCATCGTTCACGAGCATCGTCGACGATCGGGCATGCTCGGCGAGCACACGCAGACTGAAACTGGCCCTGTCGTCGTAGTCGCCGACCCGGTACGAGCGGCCCGTGGCGGATTGCGCCGCTTCGACGAGCGGAAAGAGAACGTCGCTCTCCCAGACCGAGTCCTTGCCCTGCATAAGGGTGACGATGCGTTCGAGGCCGGCGCCGGTATCGATCGACGGCTTGGGCAAGGAAGTGCGCGAACCGTCGGGCGCTTGGTTGTACTGCATGAAGACGAGGTTCCAGAACTCGAGGAACCTGTCACCGTGCGGGTCGTTCAACGGACCCCCCTCCGGACCGAAACTCGGTCCGCGGTCGATGTGGATCTCGGAACACGGGCCACAAGGCCCGGTTTCGCCCATCTGCCAGAAATTGTCCTTGTCGCCGAGACGCTGGATGCGGCTCATCGGCACGCCCACCTTCTCGTGCCAGATCGCCTCCGCCTCGTCGTCGCTCTCGTGAACGGTGATCCACAACCGGTCGCCGTCGAAACCGAGGATCTCGGTCACAAGATTCCATGACCACGGAATCGCGTCTTCCTTGAAGTAGTCACCGAAACTGAAGTTTCCGAGCATC
>SXZT01000039.1 GCA_005787785.1 Actinomycetota bacterium
ATGATCTCCATCGCGCGAACCTTCGGCGCGCCGCTGACGGTTCCCGCCGGCATCGTGGCGCGCAACAGGTCGACCGGTGTCAGGCCGGAGCGCAACTGGCCCGACACCTGCGAGGTCAGGTGCATGACGTGGCTGTATCGCTCGAGCGTCATTAGTTCGTCGACCTTCACCGAGCCGAACTCGGCGACACGGCCGACGTCGTTGCGGGCGAGGTCGACGAGCATCACGTGTTCGGCGACTTCCTTCGGGTTCTCACGTAATTCGCCGGCAAGACGTCGGTCGTGTTCGTCGTCGCGACCACGGCGACGCGTGCCGGCGATCGGCCTGCTTGTGATGCGACCGTGCGACAGTTGCACCAATGGTTCGGGCGAACTTCCGACGATGCACAGTTCGGGTTCGCGCACGAAGTACATGTACGGACTGGGGTTCACCTGACGCAGCACGCGGTACACGTCGTACGGCTCGGCTTCGAGGGCGACGTCGAAACGCTGCGACAACACCACTTGGAAGATGTCACCCGCCCGCACGTGCTCTTTGGCGACTTCGACTGCGCGTTGGTAGGCGCCGTTCGGCAACGACGAAACGATGCTCGGGACGTCTTCGCCCGGCACGGGGGGCTCGACGGGACTGTACGGCAATGGCTGTGCGAGGCGTCCGATCGTTTCCTCGATGCGCGCGGTCGCGGCCGCGTAGGCGGCATCGATGTCGACCCCCACGGTCGACACGCTCTCAAGCACGTAGAGACGCTGGCGCCAGTGGTCGAATGCCACCATTGAACCGATCACGTTCACCACCGCATCGGGAAGATTTCGTGAATCTGGTGGCGCATCGGGAAGTTGTTCGACTTCGCGCACGACGTCGTACCCGATGTAGCCGACGAGGCCGCTCTGCAGAGGCGGGAGGTCGGGAAACAGCGGTGCCTCGTAGATGCCCAGCAGTGCCTCCATCGCAGCGAGGATCCCCCGGTCGGTCGGCACACCCGCGGGAAGGCTGCCGCTGACCTCGACCACCCCCTTGCGCAACACGAGCCGTGCCGACGGATTGCGCCCGACGAAGGAAAAGCGGCTCCAGCGTTCGCCGTGTTCGACCGACTCGAAGAGGAATCCGTTGTCGTCACCCACGACCTTGGCAAACACCGACACCGGCGTCTCGAGGTCGGCGAGCACCTCGGCCCAAACGGGGACGATGGGGTGCTTGGCAGCGAGCGCACGGAACTCGCCGAGCGTCGGGCGCATCAGCCGAACTTTCGGTAGAAGCAACTCACTTCACCGGTGTGACAGGCTCCACGACCTTCCTGTTCGACGAGGAACAACAAGGTGTCACCGTCGCAGTCGTAGAACGCCTCGCGCACGAACTGACGATCACCACTGGTGTCGCCCTTCCGCCAGACTTCCTTCCTGCTGCGGCTCCAATACACCATGCGTCCCTCGTCAAGGGTCATGCGCAACGTCTCTGCGTTCATCCACGCCATCATGAGCACCTGCTTGGTGGCGATGTCCTGCGTGACGACCGGAACCAGACCGTCGGAGTTGAACTTGACCGCCGCCAGTTGTTCTTCGACGAGTGTGATCGGCGTCGTCGCGGGCGTGTCGGCACTCACAGGTACAACCCCGTGCTGCCTTCGATGCGCGATGCCGCGACCGCATGCAGGTCGCGCTCACGCAACATGATGTAGTCGGCGCCGCCTACCTCGACCTCGTAGCGATCGTCAGGGCTGAACAAGACGTTGTCCCCCACCTCGGCCGCGCGCACGTTCTGACCGAGTGCGACGACTTCGGCCCAGACGAGCCGCTTGGAAATCTGGGCCGTCGCAGGAATGAGGATGCCGCCCGACGAGCGGCGTTCGCCCTCGTTCTGGGGAATACGGACAAGAAGACGGTCGTTCAGCATCTTGATCGGAAGCTTTTCGCGCGCGTCGCTCACGGCTGGCACGGTATCCGCGCCGACCCATGGAAAAAACTTGGATAAAAATCCGTTTCCCCCAGCCCACTAGCGTTCGTGCATGGCACAGCACCACACCACCAGCGATCCGGCAGTCCGCGAACTTCTCGACCATCAGGAAATCCGCACCGTCATCGCGCGCTACTGCTGGGCCCTCGACAAGAACGACCGCGGGCTCTTCTCGAAAGTCTTCGCACCCGATGCGACGGCGCACCTCGGCAGTCCGCTCCTCGAGGGCATCGACGCGATCTGGGCCCGCATCCGCGATGCGCTCGGCCACCTGGACGGCAGCCAACACATCACGGGCTCCCAGGAGATCAACGTGAGTGGCGACACGGCAACCAGTCGTGCGTATCTCTTCGCACAACACGTGCGCAAAGAGGCGAAGAAGGGCCCCCACTACGTCGTAGCCGGCGAGTATCTCGACGAACTCGTGCGCACCCCGGATGGTTGGCGCATCAAGTACAGAATTCTCAACACACTCTGGACAGAAGGCAACAGAGAAGTCGCCACCGGAGACAAGTAGTCGACTAGGCGGGCCTCACGCGAACGCCGGCCCCCGACATTGCCGCTTTTGCCTCGGCGACGGTGTGCTCGCCGAAGTGGAAGATCGACGCTGCAAGAACCCCACTCGCCCCACCCAAAGTCACGCCCTCGACGAGATGGCGAAGGGTGCCGACGCCTCCGCTCGCAATGACGGGAACGTTCACGGCGTCGCACACCGCCCGCGTGAGTGCGATGTCGAAACCCTCGCGCGTTCCATCGCGGTCCATCGACGTGAGAAGGATCTCGCCCGCGCCGCGGCGCACCGCATCGGCCACCCACTCGATCGCGTCGATACCGGTGGGTGTCCGGCCACCGTGCAGGAAGACTTCCCAACCGCGACCATCGACACGACGCTTGGCGTCGACCGCACAGACGCAGCACTGAACGCCGAACTCGGCCGCGATTTCGGAAATGAGCTCGGGACGCTGCACCGCAGATGTGTTGACACTGACCTTGTCGGCACCGGCACGCAACATCGATCGGGCATCTTCGAGTGTGCGGATTCCCCCACCGACGGTGAAGGGAATGAACACCTCGTTCGCCACCCGTTCGACCATGTCGATCGTGGTGCGACGGTTGTCGGACGACGCAGTGATGTCGAGAAACACCAACTCGTCGGCACCCTCGGCGTCGTAGCGCGCGGCCAGTTCGACAGGGTCACCGGCGTCGCGCAGCCCGACGAAGGTGACGCCCGTCACCACACGGCCGTTGGTGACGTCGAGACACGGGATGACGCGGGCGACGTTCATCGACGCGACTCCAGAGCCCGCAGCGCCTCGCCCAGCGTGAAACGACCCTCGTAAATTGCCTTCCCCGTGATGACACCTTCGATGTTGGGAATCGAGGCGAGCGCAACGATGTCGTCGATGGTGCCCACCCCGCCGCTGGCGACGACGGGCATCGGTGCGCTGCGTGCCGCATTCGACAGCCCCTCGATATCCGGACCCACGAGCATTCCGTCGCGGGAGATGTCGGTGATCACCGCGCACGCTGCCGTGGGGTACGCGCCGAGTGCTTCGGCAAGGCCAACCCCGGAGGACTGCATCCACCCTTCGGTTGCGAGGACCCCTCCCCGATGGTCGAGTCCGACCGCTACCGCGACACCGACTCGTGCCGTCACCTCGGCGACCAGCGCCGGCTCGCGCACCGCGGCCGAGCCCATGACAACGCGCGCGACTCCCGCCGCAGCCAACGCCGCGGCATCGGATACCCCACGCACTCCACCACCCACCTGCAGCCGTGCCCGTCCTTCGAGTGCCGATGCGACAAGCGAAATGACGGGCCTGTTGACCGCCGCGTCTCCCTTTGCGGCGTCGAGGTCGACCATGTGCACCCACGTCGCACCCGCGGCGACGAACGATTCGGCAACCTCCAGCGGGTCGTCGCCGTACACGGTTTCATCGGCGTAGTCGCCCTGGCGCAGGCGCACGACGTTGCCGCCCCGCAGGTCGATCGCGGGAAAAACAATGAAGCCCGTCATCGTGTGCTCCGGCATGAGTTCACGAAGTTGCCGAGAATCGCGAGCCCATCGGTGGCCGATTTCTCGGGGTGGAACTGGGTGGCAACGACGTTCCCGCGTCGCACGACCGCAGTGAGTTCCGAGCCGTAATCGCACGTCGCAACGACGACGCTCGGGTCGGCCGGGCGGGCGGCATAGGAATGCACGAAATAGACCCACGGGGTCGCGGGCAGTCCGGCGAACAACGAATCAGCCGCGCGCACGCACAGTTCGTTCCACTGCATCTGGGGCCTGCGCACGGTGTCGGGGATTGCCGTCACGCGACCGGGAATCAGGCCGAGGCCGCTGTGCGACGGATCCTCGTCACTGCCATCGAAGAGCATCTGCATCCCGACGCAGATGCCGAGAAACGGTCGACTCGATTCGACCGCCGCATGCACCACCGACTCGAGACCGGCACCACGCAGCGCGTCCATGCAGGCGCCGAATGCCCCGACGCCTGGCAGCACCACACCGTCAGCGTCGACCACCAGACCTGCGTCACGTGTCAGTCGCGCATCGGCGCCCACCCGAACAAGGGCCTTTTGCGCAGAACTGAGGTTTCCGATTCCGTAGTCGAGCACCGCGACGAGCGGAGCCGTCATGCAAGGACACCCTTCGTCGAGGGAACGCCCCCACCTTCGATGCGCACTGCATCGCGTAGCGACCGGCCGAGACCCTTGAATGCCGCCTCGACAATGTGGTGCACGTTGCTGCCGCGCACGAGTGTCACGTGCAGCGTGATGTTGGCCGCAGTGGCGAACGACGAGATGGCGTGCTCGGCAAGGTTCGGGTCGAACGCGGGGTTGCCGAGGGGCAGACACTCGGGAATCGGCACCTCCCAGTACACGAATGGTCGACCCGAGAGGTCGAGGACGATGTCGACGACTGCCTCGTCGAGCGGATAGCGACCACTCGAGAAGCGACGAACACCCGCGCGGTCGCCGACGGCCTTGCGGAACGCCTCGCCCAACGCGAGAGCAACGTCTTCGACGGTGTGATGCGTGTCGATGTGCAGGTCTCCCTTGGCGACGAGCTTCAGGTCGAAACCACCGTGGCGTGCAACCTGGTCGATCATGTGGTCAAAGAAGGGAATGCCCGTCGACACCTCTGCCGAACCCTGACCGTCGATGTTCAACTCGACGGTGATGCTTGTTTCCTTGGTGGTGCGTTCCACGGTTGCAGTGCGACTCATGCCAGTACCTCTTTCAATGCAGCGACGAAGACCTCGTTCTCCTCGGCCGTGCCGACGGTGACGCGCAGACAATTGTCGAGTCCGGCCCAGCCACTGCAGTCACGTACGAGCACCCCACGGTCGAGCAGCCCCTGCCAGACGGCTTTGCCCGACATCGACTCGGGTCGGAACAGCACGAAGTTGGCGCCGCTCGGCCACCACGTGACGGGCAGGGATTCGAATACCGCGGTGATGCGGTCGCGACCCGCGACGATGTCGCGCACGCGCGATTCCATGTCACCGACGAACTTCAGCGCCAGCAGACCGGCTCGCTGCTTGAACGCGTCGAGGTGGTACGGCAACACGACGGCTTCCATGTCGGAAACCAACCAGCGCGGACCGACCAGGTACCCGAGACGTGCCGCGGCCATCGACCATGTCTTGGAAAACGTGCGCGTGACGACCAGCGGCGTGTCGTCGTTGACGAGTTCCATCGCCGACCAGGGCGAGAACTGCGCATAGGCCTCGTCGACCACGACGATGCCGGGAGCACACAACAGCATCGCCTCGACGTTTTCGCGGGACTCGACGGTGCCCGTCGGATTGTTCGGCGAACAGATGAACGACACCGCGGGTTTCGATTCAGCGACGATGCGCTCGATCTCGGCGCGATCGAGGGTGAAATCGACGTTGCGCTTTCCTTCGACGACGGTTGCACCGACGACTCGGGCAATCTGCGCGTGCATCTGGTAGGTCGGCGAGAACATCGTGACGTTGCGGCCCGCGCCCGAATACGCGAGAAGAATCGACTGCAGAACCTCGTTCGAGCCGTTGGCGACGAAAACCTGCTCGGCTGAAACGCCGTGCAAAGCCGCGATGCCTTCGCGCAATTCGGTGGCGGCGCGGTCGGGATAGCGGTTCCAGTCGATGTCGCGTGCGGCCGATGCAATCTCGTCGAGCCACGCGGCCGGCGGCGCGAAGGGTGCCTCGTTGGTGTTGAGACGAACCGGGACGTCGACCTGCGGCGAGTGATAGCCGGACAGAGCCCGGAGATCGCTGCGCAGGGGGATTTGCCTCACGCGACAACGCTACCGAGGGCGACTCAGGTGTTCTTGGCTATTTTGAGTGCGCGATCGACGGCCTTGCGTGCCGAATCCACGGAGCGCGCAATTTCGACGATCGCGCGGTGGATGTCCTCCTGCTGGCGAACGCCCGGACGGTTCTCCAGCTCGACCGCCCGGTCGCGCGTGCGGTTCAGGGCCTCGCCGAAGGCCTCGAGTTCGTTGCGCAGGGCCATCAGGGTTTCGCTCCGCGGTGCACCGTTCGATTTTGCGCCGTTCGATTTTGCCATGTGGTTCGGTTCCCTGGGGTTCGGTTGCTAGGGGTTTGCGGATGGGCAGATGTCGAGAAAGGCGCAATCGCGGCACTTCGGTTTGCGGGCATCGCACGTGCGACGACCGTGGAGGATGAGGCGCAAGCTGAACCGGCCCCACTCTTCGGGCGGAAGGAACTTGTTCAACTCGAGTTCCACCTTGACGGGGTCTTCCTGCGTCGTGAGACCCAGACGGCGGGACAACCGCCCGACGTGCGTGTCGACGGGAAGGCCGGGCAGATCGAACACGACGCTGCGCACGACGTTTCCCGTCTTGCGTCCGACACCGGGCAGGGTCACGAGATCTTCCAGTTCGCGCGGCACCTCGCCGTCGTAGCGGTCGATCAATGCGTGAGCCATGCCGACGAGATTCTTCGCCTTCGACGCATAGAAACCTGTCGAGCGCACGAGTTCCTCGACACGTGAGACGTCGGCATTCGCAAGGTCCTCGGGTGTCGGGAATGCGGCGAACAATGCGGGAGTCACCATGTTGACTCGGGCATCGGTGCACTGCGCCGAGAGAATCGTCGCTGCGAGCAGTTCGAAGGCGTTGCGGTGGTCGAGTTCGCAGCGTGCCTCGGGGAATTCCACCGCCAGACGCTCGGCCACGACCTTTGCGCGCGATGATGCCGACCGAGGCTTGCCCATGTGCGGCGACACTACCCAGCACCCGACGCGGCGGCGGTACCCTGACGGAGTGCTGCGCCTCGAGATCCTCCGGAACATCGATGCCGACGGCTTCGAAGTCGTGAACGGCCTCCTCGAGGCGGCCGAACGCGCCGACGGCCAGCGCGCACTCTCCGACCACCTGTGGCTCGACCTGCGCCAGGGTGGCCGCAGGGGTTTTGCGGCGATCATCGGCTGGGAGGACGACCACGACCACCCCGTTGCCTACGCACAGGTCTCGCGCGGCAACGACAGCTGGAGCCTCGACCTCGTCGTCCACCCGCACCACCGCTACGACATGGCCGCGATCGGCCCTGAAATGCTCGATGCCGCGCTCGACGTGGTGCGCAGCGAGGGCGGTGGCCACGTGCATTGGTGGGTGTTCGAACCATCTGCGATCTACTTCGAACTTGCCGAAAAGACCGGTCTGCATCCGGGTCGCGAATTGTTCCAAATGCGTCGGCCGCTTCCGCTCGACACCGATCTTTCCAACCGAATCGAACCCGGCTTCACGCGGGGCTTTTCGTTTTCCGACGATGCCGCGGCGTGGCTCGACGTCAACAACCGCGCATTTGCCAGCCACGCCGAACAAGGCGACTGGGACATCGACACCCTCACTGCACGCACCCGCGAACCATGGTTCGACGCCGACGGATTCCGCATCGCCGAAATCGACGGCGCGATAGCCGGGTTCTGCTGGACGAAAATGCACCCCGGCTCGGTCGGCGAGATCTATGTCATCGCGGCGGATCCCGCGTTCGCAGGACGCGGTCTCGGCTCGAAGCTCACGATCGCAGGCCTCGTCTGGTTGGCCGACCACGGCGCAAAGACGGGAATGCTCTACGTCGACACCGGCAACCACCCGGCGGTCACCATGTACCGCAAGTTGGGATTCGTGTCGGCCCACCGCGAGCGCGCCTTCGTCGGCGACATCCACTGACACACCGAAACCATGACGCGATGAACGACACCATGCTCTACGACACCATGCTCTACGACGCCACGACCGACGACATCGCTCGCGTGCTCGCCGGCCAGCCCGCGTACCGGGTCAAGCAGGTGTGGCAGGCCCTCTACGAACAACTTCGGGCGCCCGGCGACATCACAAACCTCCCCGTCGCTGCACGCAACGACCTCGCAACCGCCCTGCCCGAATCACTGCTGTGGAAGACCGAGAGCACCGACGCGACCGGCGACACCGTGAAATTCCTCTGGAACCTACGCGAGGGTGGCCACCCCATCGAAACCGTTCTCATGCTCTACCCCGATCGCGCGACGGTGTGCGTCAGCACCCAAGCGGGATGCGCGATGGCCTGCGGATTCTGCGCAACGGGACAGGCCGGTTTCAACCGCCACCTCACGTCGGGCGAAATCGTGGAGCAGGTCGTGAAAGCGGCGCGACGCGCCAGGGAAATCGGCCGTCGCGTTTCGAACATCGTCTTCATGGGAATGGGTGAGCCCCTTGCAAACGAGGCCGCCACTCGCTCCGCTGTCGAACGCATTCATGACGACATCGGCATCTCGGCGCGCCACCTGACGGTGAGTACGGTCGGCATCATCCCCGGGATTCGCCAACTGGCCGAGTGGCCACTTCCCGTCAACCTTGCAGTGTCACTTCACGCCGCGCGCGACGAGCTGCGCAACGAACTCGTCCCGATCAACAAGCGCTATCCACTCAACGACCTCGTCGCCGCATGCAACGACTACCTCATCGAGCGTCGCCGCCGCGTGAGCTTCGAGTGGGCCCTCATCGACCGCGTGAACGACACCCAGCGCGATGCGAACGAACTCGCCCGGCTGTGCAAACGACTGCGACCGAACGCCCATGTGAATCTGATTCCACTCAACCCCACACCGGGTTGGCCGACGCGCGGTTCGTCACCCCAGCGTGTACGCGAATTCGCCGACACCCTCACTGGTCTCGGTGTCAATGCGACCGTGCGCCGCAACCGCGGCACCGACATCGATGCCGCATGCGGCCAGCTTGCCGCAGGTCAAACCATCACCCCGGTGCGGTTCGGACGCGCCGACGACTGAGTCGCCTCAGCGCAGGTACTTCGGGTTCGCCACGCGCAATTTGTCGACGACCGAATCGAAGACGAACGCCTCGACGTCGACTCGTACGACACCAACCGATTCGACCCCACCGGCGTCGAAAGCACCCTCGCGAATCCGGCGCGCGAGTTCCGCGTCATCGGCACAACCCAGAGCGACAAGGCCCGTCCTGTGGCGTTCCGCCTGCGCGGGACCAAGCCCGATCTCGCGTTCCACCATTGCCAGCACGTTGACGGCGACACGCGCATGGAATTGCATCGCCCCCGAAACGTTCGGCATCACCTGGCTCTCCAGCCACTCTCGCACCGCCTCGGTCAACTGTGCCGCGGTGGGCGGATCGTGCGGGGCCGTCATTGTGCATCCGCCGACAGTTCACGAATCGTCATCAACGCGTCGTATTCGTTCTCGCATACACGACGACCGATGGCCGCAAGTTCGTGGCTGCGCACCACACCGTTCAGGTGGTACGCCGCCTGCGAGATACACATGAGTCCCCACTTCACGGTTCCGAGAAGTTCCCACCAGCGCAGTTCCCGTTCGCTGATGCGCGCACCCGACTCGGCTTCGTAGGCATCGAGGAGCGCTGCGTAGTCACCGACACCGGCGACCGGCTTGCTGCCACCGAAGCGCCATGCCCGCACGCACACCCACCCGAGATCCTCGGCCGGATTGCCGATGTGCGCCAGTTCCCAGTCGAGAACCGCGCGCAGGCCGTCGCCGTCGACGATCACGTTGCCCAGACGAAAGTCGCCGTGCACGAGACACCAATCGCGCGGCGCGGGACGGTTCGCCTCGAGCCAGCGGAACGCAATCTCGAAGGCCGGATGCGCCTGACCCGACTCGTCCATCAACTGCACGTACTTCGCCACCTGGTCCTCACCGTCGAGACCATCGATCGCAGTGTGATCGATGCGGTGAATCTGCGCCATCGCCCGGCCGATCTGCGCCGCCAACACGGGCCGCGCGTCCGCGAAGTCGCCGTCACGCAGGATCTTGCGTGCGATCGTTTCGCCTGCGACTGCGCGCATCACCATGAACGGCTCGCCCAACGGGTTCGTCGACATCCCCCGAGAGCTCGTCACCACCTGCGCCGTCGGCGCCCCCAACGCGTGCGCCGCCTCGAGCACAGCCACCTCGACGTGCATGTCACGCGGCGAGCCCGGCCGCTGGCGCTGCAACACGAACAACTCATGCCCCGCGGCGAAGCGCCACGTCTCACGCGAAGCACCACCCGTCAGGCGTTCGAGCGATGCGACATCTCCCGGGATCCCCGCGCCGCGCATGACATCGTGCAGCGAATCCCGCAGTGCCGAGTCAGATGAATCCGCCACGGCGAAACGTTACCCTTCACACTCGGTGTCGCCCGCTCTCGAACTACGCAACATCGCGCTTCATCGCGACACGACCGTCATTCTTGACGACGTCACGTGGACGGCAAGACCGGGCGAGCACTGGATCATCCTGGGCGCCAACGGTTCGGGGAAGACCTCGCTGATGCGCATCGCCGCGCTGTACCTGCATCCCAGCGCCGGAGAAGTCGTCGTTGCCGGGGAACGTCTGGGCAACACCGATGTTCGGTCGCTGCGACGCCGCGTGGCCTACATGTCGGCCGCCTTCGCAACCGAACTGCGTCCCCAACTTCGCGCCTTCGAGGTGGTGATGACGGCCAAGCACGCCGCTCTCGAACCGTGGTGGCACACCTACAACGACGCCGACCGCAACCGGGCCGTCGCCTGTCTCGAACAACTCGGCGTCGCGCGTCTCTCGGAGCGCGAAATTTCTACTCTCTCTTCCGGTGAACAGCAGCGGGTTTTTCTCGCCCGCACTCGCATGAACGACCCCGCCGTTGTTCTTCTCGACGAACCAAGCGGCCGCCTCGACCTCGGCGGTCGCGAGCAACTGGTCCGCGCCATCGATGACACCATTGCAACGGATCCCGCTCTCGCCAGTGCGATCGTCACCCACCACGTCGACGAAATCCCCACGCGAGCAACTCACTTGCTCGCACTCAAGCGAGGCAAGGCAATCGCCAACGGACCCATCGCCACGACGCTCACCGACGAAGTACTGTCGGAGACTTTCGACTTTCCTCTGCGCGTGGAACGCCGCGACGACGGTCGCTTCAGCGCCCGGCCGGGCTGACGAGCGCGCGCAGATTCTCGCGACCGCGTTCGATGTGGTCGGCCAACACCCGTTCGAGAATTCCGCCCGTCCACAGGGACCCGCCGTAGTACAACTCGACGCGCATCGTGACGGACTCTCCCTTTTCCACCATCGTGCACGTCATGCGCCACGGTGCATGCTCGCGGCCGTCGTGTTCTTTACGCTCGAACACAATCAACTGCGGCGAGTCTGTGGTGCGCTCCATACGCAGTCGCTTCGACCGCGCAAACGGCCCAACCTTTGCGCGCAACTCCACGTCCCACGCGCCCGGGCCTGCCACCGCCGCGCGGTGCACGAGTGGCATCCACTTGGGGTACTCGCAGAGGTCGACCACGAACGGACGAAGGCGCGTCAACGACGTCGGCGCCTCGAGCGTTGCCTCTGTGCGCACGTCCTCAGTGCCTTTCGCGACGGTCTTTGTTGCCGAATGCACGCGCCAACAACCCGCCTTGCGACGATTCGACCTCGGACGAACCGTCGATGACGCCGTCAAGCAACTTCGGCGACCATGGCATTGCCTGTGTCTCGTCGAGAACCGGTTCGGATTCGGTCACGACTGCGTCGAACAGTTCAGCGGCCGGTTCCATTTTCTCTGGGTTCTGCTTCTCGCGAATTGCGCGCACGTTGGCTTTTCTGTGTTCTGCGGGCTCTTCGAGTGCTGTCGTCTTGAACAGCCGCGGCACGGCCTCGCGCCGGTCGTCGACGTGCCAGCCACGTGGCACCACAAGGGCATCGGCATGGCGACGGCACAGGATTCCCGTGCCGTACGGGCGGGCCTTTTCCTCGGGCTCGAAAGGACTCAGCCACACCAGCAGGTCGGCCGTGTCGAAGCCGTACGTCACGGTGGCGGGCGCGGAACATCCGGGTCGCTCGCACAGTCGTGGCACACCAGAAAAGTAGTGGGGTGCGCCGCCGCGGCGCGCCATCCTGCCGTGACACGCGCCATCCCGCCGCGACACGCGCCATCCGCACCGTGATGCGATGGTGGGCGATACCGGGCTCGAACCGATGACCTCCACGGTGTGAACGTGGCGCTCTGCCAACTGAGCTAATCGCCCCTTTTCGGGTGAGCCCGAAGGTTAGCGGTTCAACCCTGTGTTGCGGTCGGGTGGAGTCGTTCACGGGAGTGACCACGCGTGGAGGGAACAACCCTGAAAGGAATCCCGTGCTCCTCACCACCTACGTATTTCACATGCGTGCACGCAACCGGTCCCCTGCGACAATCACGGTCACCCAGGAATACCTGCGACCCTTCC
>SXZT01000040.1 GCA_005787785.1 Actinomycetota bacterium
GCCCACTCGGGGTAGTTGCGCATGCCGATTGCGACGCGGTCACCTTTTTCCACGCCGTGGTCGGTCAACCATCGCGCGAGGGAACACACCATCTGATGTGCGCGCCCGAACGTGATGACTTCGTCACCGTAAATGAGGTTCGGGACGTCCCCGCGGGCCGCACCGATCAACCACAGATCACGCAACGACGAGGGCGCTGTTGCGAACACCCTGAGCGGCACGCCGCGAACCGGCACCGTCTGAATTTCGAAGGCTCCGCCCGGACCGGTCAGCCTTGCGACCACTTCAGACTCATTCACCCCATGCGACATCGAAGAAATGTACCATCGTGAACAACGTTCAAAATTTGGGGGAACCTGTGAAAAACGGCGGTCGACTCGTTTCGTATCTCCTCATTCTCGTCGCACTGGTTACCTGCGTCGTCGTCTTCATCACGGCATCGGGTGGCGACGACGGGACGAGTGAATCGGATTCCACTTTCCTCGCAAGAGTCGGCTCGGTCGGACCCGACGCTTTCAGTTCGTCGTTTGCGACCGCGGCGGCAGAAGGACCCTTCAGCATCCAGACGGGCGAGATCGACTCGAACAGCGACAATCTGTACGTCGTTCCCGGCCGCACCTACGGAGGGTCGGGTGCGAACATGTGCGACACCGACGGGATGAAAGAGTTCTTCAACCTTCATCCCGATCGCGCGCGGGCGTGGGCCCGAACACAGCAGATCGGCATGTCCGAGATCCCCGCATTCCTCGACTCGTTGACACCGATGATCCTTGCCCAGAACGTGAAGGTCACCATGTTCGGTTTCCGCGGCGGGAACGCCTACGGATACCCCGCCGTGATCGAAGCCGGTACAGCCGTTCTGGTCGATGCCGACGGCATGCCGCGCGCCCGGTGCGCATGCGGCAATCCGCTCATCGCGTCGAAGGATCCCGTGAAGACGGCCAAAGCCGAAAACGAGCGCCTCAGCGAAGAGTTGACCCAAGCGATCACTGACTCCACAACCGAGACGACCGTGGCGAGCGATGCGACGACTGCGGTCGAAACCACGGAGTCAACCGAAACAACGATCGCCGCGGAGACAACGATCGTCACAGAGACAACGATCGTCACGGAGACAACGGTCGTCACGGAGACAACGGTCGTCACGGAGACAACGGTCGTTACGGACACTGCAGTCGACGCGACGACGACGACATCGCCCGGGACGACGGTGCTCGAGTGTCCCCCTGAAGACTCGGTGAAGTACGGCGACATCGTCGCCGATGGGAACGGCGAACTGTGGATTCGCGAAGACACCGCCTACTGGCCGCTCGGTCGGCCGCAGAAACCGGTCGGTTCACTCGCCGAATTACCCGGTTATCAAGACGGTTGTGTTCCCTGTATCGACGTCAACGTCGGCCGCGACGGCGTGGTGTACATCGCTCCCGACGGAACCCGCTGGACGTCGGAATACTCGGCTGCCGGCACCATCTATTGGCGCAGCGACTCCGCCGCTCTCACCACGGCCGAGTTGATGAAGAACAATCCCAAATGCAACCCGTGTCCACCAACGAACGCCGTGACGGGGGCAACTTATGCCGACAAGGACGGCACGATCTGGGAACTGAAGGAGGGTCGCTGGGTCAACCAGTCGACTGGGACCTCCGTCTCGTACGTCACCGACATCCCCGGTTACACGGATGCCTGCGACCCGTGCGTCAATGACTCCGCGACATACCAGCGCGATGCTGCCGGCCTGCCGGTGACGGCCACAGTGCCCGAGGATTCTCCCGCCGCGGAGGGCGCGGTCGTCATCAATCCGGCCGGTGCTGCGGCTCCGACGGAGTTGACCGACGATCGCGTTGCCGAGTGGACCGCAACGAGCGACGACTGCACGCTTCCGTGTCCGCCGCTCACCACGGCAACGGGTGACCGCTACGTCGACTCGAACGGTCAGTTGTGGACGTACACCGACTCGATGTGGACGAACACCGTGAACGGAACGCGCCGCACCTATCTGCGCGACCTTCCGGGCTGGTCGAACAACTGCAACCCCTGCCCGCCGAAAGAGGGCGCGGCCGAGGGATCGACCTATGTCGACCTTGACGGGAAGTTGTGGACTTTCACGGATGGACGTTGGACGAACGAAGCCGGCGAGTCCCGTACGTACGCATCGGACCTGAACGGCTGGGACGAGAATTGCAACCTGCCACCGTGTCCTCCGCTCACACCCGGACAGTCGGGAACACAGCTGAAGGACGCCGACGGCACGGTGTGGACCTATGAACACGGCGGCTGGACATCGTCGAGCGGCGCACGTCGCTACAACCTCCGCGACTTCCCTGGCTGCGATCCGTGTCCGCCGACCGACAGGACACAGTGGACGGACGGAATGGTGTACATCGCCCCCGACGGACTGCCTTGGTTCTACGAAAACGGCGGCTGGTCGGGCCCGCGCAATTCACGCGTCTACGAACTCGCGCAGTTGCCGGGTTGTGGTGACACACCCGCACCTGCACCGGGCGACGATGGTTCGACTTCGGGCGACGCGTCGGCCAGCGGAACAACCGACACCACCGAAGCACCGGCCGTGACGGTTGCGCCGACGACCGTTGCTGCGGCGACGACTGTGGTCGACACGACATCGGCGCCGGCTACGACGACGGCGCCAACCACCGCGCCGGTCGCTGCAACCACGACCGTTGCACCCGCGACGGCAACGACGGTTGCCTCGGCGACCACGGTGAAGGCGCCGACGACAACGGCCAAGCCCGCCGCCACCACAACCGCGGTGAACAAGGCACCGACCGTGAAAGTCACCGCATGTTCGGGACTCGGCGAGGGCCAGCCGATCCTCACACTCACCGCAAGTGACAGCGACGGTGGCATCAACGTTTCCGGCTTCGCGGCTTTCGCTTCGTCGCCGGACGGCAGCGAGACCCGCAACACCCCCGCTTCCAGCTTCGCGGCGGTGGCGGGCCAGGCGAACAAGTACACCGTTGCACTCGGGGTACCCGCAGGTGGTTGGCTCGAGCTCGTGGGCACCGTCACCGCGCGCGACACGAAGGGCCTTGGCACGACCGTTGCCTTCCAGGTGTCGGCTACGCCGAAGTCGGGTTATCTCACCTGTCCATAAGTTTCATCGCGTCGACTCCCGGTCGAGCCGCAGGCGATACGCCAGCGTGTATCGGCCGGGGGTGATGCGGTAACGCGGCAACGTGTCGGGGCCGCAACTCGCCGTGCCCAAGCCACGATGCGCGGCATCGAGATGCAGCGTGAGATGGTCGCGTCGCACCAGTTCCGTTTGGTCCTTGGCTGCGAACAGATCTTCCGCAGTGTGCCAGTTTGCGGAGAAGTGAAACGGGGCGCCTTCCGTCTCCACGCACAAAGCCTCACCCGAACGCGGGTCGACGAGTTCGACACGCGTGCAGTTGGTGCGCAGACCGAATTCCTGTGGAACGAGGTACGGCAATTCGTCGGGGTCGGCTTCCCACGTCGAATACATCGCCGACGAGCGGCGGTCGGGGTAGCACTCATGCGGTCCATCTCCCGTCCAACGAATACGCGTGAAACGCGGCGGCACTGCGAACGTCACCCCGACGCGCGGGATGTCGCCGAGGTCCGCAGGCACGGTGACGACA
Organism: Actinomycetota bacterium; assembly: GCA_005787785.1. Lineage (GTDB taxonomy): Bacteria > Actinomycetota > Acidimicrobiia > Acidimicrobiales > Ilumatobacteraceae > F1-20-MAGs119. Next base: position 3,621 of record SXZT01000040.1, read on the forward strand.
TGGCGGAACGACACACTTCCGTCCGTGCGGGGCGTCTTCTTCGTCGATTGAGCGACGAGATCAGAATCTCGTACATCGATGCCCTGGAGTTGCCAACGACGCAAGGACTCGCCGAACCCACGAATCTCGGGCATGTTCTTGAACCCGTCATTGTCGACCGCAGCCCGCCAGATCGTGACGCGCGGAGCGATTGCGGAGAGGTCGTTGTCGACCGCCGCGTTGTTCTTCGATGACCGCGCTGCGGGCTTCTTGGCCACGGGCTTCGGTTCGCGAACAACGACTTGATCCCACGCGACAAGTTGCCCCACCGGCGCCCACGTCTCGGCGCGGCGCAGCAACCACCGCACCGACAACCGCACGTCACCCGCTTTCGGCATCACGACGGGACGCGGCACACGAACGGTCGCACCTGCAGCCACCGTCGGCACTCGCAGCGACCCACGCTTTGTCACCGCGCCGTCGACGACGAGTTCCCACGTCGCACGCAGATGAGCAAGGTCGCGGAATCCCTGGCGATTGCGCAAAGCCAACCGCATGCCACTCCCCTTGCCGGTCAGCGA
>SXZT01000041.1 GCA_005787785.1 Actinomycetota bacterium
CAGTGTGATCGCGTTGGGAACCGTCAGCAGGCTGCGACGCGAGAACAGTTCCGACACGCGGACAACCCTAGACGCACCAGGGTTCGGGACCCGCGGTTCCCATGGCTGGTTATTCTCGGCGCATGGGGGAAGTTGACGCATTTTCGGCATTCGATCTCGGTGGCAAGTATGCGCTGATCACGGGTGGGGCCTCCGGCCTCGGTGCAGCCACGGCAGATCTGATGACAAACCGTGGCGCTCGGGTCGCGATCGCAGACATCAACATGGATGCCGCGACGGACCTCGCGCGACGCCTCGACGGCATCGCCGTTCAGTGCGACGTCACCGATTCCGCACAGGTGCGTGCAGCCGTCGAAACGACGGTTGCGAAACTCGGTGCCCTCGACGTGATGGTGAACAACGCAGGGATCGCACCGCCGCCCGACAACGACCGCTTCCAGAAGATGGTCAACAACCAGATGTCACGCCTCGACCCGTCGACCACCGCCGAGCCACTCGACATCCTCGTCAATCTCTCCGACGGCGTGTGGGACCGCATGATCCGCACCCACCTCTACGGCGTCTTCTACGGCACGCGCGAAGCACTCGCACACATGACACCGCGCCGAACCGGATCGATCATCAACATCTCATCGATTCTCGGCATGCGCCCTTCGGCGTCGGCGCCGCACTACTCGGTCGCGAAGGCGGGAATCATCGCACTCACAAAGGCAACGTCGGCCGAGGTGTCGCAGTTCGGCGTGTGCATCAACGCGGTCTGCCCGGGCTACACCGACACGCCCCTTCTCGGTCACTATTCGGAGATGATGCGATCGGTCATCGTCTCGCAGATCGGAATGGGCCGTATGGGTGTATCGGACGAGATCGCACAGGTCATCGCCTTTCTCGCCTCCCCGGCCGCGTCGTACTGTACGGGGGAAGTCTTCAGCGCCTCGGGCGGCTATCTCGCATGACAACGATTTTCACCAAGATCATCAAGGGCGAATTGCCCGGCACGTTCGTGCACCGCGACGACGACCTCGTCGTCTTCATGACAATCAACCCGATCTCCCCCGGTCATGCGCTCGTCGTTCCGGTGCCCGAGGTGGACCAATGGACCGATGTCGACGCACGCACGAGATCCCGCCTCTTCGACACCGCACATGCCGTCGGTGCAGCCCAGAAAAAGGCTTTCTTCTGCAACCGCGTGGCTTTGATCATCGCGGGCTTCGAGGTGCCGCATTGCCACATCCACGTCATTCCCGCAAACGACATGGGGGACGTGTCCTTTGCCAACGCGGCCGCGCACGCCAACCCCGACGAATTGCGCCGCCACGCAGAAGCCATCAAGGCAAATCTGAAGCTCTGACGGGTCAGTCGAACAAACTGTCGGGCAATTGACCCGACACCGCTTCGATGTTGCTCGGGTCGTTGTTGCGCACGGTATTCACCTTCGTCGACACTTCTACGGCCCCGAGAACGCCGTCGCGCAACGGCGCAAGCACGGAAACCGCTTCGGCGGTGTCGCCCTCCAGCCACGCTGCCAGCGTCTCTCCTTCCAGAACTGCGGGCATTCGGTCGTGAATCTCGGCGAGCCCCGGGTTCGCCGCAACGGTGATCACACACGCGCGCGGGTAGCCCCCGCTGTCGGCATCCCCCTGATCCCACAGTCCCGCCACGGCAAGAGGCACACCGTCACGCCGCGAAATGAAGTAAGGGATCTTGCGCTTCGCTTCTTTCGTCGTCAGCCATTCGTAGTAGCCGGTCATCGGGACCACGCACCGATGACCGGGCACCAGGTTGCGAAACGACGGCTTCTCAGTGACCGACTCGGCGCGGGCGTTGATGAGCGGCGACGAGGCGCCCGCCGATCGGCGCCAGGCCGGCATCAAACCCCACACGAACGCGTCGATACGTCGCGAACCCTCGACATCGCGAATGCCCACGATTCGGCTCGTCGGAGCCACGTTCCAGCTCGGACGCAGGTCGACCTCTCCGAGATCGGCATCGGACGCCTCAACGTCGAAAATTTGGGCGAGGGCCGACACTGGTGTCGACGCGACGAAGCGACCGCACATCGACCACGAGTGTAAGACTTCACTCATGCGCATCGACCTGCACATCAACCAGGCCCTTGCGCCCGTTGACGACGTGATCGATTGCGCCGTCCGCGCCGACGAGGGCATCTACGGCGCGGTCTGGGTTCTCGACCATCTCGCATCCATGGAGCCGGCGCGCAACAAAGGACAAATGCTCGACCCCCACATCCTCCTCGGCGCAATCGCGACGAATACGAAGCGTGTGCACCTCGGCGTTCTCGTCAACAACGTCGCCGTCCGCCCCGCCGAGGTCATCGCCGGCGCCACGGCATCACTCGACCTCGTTTCGCAGGGTCGCGCGGTTCTCGGCCTCGGTGCGGGCGCCGCTCCCGACACCTACTTCGCCTCCGAACACGCGGCTCTTGGCAACATCCTCGACCCGTCCCTCGAAGCGCGCCACGACAGACTGCTCGACACCCTCGCGCGCGTCACAGCGATCTGGTCCGGAGAACACGACAAGTCCGTCGTCTTCCCGAAACCAACGCGAACCATTCCCGTCGTCGTCGGCGTCAACAGCATCGCACTCGCCCGCCGTGCGGCCGCCGCCGGCTGTGGCATCAACGTCCGCGGCGACCACCCCCGAGTGAATGAGATCCTCGACTGCGCCAACTCCTCTCTCGGCGATTGGTCATCGTCGGTGTGGTTTCCCTACGACAGGTCTCTCACCGACCCCAACGAGCCCCGAATGGCGGATCTGGAAACGCGCGGAGTCACACGTGTGATTCTCCTCACGTCGTCCCCCGGCGACGTCCTCACTGCTTGAGCCGCACTACCAGAACAGGATCCTTCGCAGGATCCAAGATTGCAAACAGCCGCTTCATCACCCCTCGCGACACGCTGATGCATCCACTCGTCGGTTTCGTTCGTCCTGCGGCGTCATAGGAATGCACGTGGATGAAGATTGCGCTCCCCTTGTCCACGACGATGGGTGAGGTGTTGTACGAGGTTGTCAGCGCAAATTCGTAGACCCCTCCACGGGCGATGCGGTAGAGATCCTCGTTCGGCGCGTCACAGCGTGCACGCCGCACACGACGGTTGTAGGCACGGTCGCCCACATCAGAAATCCAACAATCCCCGGGCCTCACACGCTGGTAGGGCAACTTCACCCTGGCCGACGCGGGCAACCCGAATGCGCCGACGATGCGCATCTCGCCCAATGGCGTGGTGCCGTCGCCCTCTCGGCGATCGCCCTTCACACCGCTGCGACCCAGCCGAGCTGGCACCGGACCCACGACCACCCGCTCGACGCCGTCCACTTTCTCCAAGACCTCAAGCGTGCCAGTGGTCGCCGACAGCGACGCCACTTCCACGACAACCAACTGATCAACCGAAGCGGATGCGTATGCCGGACTCGAACTGAGCAAACAGAGCAAAACGGCAAGGATCGCGAGACAACGTTTCATGCGAAGAAATTTGTCGGGCTGGCGCGATTTGAATCCCGGCGCGCCATTGGCGTGTGTTTCCAGGTGTCCTCGTTACGGGCGGCAACCAACTGCGCCGCGGCTAGTACAAGTGACAAACCAGCCAAACCCGCCCGGCATTCCAACTGCGCCGGTGAAGTTTGCGCCGCGGATAGTCGCAAGGTCGACTCTTGCGCGGAAGAGGTTCGCGTTGGAGAGGTTCGCGTTGGAGAGGTTCGCGTTGGAGAGGTTCGCGCCGGAGAGGTCCGCGCCGGAGAGGTCCGCGCCGGTGAGGTCCGCGCCGGAGAGGTTCGCGCTGCGGAAGTTCGCGCCTCTGAGCTTCGCGCCCCTGAAATTTTTACGTTGGAGTTGTTGACCCGCGTAGTTGGTTCCCAAAGTCGTGGTCGTGATCGGCGGGGCTGTCATCGGCGGGAGTGTGGTCGGCGGGGCTGTCATCGGCGGGAGTGTGGTCGGCGGGAGTGTGGCTGTTGTTGCTACCGGAACGACCGTGGTCGCAACGACCAAGGTCGTGGACGGAGCCGGCGAACCAACCGAATTTCCGCCGCTTGTCAGAACCTCAACAGTCTGGTCTCCGACGGTTGCGGACAAGGACGCGCCGACCTCCCAACCTTCCCCGTCGAGTCGCGGAAGAATGCAGGCTGTGGCCGTACCCACCTCGTAGGAACACGAGACCGACGTCGCACCGCTCCGACTAGCGGTGATGGTGATGCGAGCCGCCGCCTTTCCCGCGAGTGCAGCGTTTTTTGTCTTCCCACCGCCCGACACAGAACTCTCACTTTTTCCGCAGGCAGCCAAGGCAACAGCAAGAACGACAACGGAAACGGCAAGAGCGAATTTCTTCTGCATAAGCGAATAATAACGGAGCGTCGGCGTTTGTTTGGCTCGGGCGAGTCCGTCACACCTACGATGCGCATCTCGCCCAATGGAGTGTGGCGCCGCTTCCACGACAACCAACTGATCAGCCGAGGCGGTTGCGTCCGCCGGACTCGAACTGTGAAAACAGAGCAAAACGGGAAGGGTCGCGAGACCACGCTTTAAGCGAAGAAATTGGTCGGGCTGGCGGGATTTGAACCCACGACCTCTTGTCCCCCAGACAAGCGCGCTAACCAAGCTGCGCCACAGCCCGTACGGCGAGCAGGCTACCTGAAGAGATCGACAACCCTCCACGAGAGATAAAGAACGAGAGCAGTGAGCAGCAGTTTGAAGTGCCAGGGGGCCTTCTCGTCGCTGGCTTCGTCTTCTCCCTTGGCGAGCGCCTTCAGGTCGAGGTTCTTCGCGGTGATGCGGCCGTGGGCATCGGGAAGGTCGGCAACCTTGCCGCACTTTGGACAACGACCATCATCGGTCATCGAACTTGGAGCGAAGTACTTGGCGCACTCTTCACACCAGGGCATTACGACCGCTCACCTACTCAGCTCTGCGCCTGACGCGCAGCTTGATGGGCGTCGAACCGAACTTGAACGATTCACGGATGGAACGCTCGAGATAGCGAAGGTACGTGGGCGGCAGTTCCCGGTTCACGAACAGGGTGAACGTGGGCGGGTCGGCAGCGCCCTGCAGCGCATAGAGAACGCGCGCTCCGGCAGCGGCCGGTTGCCTCTGCTGCGCTTCGGCAATGACACGGTTGACGTCGCGTGTCGGCACCCTTCGCTGATACTGCTCGATCGACTCGGTGAGAATCGGCATGAGGCGGTGCACGCCTTTGCCAGAGAGAGCCGAGATGCGCAGCACGGGCGCGTCGCCGATGAAATACAGCATCCGACCGATTTCGGTGGTGACTTCCTCGCGAGCCTCGGTGTCGAGCAGGTCCCATTTGTTCAAGACGACGATGAGCGGACTGCCGGCGGCATCGATGCGTTCGGCCAGGCGTTGGTCTTGGCTGGTGATCCCCTGGGTTGCATCGATGACGAGTAGTGCTACATCCGCCTCGTCGACGGCTCGAAGAGCACGGACGAGCGAGTAATACTCGGCGGAATCGTCGATTTTGGTGCGACGGCGCATTCCCGCAGTGTCGACGAGAACGATGCGCCCCTCGTCGGCCTCGATCAGGGTGTCGATTGCATCGCGCGTGGTGCCGGCCATGTCGTGCACGACGCTGCGCTCTTCGCCACAGAGACGGTTGAAGAGGGTGCTCTTGCCGACATTGGGCCGACCGACGATTGCAACGCGGGGCACACCCTCGAGATCGGCGTCGATCACCTCGGGCACCTCCTCGTCACTGACCGGTGTCTCTTCTTCGTCAGCAATACCCAATTCGCCGACGAGTACATCGAGCAAGTCGCCCGCGCGACGACCGTGGAGCGCCGAGACGGGATACGGTTCGCCCAAGCCGAGCGACAGGAAACTCCAGCGGTCGGTTTCACGGCGGTCGTTGTCCGCCTTGTTGGCGACGACGAGAACGGGGCGGCCGGTGCGACGCAGCCACGTGGCAATGCGCTCGTCGTCGTCGGTAGCGCCGATCGATGCGTCGACCACGAGCAACACAAGATCAGCGGTCTTAACCGCCTGCTCGACCTGGCGCGACACCTTTTCCTCTAGTTCCGACCCGCCCGGCATCCAGCCTCCGGTATCGGTCACGGTGAACTCGCGACCGAGCCAATTGGCATCGTGGGTCTTGCGGTCGCGGGTGATTCCCGGGCGGTCTTCGACGATCGCCACCTGACCACCGACGAAGCGGTTGAAGAGGGTGCTCTTGCCGACGTTGGGTCGACCGACGATCACGACATGGGGTTTCATAGCGAACGATCGAGGATACGGCGCAACGAGGCACCATCGGTGGGAACGACGGTCACATTCGCACCCAGATCGGCGAGCGTCGACCCGTCGAGGAACCTGCCCTCCGATAAACACACGTCAGGCAACAGGAATTCGTCGATTTCGGGATGTTCCGTGATCACGCGAGCGATGTCAGCACCGACCATCAAACCCGCGACCGCGGTGTTGCCTCCGAAGAAATCGTTGCGCACCGGGATCACCGTGACATTTCTGTTGCCGACGAGTTCCTCGATGACCGGTGCCGCGTATTCGCCCGTGAGAATTCCGATTCTTCCCTTGGTCGTCGATCCAGTGCGTTGGGCGATCTGCACTCGCACGGGTCGCAGACCCGTGTCGCCGGCTGGGTTGGCAGGCGCGCGCTCCGAGCGGTAGCCCGAAGGCGTCGCGCCGTCGACCGACGCGAAGAAACCCGAGGTCGGACCGGTGACCGACGAGCGACGTCCCGCGAATTCCTCGCGAAAACTCGCGACGATGCCGACCCCGTCCTCGTACATCGGAAAGTCGCCGTAGTCGGCAGCACCGGGCATCGCCTTGTCGGCCAACAGGTACAGCTCATCCGATGCCCAGAACATGGGATGACCAACTACTTGACGTGAAATTTCGCGCCACTTGTCGACGATTTCAACCGCGATACGTGCCTCGGCGGCGGAATGAACGCGTAACGAAGCCTCGGGGTTGAATCTGCTGAGACCAAGGGGCACGACCGCCACGGCATCGAGCTCTGCGTACTCGTCGAGGATTCCCGCCAGCGTGCGCTCGAGCACGTCGCCGTCGTTGACACCCGGGCACAGGACGACTTGACCGCGCACGTTCGTGCCGTTGTCGAGAAGCGTCCGCAACCACCGCAGGCTCATGGCTCCGCGTTCGTTGCGCAGCATCTCTGCTCGCCCCCACGGGTCGGCGTCATGGATGCTGACGTGCAGTGGCGAAAGCGCCTGGTCGATCACCCGCTCGAGGTCCATTTCGGTGAACCGCGTGAGGGTCGTGAAATTTCCGAAGAGAAAGCTCAGCCGGTAGTCGTCGTCCTTCAGATAGAGACTGCGGCGAAGGCCTTTCGGTAGCTGGTAGATGAAGCAGAACGAACAGTGGTTGTCGCAGGTCTGTACGCGGTCGAACACAGCGCTTGCAATCGACACGCCGAGCGGTTCGCCCGGTTGTTTCTCCACTTCGACGTCGACCAACATCCCGCCGCGATCGAGCCTCAGCGACACATGGGCCTCGTCGACCTGATGGTGCCATTCGATGATGTCGCGGATCGGCCGGTCGTTGACGAGGGCAACGACGTCGCCCACCCGCACATCGGCCGTGGCAGCGGGTGAATCCGGCACGACTTCGGTGATCCGGGCACTGAGGTCGACCGAATCACCCACAAGGTCAGGCTAACGGTGGTGTCGAGAAGTACCGTGGAAGCGGTGTCCGGAACGAATGTTGACAAGGTGTTGCTCGCCGCGCCTCGTGGTTTCTGCGCGGGCGTCGAGATGGCGATCAAGGCTCTTAGCTGGCTCGTTCGCTCTTTCGATCCTCCCGTCTACTGCTACCACGAGATCGTCCACAATCGGATCGTCGTCGACCGCTTCCGTGAACGCGGCGTCGTCTTCGTCGATAACCTCGCCGAGGTTCCCGAGGGGCGTCCGATCATGCTTTCCGCGCACGGCTCTCCCCCCGCTGTCGTGGAAGAAGCCCACCGTCGCGGCAGTTACGTCGTCGACTCGGTGTGCCCACTCGTCACGAAGGTCCACCATGAAGTGAAGGTCCGCGCGAACAAGGGTTATCGCGTCGTCTATGTCGGCCACGAAGGCCACGAAGAGGCCGTCGGAACAATGGCCGTAGCCCCGCACGCGATCAGTCGCGTTGAGTCGATCGAAGACGTCGACGCACTCCCCGTGTTCGAAGAACCGGTGGCGCTGTTGGCACAGACCACGCTCTCGCACCGCGACTGGTCGGGCGTCGCGGTACGCGTTCGCGAGCGCTTCCCCGACGTGTGGTCGCCGGGTCGCAGCGACCTGTGCTTCGCCACCACGAACCGCCAGAGCGCACTCGAAGCAATGGCCCCGCGGTGCGATGCGATCGTCGTCATCGGCTCCTCGAACTCCTCCAACACACGGGCCCTCGAACGGCTCGCGATCGAATCGGGATGCGCCACCGTGCTGCGCATCAACCGCGCCGATGAACTTCCGGACAATCTGTCGGGAACGATCGGTGTCACCGCCGGCGCATCCGCCCCCGAAGAACTCGTCGACGAGGTGCTTGCCCGTCTCGCCCCGCGCAACGGCATCGAAGAGGTGCGCGTCACCGAGGAAGACGAGTACTTCCCGCCGCCGCGCAACATCCGTGAACTACAGGCCGCCACCCTCACGACGTGCTACTCGATGCTCGCTGTGCCGGCGACCCGACGCAGCCCGAGTCGCGACCACGACATTGCGGCGAGCACCGTGCTCCACGCTCTCGCCCAGACGAAGGGACAACGTCAATGATCGAACCAAACCTCGATTCGCTGCGCACATTCCTCCATCTGTTGGCCTCCGCCGTGTGGGTGGGCGGCCAGATCGTGCTGGGTGGCCTTGTATCACGTGTTCGCAAGACGAACCCCGAGGCGTTGAAGACCATCGCCAACGGCTTTGCCCGCGTTGCATGGCCTGCCCTTGGCGTCACGGTGATCACGGGGATGTGGGGCATCCTCGACATCGACGTATCGGCGCTGGATTCGAGTTACCACGTGACGCTTGCAATGAAGATCGTCGTTGTCATGCTCGCGGGCTTTGCCGCAGCGGCACACGCGAGAACCAAGAGCAAAATCGTTCGTGTCCTCGGTGGTGCGACCGCTTTGGTCGCGTCTTTCGGTGCGCTCTATTTGGGCGTGCTTCTCAGCAGCGCCTCGTAGACCCGATCGTTCAGTTACGGGGAACTTTTGACCAGGCGACGTCGCGGTCCACGCGCACGTCTCCAGGAAGCCCGAGGACGCGCTCGCCGAGGATGTTCTTCATCACCTCGGTGGTGCCACCCTCTATCGAGTTGGCACGACTACGCAGGAAGGCCTTCTGGTACGTCTCAAAACCCATCGCCGTATCGGGGCGGACCATTTCGTAACTGCCGTAGAGCATTCCCTCGGGACCAAGCAGGTGCATTGCGAATTCATAGATCGCCTTGTTCAGGTTGGCCGACTCCATTTTGCCGATCGAACCCTCGGGTCCGGGAACGCCCATCTTGCGGTTCTGGCCCGCGCGAATGTTCGTGAGACGCAGCACCTCGGCGCGAATCCACAACTTCATCAGTTCGTCACGCGTTGCCGCGTCTTTTTCTGCGACGGTTTTCGTCGCCCAGATCTTCGTCAGCGAGGCAATCGTGCCCGACCCGCGCGGCGGCACGACGCCACCGATGGCGACACGCTCGTTCATGAGCGTCGTCAGGCTCACACGCCACCCGTCGCCGGGCTTGCCGAGCATTTCTTTCTCGGGAATCCGCACGTCGGTGAAGTACACCTCGTTGA
>SXZT01000042.1 GCA_005787785.1 Actinomycetota bacterium
GAGTCACGGTCTGTCGGCGTGGTACCTGAACGTCGGAGGGGACATTCAAACGTCGGGTCTTCAGGCATCGGGGGAGAGGTGGCGCATCGGCGTCGTCGACCCGACCGACCGCACAGTCATCGCTGCATGGTTCGACATCCCGGAGAACTTCGCCATCGCAACTTCCGGCACCGGTGCGCGCGGCACACATCTGTGGGATGGCCGGTCAGGTTCATTCATCGATCGCCCCGCATCGGTGACCGTCATCGGACCGCACCTCATGTGGGCCGACGCATTCGCGACTGCGGCGTTCGCGATGGGCGAAGACGGTCTCGCGTGGTTCGCCCGCTACCCCGACTACAAAGGGTTCTCGGTGTGTAATTACCCGAAAAACGGGTAATTACACACCGAGAACCCTCTAGGTGTCGGGGTTTTGGTCGCGGAGGAACTTCTCGAACTCGGCGGCGAGGTCGTCACCACTCGGCATCGAGGCCTCGGAGCGACGGTCGAACTGTTGCTCGAGCATCCGCACGTAGGCGAGTGCCTGTGTGTCGTCTTCGACGGCCTCTTCGTGCAGAACCGCCCAGCGCCGCACCTCGCCATCCATGTTGGCGTGGCCCGTCGGTACGCCAAGGACGTGTTCGAGGTGTCGCAGCAGCGCCGCGGTGGAACGCGGGTGCTGTGCGTTGGTGAGATAGTGCGGAACCCCGACACGCAGCGATACCGACGGAAGACCGGTGCGGTCGAAGCGCTCTTGCATCACGCCGATGACCCCGGTTGGCCCCTGGTACTGCGGCTGCTGAAGACCAAGACGCCGCGCGAGGTCGGGATTCGTCGTGCTGCCGACGACGGGTGGGAGGCGCGTGTGCGGTACCTGGTCGGCGAGCGCACCGAGCGTGACGACCGCAGAACACTTCAGCCCCTGTGCGACCTCGACGATCGCATCGATGAAGGTCGACCAATGAATGTGCGGCTCGACACCGGCGAGAAGCACGAGGTCGCGGTTGCCCTCGGGAAAACGCGCAATGTAGATGTCGTTCTCGGGCCAGCGAATGTGTCGCTCATCGTCTTCGTCGAGGTACACCTCGGGGCGTTCCTGGGTGAAGTCGAAGAATGGATCGGGGTCGATACTGCCGACGATGGTCACGACGCGCTCACGTACGCACCATTCGATCGCCTGTGTCGCTGCTCCGGAGACGTCGAACCAACCGCGCAGTGCGATGAGAAAGACCGGGTCGCGCAGTGGGGCGACGTCGTCCCAACTGGCGGTGAGAACGTCGCTCGACTTCACACCCCGAATTCAACCAGCGTTTTCACGCACCCAAGCGCTCGACCACGAAATCGATGCAGCGCGTCAGTTGACGCACGTCGTCGGGTTCGATTGCGGGGAACATGCCCATTCGCAACTGGTTGCGGCCCAATTTGCGGTAGGAATCGGTGTCGACGACGCCGTTTGCCCGCAGCGCGGCGTTGACGTCGCTGGCATCGACACCGTTTAGGTCGATCGTGCCGACGACCGCCGAGCGATGCAAGGGGTTGGTGACGAACGGGGTGGCCCACGGCTTCGAGTCGGCCCACCCGTAGAGATGGTCGGACGATTCCTTCGAACGAGCCGCGCACCATGACAGCCCACCGTTGTCGAGCATCCAGCGCACCTGTTCGTCGAGCAGGATCAGTGTGGCAAGCGCAGGTGTGTTGTAGGTCTGGTTGGCGACGCTGTTGTCGAGTGCGATCTTCATGTCGAGGGAAGCAGGGCACCAACGCTTCGATGCGGCGATCTTTTTCACGCGTTCGACCGCGGCGGGCGAACAGGCGGCGATCCAGAGACCACCATCCGAGGCAAAGCACTTTTGTGGCGCGAAGTAGTACACGTCGACCTCGGCGGGGTTCCACATGAGGCCACCTGAAGCCGACGTTGCATCGACGACGACGATGGCGTCACCTGCGAATGCCGGCCGTTCGAGCGTCATCGCGACACCCGTCGAGGTTTCGTTGTGCGTGAATGCGTACACGTCGACGTCGGCCTGTGACGGTGCGGGGTGTGTGCCGGGGTCGCTCGACACGACGACGGGGTCACCCAGATGCGGCGCGGCCGCGGCAGCCTCGGCAAACTTCGAGGAGAACTCGCCGAACACGAGGTGTTCACTGCGCGACTCGATGAGGCCGAACGTTGCGACATCCCAGAACACCGTCGACCCGCCGTTGCCGAGCACGATCTCCCAGCCCTCGGGCAGACCGAACAATTGTGTGAGGCCCGAGCGCACCGAACCGACGAGGTTCTTCACCGGTGCCTGACGGTGTGAGGTGCCCATGAGGGCTGCACCACGACCCGAGAGTGCCGCCAATTGCTCGGGACGTACCTTCGACGGGCCGCAGCCGAAGCGGCCGTCGCGGGGCAAAAGTTCGGTCGGGATGCGAATTTCTTGGGGGGTTTTCGCGTTCACCATGACATCATTTCACCCATGACCTCCCCAGCAAAAGCGCGGGTTTCGGCCCGCCTCGCCGCAATCGCAGAGTCCGCAACGTTGGCCGTCGACGCCAAGGCAAAGGCGCTGAAGGCCAAGGGTGAGAACGTCATCGGTTTCGGCGCGGGGGAACCCGACTTTCCGACGCCCGCCCACATCGTCGAGGCTGCGGCAAAGGCCTGCTACGAGGTGAAGAATCACCGCTACACGCCCGCGGCCGGCTTGCCCGAACTGCGCGAGGCGATCGCGGTGAAGACCAAGCGCGACAGCGGATTCGACTGCAAGGCGAGTCAGGTGTTGGTGACGAACGGCGGCAAGCATGCGGTGTTCGTCGCGTTCGCGGCGTTGTGCGACCCGGGCGACGAGGTCATCTGTCCCGCGCCGTACTGGACCACCTATCCCGAGGCCATCGTCCTTGCGGGCGGAGTCCCCGTCGTCATCGACACCACCGAAGAGATGGGTTTCCGCGTCACGGTGGAACAGCTCGAGCGCGCGAAGACACCGCGCACCAAGGTTCTGCTGTTCGTCTCGCCCGACAACCCCAGCGGCGCGGTGTACCCGCCCGAGGAGATCGCCGCCATCGGCAAGTGGGCCGCCGACAACGGCATCTGGGTGATCACCGACGAGATCTACGAACATCTCACCTACGGCACCCACACGTTTGCGTCGATGCCGACCCTCGTGCCGGAGATGGCCAACCAGTGCGTCATCGTGAACGGCGTCGCAAAGACCTACGCGATGACCGGATGGCGAGTCGGCTGGATGATCGGCCCCGACGACGTGATGAAGGCCGCAATCAACTTCCAGTCGCACTCCACGTCGAACGTTTCGAACGTCGCACAGATCGCCGCGCTTGCAGCCGTCAGCGGCGACCTCGAGGCCGTCAAGATGATGCGCACCGCCTTCGAACGCCGCGGAAAGACGATGCACAAGATGCTCTCCGCCATCCCCGGCGTCACGTGCCTCGAACCAGAGGGCGCCTTCTATTGTTTCCCTCATGTGCAGGGGCTGCTCGGCCGCTCGCTGAGCGGCCACGTGGTGAACTCGAGCCTCGAACTCGCAGATCTCGTGCTCGAACACGTCAAGGTTGCTTTCGTCCCCGGCGAGGCTTTCGGTGCGCCGGGCTACGCGCGCTTCTCTTTTGCGCTCGGCGATGACGACATCGTCGAGGGCATCTCGCGCTTCGCGACTCTCTGCGCCGGCTGAACGTCTGCTACGTTGTTCTCATCACGGCAATAGCCGTGGGACGTGAGATACAGCGAAGTCCGGTGAAAACCCGGCACTGTCCCGCAACGGTGGAGGATTCCAACGAGGATCCCGAGTCCGGTCGCCTGCCTCACGTGCGTTTACCAGTCCTCGAAGGAAGGGCGGTCCGCGGTACGGGAACTCCCGTCTTCGACCCACTCTTCTTTCTCCAGCAATCTTCGGAGGAAGAACATGTCATTGAAAGTGCTCAATCGCCGTCGTTTCGTCGGCCTCCTTGCCGGAACGCTGCTGTTTGCGGCGTGCGGTGCGGATCCCGACACGAGCAAGCCCGCCACGACGGAACCGGCGGTTGCCGAAACAACCGCACCCGCCGACACCACCGCCGCTGCGGAAGGTGACGCGGCAAGTGAGAAGAAGATGGCGGCCGAACGGATCGTCTCGTTGTCGGCCACGGCGACCGAAATGCTCTACGCCCTCGGTGCGGAGGACCAGATCGTCGCTGTCGACAACTTCAGCAACTATCCGCAGGCCGCCGCCGACTTCGCAACGAAGATCGATGCGTTCGAACCAAGTGTCGAAGCGATCGCCGAACTCGACCCCACGGTCGTGCTGCTGACCTACGACCCGGGTGACCTGCAGGCCCAGCTCGAGAAACTCGGTATCAAGGTGTGGATCGGGGCCGCCGCGGCGACCCTCGACGATTCCTACGCGCAGATCACCGAACTCGGCGACCTGACCGGCAAGGCCGACGAGGCGAGCGGTCTCGTCGAGTCGATGAAGTCGGAAATCGAGTCGACCATCACGTCGATGGAGCTGCCCGATGCGCCGGTTTCGTACTACTACGAGCTCGACGACACCTTCTATTCGCTGACATCCAACACCTTCATCGGCCAGTTGATGTCGCGCTTCATGTTGCAGAACATTGCCGACACGGCCGAGGCGGGCAACGACTACCCCCAACTGTCGGCCGAGTCGATCGTGTCGTTGAATCCGCAGATGATCTTCCTGGCCGACACTAAGTGCTGTGAACAGACCGCCGAGACCGTCGCCGCACGTGCCGGTTGGGACGTCATCGACGCAGTGAAGAACGGCAACGTCGTCGAACTCGACGACGACATCGCGTCACGCTGGGGACCACGTGTGGTCGACCTGGTGAAGGTCGTCGCCGAAGCAGTGACGAAGTACGTCACCGCGGCAAAGGGCTGATCACGCTCCGGCTGATCGATTGACGATGTACATCGAGCAGGCTCCCGCACCCGCCAAGGGGGTCATCCCCGCGCGTTGGTGGATGCCCGTCGCCGTGGTGACGGCATGCGCGGCGATCCTGCTCGGTGTCATGGTCGGACCCGCCGGCCCGGAGTGGTGGCGGGTTCCGCTGGTGCTTCTCGACAGGCTGCCGCTGGTGTCGATCGACAGCGGGGTGACTCCACGCGAGTGGATCATCATCTGGGAAATCCGCATGCCGCGGGTAGTGCTTGCCGCGTTGGTCGGTTCGACCCTCGCGTTGTCGGGCGCCAGCTACCAAGGCGTGTTCCGCAATCCACTCGTTGATCCTTATCTGCTCGGCGTCGCAGCCGGCGCGGGCCTCGGTGCGACGGTCGTGTTCACCCTGAATCGCGCCGGTACGAGTTCGTGGATCATCGATCCCTTGCCGCTCAGCGCTTTTCTCGGCGGACTCGCCGCGGTCGTGCTCACGTACTTCGTGGGCACTGCGTTCGGTGGTCGGCGCAGTTCGGCGACGTTGGTGCTGGCCGGTGTGGCGGTGACGGCGCTCGCCACCGCCGTGCAGACGTTCGTGTTGCAGCGAAACACCGACGTCATCCGCCAGGTGTACTCGTGGATCCTCGGTCGGTTGAGCACGGCCTCGTGGGGCGACGTGCGACTCGTCATCCCTTACGTCGTGTTGAGCACGGTGACGTTGCTCATCCACCGCCGCCTGCTCGATGTCATGCGGGTCGGCGAAGACGAAGCGACCGCGCTCGGGACGTCCGTCGATCGGGTGCGCATCATCGTGGTGATCGCGGCAACCCTCGGCACGTCCGCCGTCGTCGCGGTGAGTGGTCTCATTGGCTTCGTCGGCATCATCGTGCCCCATGCCGTACGGCTGCTCGCCGGAGCGAGCTACCGCACGATCATTCCCCTCAGCATTTTCGCCGGTGCCGCATTCCTCGTCCTCGCCGACATTCCCGGCCGCATCCTGCAGAACCCGTCGGAAACACCGATCGGTGTCGTGACCGCATTCTTCGGCGCGCCGTTCTTCTTGTTGCTTCTCCGCACGCGGCAGGCGAACCGATGACTTCGCTGGCTTTCGACCGCGTTTCGGTGCGCTACGGCGACCGCCATGCACTCGATGGGTTCACCGACACGGTGAAGCCGGGGGAGTGGCTGTGCCTCATCGGACCGAACGGAGCGGGCAAGAGTTCGTTGCTGCGGTCGGTTGCCGGGGTCGTGAAGCATGCCGGCGAGATTCGTGTCGACGGCACGTCGCTGCGGTTCCGCTCGGCAAAGCGTCGTGCGCAGTTGATTGCATACGTGCCTCAGACTCCCGTGTTGCCCGACGACATGAGCGTTCGCGAGTACGTGGTGCTCGGACGCAACCCGTTCATCGCGCACTTCGGCCAGGAAACGAAACACGACTGGGACATCGTCGATGACGTCCTCGAGCGGCTCGACCTCGTCGAGTTCGGTCATCGGCATCTTGCGACGCTGTCGGGCGGTGAACGTCAACGCGTCGTGATCGCGCGTGCGATCGCCCAGGAGGCGCCGATCCTTCTCCTCGACGAGCCAACGAGCGCGCTCGACATCGGACACCAGCAGCAAGCGTTGGAATTGGTCGATAAGTTGCGTCGTGAGCACGGGCTCACCGTCGTCTCTGCGATGCACGACCTCACGCTGGCGGGTCTCTACTCGGATCGACTGTGTCTCTTGCACCAGGGATATCGCGTTGCAACCGGCACTGCTGTCGAGGTCTTGCGGCCCGAAACGCTCGCCGAGTTCTACGGGGTGTCGGCGCGTGTGCATCACGAACCAGACGGCACCGTCGTGGTCATCCCGTACCGCGCCGGCGACGTCGGCGAGCGACACTGACCAATACCCGTCACTAGGATCGGAGTATGCGGCGAATCGCGCTGGTGCTCGCCTCCACCTGTGCGCTGTTCGCGACGGTCGCGGCGCCTGCACACGCGGGCAGCAACGTCGATGAACGCCTCGAGGCGGTTCTCGCCAAGACATCGGGTCGCAGTGCCGTCGTGGCGTTGTACCGCGGCCGCGTCATTGGCACGGCCGGTCGTGACGCCGACCTCTACACGCCCTTGCACTTGGCTTCGGTCTCGAAGACCGTCACCGCTGCTGCGGTGATGCGACTCGCCGAGCGCGGCGACATCGATCTCTCGGCGCCGATCGGCGACTATCTCCGGAGGTTCTTCGCTGCAGGCAACGACGAGATTGCGGCACAGCCGGTGGCGGCCTTTCTCAACCATGCAACGGGTCTACGGTCTAACAACCTGCGTGCGGTGACCAACGGTCTCACGACATGGCAGAAGTACGCGGCACAGGCCGGCATGGGTCGTGTCAACGCGACGCCGGGTCGATACCTCTATTCCAACGACAACTACGTGCTTCTCACGAAGTTGGTTGTCGAGGTGACCGACAAGCCGTTCAGTGTCGCTGTCAGGCAGTTGGTGTGGGAGCCGCTCGGCGTCGACGGCGGTCGACTCGACGTGACGACACGAGCAACGCAGGTGCTGGGTGGTTCGGGGGCGTGGGTGGCGTCGGCGCGCGATGTCGCGGTTCTCTTCGACGCGTTGAACCCCGACAGCCCCGGACCAAAACTTCTCTCGCCGCGGTGGCTGACGCGCATGCATTCGATCGCCTACGCGGCCGAATACCGCAACGGTCTGCGCTTCCGCGGCGATGCGTGGGGCCACACCGGATCCTTGTACGCGGTTCGCTCGGCTGCGGTGGTGACGAAGAGCGGCACGGTGTACGTGGTGTTGTCCGAGGGTGCTCGGCCGAGCAAGTCGGAACGTCTCTTCGATGCGCTCGCACGGTTGGGTTGACGCACGGTTAGGTTGAAGTGGTCATGTCCGCGAGCAACGACCCGCTGTATCTCGACAACTGCGTCGAGGGAAGTGCGCGAAGCCACCAACGTCTGCTCGTGATGCTGGATGGAGTGCTGGAACTCGACGACCCCGAAAGGTGGTTCTCCGCCCCGTCGGCGCTCGTCGACTGGTCGCGGCGTCACGTGATCGCACATCTGGCCCGCAACGCGGAGAGCCACGTGCACCTCTTCGCCGAGGCCGAGGCGGGTCGCGAGGGAGATCAGTATCCGGGGGGAGC
>SXZT01000043.1 GCA_005787785.1 Actinomycetota bacterium
CCTTCGGGTGGGAAAAGAGGACGCCCCACGAATCACCCAGCCACTCGTGGAACTTGATCGTTCCCTGCGTGGTCTCTGCGGTGAAGTCGGGAGCGGTATCGCCAAGTCGTAGTGCCATGCGCGGCACGCTAACGCCGTTTTCTCCAATCCCGACAACTTTGGTCGGGATTTATGTCCAGATAGTTGACATTGTCTAGAAAAAGGTAGACACTGTCAGGTATGAACGTTTCCGACTCCCGCGTCCATGAGCGTCGCTGGCTCATCCTCGCCGTCCTGTGTCTGTCGTTGTTCCTCGTCGTCGTCGACAACCTCATCGTCAACGTCGCGATTCCCACCCTGTCGCGCGAACTCAACGCGGGCACGTCGGCCCTGCAGTGGATCGTCGACTCGTACAGCCTCGTCTTTGCCGGCTTGCTTCTCGCAGCGGGCGGCGTCGGTGATCGCTTCGGTCGTAAGGGCACCCTGCAGATCGGTCTCGTTCTCTTCGCGATCTGTTCGACGTTCGCAGCGTTTTCCGGGTCGACCGGTTCGCTCATCTTCTGGCGCGGCGCAATGGGAATCGGTGCGGCGCTCGTGTTCCCCGCGACGCTTGCGATCGTCACCAACGTGTTCACCGATCCGGTCGAACGGGCCAAGGCAATCGGAGTGTGGTCGGCCGTGTCGGGTGCCGCCGTTGCGTTCGGCCCCGTTGCCGGTGGACTTCTCCTCGAGCATTTCTGGTGGGGTTCGGTCTTCCTCATCAACGTACCGATCGTCGCCGTGGCCCTGTTGCTCGGTGCGCGGTTCGTACCGACCTCGAAGGATCCGTCTGGTCATCACATCGAGCCACTCGGTTTCATCCTGTCGATCGCGATGATCGGCTTGCTCGTCTTCACCGTCATCGAGGGGCCACACCGCGGTTGGGCGTCGGTGGCGACACTCGGTGGGTTTGCCGCCTCTGCGGCGTTGCTCGCGGCGTTCATCGCATGGGAACTTCGCGTCGCCAATCCGTTGCTCGACGTGCGCACGTTCCGCAACGCACGATTCAGCGCCGGGTCGACCGCGATCTTCATCGCATTCTTCGCACTGTTCGGGTTCACCTTTCTCGTCACGCAGTACTTCCAATACGTCCGTGGCTATTCCACGCTCAGTTCGGGCCTGCACACCCTGCCCTTTGCCATCGGCGCCGGTATCACCGGTCCTTCGGCTGCACGCCTCGCCCTGCGGTTCGGAACGAAGCGCGTCGTCAGTTGGGGGTTGTTCTCGATGGCGCTCGGTCTCGCGCTCGCTTCGCAGTTCGATCCAGACACCAGTTACTGGGCGTTCGTCGTTCCGTCGATGGTGCTGCTCGCCTCCGGTCTCGGTTGCGTGACATCGCCCGCCACGGAGGCCGTGATGGGTTCTGTCACCAGGGAAAAAGCGGGCATCGCCTCGGCGGTGAACGACACCGCCCGTGAAGTCGGCGGAACGCTTGGTGTCGCCGTCGTCGGCAGCGTGTTCGCGTCGCTCTACGGACCGAAAATCCTCGACAACCTCGCCGGGCTGCCGATTCCCAAAGAGGGCCTCGACGCTGCCGAAAGTTCGATGGCCGCCGCGCTCATCGTTGCCGAACGCGCACCCGCCGCCGGTCAGGGCGCCATCGTCGCCGCCGCTCGCGACGCGTTCATGAGCGGCTGGATGTCCGCGTCACTCGTTGCCGCGGGGATTGCGATCGTGGGAAGCGTGTTGACGCTGGTCTTCCTGCCGAACCGCGCCGCATCGCCGCACTGACATCGCGAGTGGTTGCCCACTGAACCTCGACAGGGTGGGGTGTGGGTCAGGCGAGCTTCAGGAACATCTTCTGGACGTCGTCAATCGAATAGCCCTCGCGGCGTGAGCGTTCGGGGTTGCCGACGCACCAGGTGAGCCCGGCTGCCACGAGGTTGAACCCGACCTGCTCGAGAGCCTTTCCCGCCGCGGAGATTTGATTGACGACCTCGCGGCAGTCGCGTTCCTCTTCGAGCATTTGCTGGATTCCACGCACCTGGCCTTCGATGCGGCGAAGTCGCTTTTGCAGGTCGGCGATGGTGTCCTGTGGACTTTCCATGTCGATACCCTATACCCCTGGGGGTATATAAAACAAGACTTCAGGGGGTCTTTGCCGGCAGCGGCAGATGGTCGCGCAACAGGGCAAAGCGCAACCTCGCCCGCGAGGCCTCGCGCATGACCACCTCGAGGCTCGCCGGCAACGAATCGAGGTAGTGCAGCAACACGATGTCGCCACGACGCAGCCCGGTTCCGCCATCGGCGCGGATGATGCGTCCACCATCGGCCATCACATTCCACAACACGATCCGCGACAGACCACACGACTTCGCCGCACGTACGGTGTCGGAGTTCCAACCGCCACCAGGGGGGCGAAAGAACGCCGGGCGTCGGCGAATGACACGCTCGACCTCGCGGTTGCCCGCGCAGATTTCGGCTCGTTGATCCTTGTAGTTCATCGCGCTGACAATGCGGTGGGTCTGGCTGTGGTTCTCGAACGTCATTCCGGTTTGGCGCAGCAGGTTCACGAACCGGCGTCTGTGGCGGTTGATCTGTTCGGGCAGCGCGAAGGTCGTGATCGGTATCCGGAGGTTGCGGATGTACTGGTTCGTCTCGCGCGACAGATGCGAGCCGTCGTCGACGGTGAGAAACACGACGGGTTCCTTCGTGGCCACATGATCGATGACGTAGCCATCAGTCCGACCGGCGGCGTTCGCGGCGACGGGGGCGACCCCGAGAACGAACAGGCCGACGACCACACAACCCCTTACTCGTCGACCCATGTACTGTCACTATTGCAGACGCCACCGGTACGGGGTGGGGGCTGCTTCCGACGGGAATGTGTCCGCCAAATGCACCCGCGTGACTCTGTTCGGCATGCGTCGAAGACGGTCACGAGGCGGCAGGGGGGCCGACGGAGCGAGATGGTGGAACAAAACGAACACAGTGCGATCGTCGAAGGACTGCGCGCGGGCACCAACGAGGGTCTCGCCGCGTTCTACGACCTGTACGCCGACAAGCTCTACGACTTTGCCCGTCGCCAGTTGCGTGATGCAGCGCTCGCTGCCGATGTCGTGCACGACACGGTGCTCATCGTGAAGAGCCGCATCGGCCAACTACGCGACGAGTCGAAGTTCCGCGCATGGGTGTATGCCATCGTGCGCAACGAAGTGCGTGCGAAGGCCCGTGCAAGGTCGCGACACGTGCGCGAGGAGTATGCCCCCGAGCAATCGGTCGACCCCGACTTCGCCGGTGACCATGACCGCCGCGAACTCGCCTCGCTCATTGACGAAGCTGTCGCAGGACTGACCGAACGCGAGCAAGAGGTGTTCCACCTCTTTGCCCGACAGGGGCTGTCGAACGACGAAATCGCGGCCAGCCTGGAACTGACCTTCGCCAACGCGCAGAAATTGGTGCAGCGTGTGCGCGACCGTATCGCCAGGTCTGCCGGCGCCCTTCTCGTCGCCCGTCAGGGCCGCAAGGACTGCAGTGATCTGAACGTACTTCTCGTCGACTGGGACGGCACCTTTTCGCCGCTGTGGCGCAAGCGCATCGCCCGTCATGTCGATGAATGCGGCGCGTGTGAACGCAAGCGCGCGGTTCTGCTGCAGCCCGGTGGCGCCGTCATGGCCGCGCCGTACTTCGCGGCACCCGAGTCGCTGCGCTCGCGCATCTTCGATTCCGTCGCCGCCGGTGTCGGCCTCGGCCTCAGCGCGATGCCCAAACCACCGTTCCTACGCCGGCCTGCGGTGTTGTCGTCGGTGGCAGGCATCGCCTTCGTTGCGATCGTCGGGGTGGTGGCGAACAACGGGACGCAGGCGCCGCAGTTCGTCGAGTCGACTGCACCTGTCGCGCCGGCGACCACCGTCGACTCGACTGCTTCCGCTGACGCTGCAGCAACTGTCTCGTCGACGGTCCCGCCGTCGCCACCAACCTCTGTCTCGTCGAC
>SXZT01000044.1 GCA_005787785.1 Actinomycetota bacterium
CGGCGACATCTCGCAACGTGCACGCGACGCGCTCGCCGCGGCCGACCTCATCGCCTGTGAGGACTCCCGCCACTCCGGACGTTTGGTCAAGCACCTCGGCATCGCAGACCCGCGCTACGTAGTCGTGAACGAACACACCGAACGCGGTGCGACGAAGCGCATCATCGAGACCGTCGCGGCCGGGGGGACCGTTGCTCTCATCACCGACGCCGGCACGCCCGCAATCTCCGACCCCGGTGCAGTCGTTGTACGTGCGGTCATCGATGCCGGCCTCGCGGTCAGTGCGGTACCCGGGCCCGCGGCGCTCGTGATGGCACTTGTTCTCAGTGGTCTGCCGACGACGCGTTTCGTCTTCGAAGGCTTTCTGCCCCGCTCGGGTGCGGACCGCGAACGGCGTCTCGCCGACATCGCGGCCGAAGAGCGCACTGTCATTCTCTATGAGTCACCCCACCGCATCGTGCGCACGCTCGACGACCTCGTCGCCGCGTGCGGTGACCACCGTCGTGTGGCGGTTGCGCGCGAGTTGACCAAGTTGCACGAAGACGTGTGGCGCGGAACGACCCGCGAGGCCTCGGCCCACTTCGCCACGAACGAACCACAGGGCGAATTCGTCGTCGTGGTCGACGGCGCGCCTCCTGCACCGGCTGCCGACGACGAACTGATCGCCCGCGTCGTCGACGAAGCACTCGCCACCGGCCTTTCGGTTCGCGACGCGGCCGACCGTGCAGCCACGACACTCGGCGTTCCACGACGCGCCACGTACCGCATCGCCCTGTCACGTCGCAGTTCCGGAGACACCCGATGAAACAACACGTTCTCTTCTTCGACCTCGACGGCACGATCGCCGACTCCGGCGGTGGAATCCTCGGCGCGATGAACGAGGTGCTCGCGGCGCGCGGCGCGCGGCAAATGACTCGCGCCGACCTGACGCACATCGTTGGTCCACCGCTTGCGACGTCGTACCCGAAGTTCTTCGTGCCGCGCGGACTGCCGGCCGACGGTGCCGACGAATTCATTGCCGACTACCGCGCGATCTACACGCCGAAGTACGTACCGCAAACGCAGCCCTTCGACGGGATCCTCGACGTCCTCGACACTCTCGGACGCGACTGGCACCTCGCGATCGTCACGTCGAAACCCGAGAAGCAGGCACTGATGGTCCTCGACGTGACCTCGGCGCGCAGTCGGTTCGCGCACGTTGTGGCGGCCGAATCCGACAACGAGGTTCCCAAGGCACGGTTGCTGGAACAGGCCATTCTCGACCTGCGCAACGACCACGGCGTCACGGTCGAACACGACGAATGCTGGATGATCGGAGACCGTCACCACGACATCGACGCCGCCACCGAGTTGGGCACGAAGGGCCTCGGCGTGCTGTGGGGTTTCGGATCGCGCGGAGAACTCACGGGTGCGGGTGCGCATGCGATCGCGGAAACCCCCGCCGACCTGCTCGAGATCCTGTCGCGCTAGGCGCGACTGTGCTCCCCGCTAGGCGCGACTGTGCTCCCCGCTAGGCGCGACCCAAGAGCGCGAGTTGTCGGGATTGGGCGACGAGGTTGCCCGCTTCGTCCCACATTTCGCCGTCCTCTTCGGTGAGCCCACCCTGGATCACGCGTGAGCGGAACACGCAGGCAACCCGCGTGCCGACGGGTACCGCGCGAACGTGCACGGTGAGCTCGATTGTCGGCACCCATGCTTTGGGCACCGGCACGTTGAACACGGGGGGCGCGAACGAGTCGGCGATCGTGGGCAGGCACAGTGTGTCGATCGGCCTGCCGTCGCCGAATTCGTACCAACCTCGCATCACCGCCACTGATCCCGTCTCGCCCCGCAGGAAAAAGGTGTCGTCGGGGTGGATGCGCGAATCGAATCGCTTCGCAAACTCGATGGGAAACGAGTTCCCGTCGTGGTGGCGCGGTGTGCACGCATCGAACGGCGGCAGTTCGGGAGGAGTCGCGGTCACGTAATCGGTGTCGGCCACGTCGGGAACCTCACCCCACGCGCCGAGGAAACGCACCGCGGTACGACCGTCGACGAGGATGCTCGCGTTCATGGTGGTCAGCAATTTCCCCGTCTTCACCGTGTCGACTTCAACGGTGATCGGACCGGCCTTGACGGGCGCGAGGTAATGCGCGGTCACGCTGAAGGGATCACGTCGTCCCGAGTGGTCGCGCATGGCGCGGGACGCAAAGGCGAACAAGTATCCGCCATTCGCATTTCCGTTGATGTCCCAACCGGGCAGAACCTCGGCTTCGTATCGCCCGTCGGCCGTTTTCCGCACCGCGGTTGCATCATCGAACGCGAAAGTCACGGATGCCGAGCGTATCCTCGTCGGGTGCCGCGTTTTTCGTTGACGACCCCCATCTATTACGTCAACGCACGGCCGCACCTCGGCCACGCCTACACCACGATCGTCGGCGACGCCTTTGCACGGTGGCACCGGCTCAACGGCGACGAGGTTCACTTTCTCACCGGCACCGACGAACACGGCCTGAAGATCCAGCAGGCCGCCGATGCCGCGGGCGTCTCCCCGCAAGCGTTCACGGATTCGATCGCACCGCTCTTCGCCGACGCATGGACACGCCTCGACATCAGTTACGACGACTTCATTCGCACCACCGAGGAACGCCACAAGCGCGGCGTGGCCAAATTGCTTCAGGCTTGCTACGAGGCGGGCGACATCGAACTCGACACCTACTCGGGCCTCTATTGCGTGGCATGCGAGGCCTACTTCACCGAAGAAGAACTCGAGGCCGGCAACTGTCCGGTGCACAAGCGCCCCGTCGAACACGTCGAGGAAGAGAACTGGTTCTTCCGCCTTTCGCGCTTCGGCGACCGCCTGCTCGACTGGTACGCGAAACACCCCGGATGCATTACGCCGTCGTACCGCATGAACGAGGTGACTTCTTTCATCAAGCAGGGTCTGCGCGACTTCTCGATCAGTCGCAAGAGCCTGAAGTGGGGCATCCCCATTCCGTGGGATTCCGAGCACGTCACCTACGTGTGGTTCGACGCACTTGCCAACTACATCACAGCTGTCGGATACGGCAGCGACGACGATGCCTTCGCGCTCAACTGGCCCGTGTCGGTGCATCTCATCGGCAAGGACATCATTCGTTTCCACTGCGTTTACTGGCCGGCGATGTTGATGTCGGCCGGCATCGAACCCCCGCAGCACTGGGCGGTGGGCGGATGGCTGCTGGTCGGTGGCGAGAAAATGTCGAAGACCACCGGCAACGTCGTCAACCCGCTCGATCTCATCGACGAGTTCGGCGTCGACGGTTTCCGCTACTACGTGTTGTCCGACACGCAATACGGCAACGACGGTGACTTCACCTACGAGGGTCTCGTCTCGCGCTACAACTCGGACCTCGCGAACAACCTCGGCAACCTCGCCGCACGCGTAGCAACCGTGGTGCAGAAGAAGTGCGGCGGCATTGGGACCACGCCCCGCGCCGATTCCTCGCTGCGCGGGATCGCCCACCAGGCGGTGGCCGACACCACCGCGGCGTGGAATTCGTTCCAGCCCGGCAAGGCGTTGGAAGCAACGTGGTCGCTCATCCACGCAACGAACGCGTTCCTCGAAAACCACGAACCATGGAAGGCAGATCCATCGACCGAACTCGACGGCATCATGGGTGACGCCTTGGAGGCACTGCGCATCGTTGCGATTCTCTGCGTTCCCGCCATGCCCCGTACCGCCCAAACCGTGTGGCAGCGCATCGGACTCGACGGTGACGTGTCGGCACAGCAGTTGCCCAATAGCGTTTCCTGGGGGCAGTACCCCGCCGGACGCAGCGTGGAAAAGGGCGACCCGCTCTTTCCGCGCAAGTCCAAGTAAAACGCACACGAACACCATTTCTCATGTGGACCGACACCCACTGCCACCTCGAGGACGCCCGCTCGGACCTCGGCACCGATGCGACGGTGCGTGCCGCCCTCGATGCGGGCGTCTCGACGATGGTCACCATCGGCTGTGATGCCGAGACCAGCCGCGCCGCCATCGACGTCGCAGCACGCCACGATCACGTGTGGGCCACCGTCGGATTGCATCCTCACGAGGCGCAACACGGGACCGCGCAGTTGTTGCCGCTCATCGGCGAGCCGCGCGTCGTTGCCATCGGAGAATGCGGTCTCGACTACTACTACGAGCACTCCGATCGCGCGTCGCAACGCAGGGCGTTCGCCGAGCAGATCGCGCTCGCACATCAACACGACCTCACCCTCGTTGTTCACACACGAGACGCATGGGGCGAGACGCTCGACATCCTCGACACCGAGGGTGTTCCCACCAACACGGTGATGCACTGCTTCAGCGGTGGTCCCGCCGAGGCAAAGCTGTGTCTCGACCGAGGCATGTTTCTTTCGTTCTCGGGAATCGTGACCTTCAAGAACGCCACCGACTTGCGTGACGCCGTGTCGATGTGTCCCGAAGACCGCCTTCTCGTCGAAACCGACAGCCCCTACCTCGCCCCGGTGCCGCATCGCGGCAAACAGAACCAGCCCGCATTCGTCGTGGTCGTCGGCAACGCGATCGCAAAACTGCGCGGCGTGACCCCCGAACACCTCGCCCTCGCGACCTCGGCCAACGCCCGACACGCCTTCCCGCGAATGGCCGACGCATGACGATGACCGTGTACGAACGACGCCGCATCGCAGTGCTCGCCGTCCTCACCATTGTCATCGCACTCACCTTCGCGGCGGTGGGTGGGTCGACGGGATCGCAGACCACCGACACCGTCGCACCCACCACGATCGAGAGCACCACCACCTCGACACCGCTCGACAACGCGGCGGCCGTCGGCCCGCTGGCCGACGACTCGTCGAAGCCGGTGAACCTCGACGGCCCAATAGCCCAGCAACCGAACGGAACCGCACCGATTGCATACCCCGGCCCCGGCGAGATGAACCGCGTCAACGGCAAGGCCAGCTACGTGCGCTTTCCCGACTACAACTCGGCGATCTGTTATGCCTCGATGGCACCGCTGGGCGTCGAGGTCACGATCGTGAACCTGAACAACGGCAGATCGCTGGGGTGCACCAACGTCTTTGTGGTCACCCTGCCGTCGGGCGCCGACGTCGTCATTCACACACCGCTGTATCTGCAGATCGCCAATCTGGTCGATGCACCGCTGCCCGTCACGGTGAGCTGGTGACGCTCAGCCGCCCCCAGGCAGTTGCGCTGCTCGAGCAACACGGCCTGTCACCACGGCGCACACTCGGACAGAACTTCGTCGTCGATCCGAACACTGTTCGGCGCATCGCCCGCCTTGCCAACGTCTCCGCCGGCGATGTCGTCGTCGAGATCGGCGCGGGCCTCGGCTCGCTGACCGCCGCTCTCGCCGAGACCGGCGCGCACGTTGCCGCCGTCGAGGTCGACCGCGGCATCGTTCCGGTGTTGCGCGAGCAGATGGCCATCCATCCAAACGTCGAAGTGCACGAGGCCGACGCAATGCGACTCGATTGGGGCTTGTTCATCACAGAGGTGAATGCACACCTCGGCCGCGCACACGACTCCGGAGTCACCGTCGTGGCGAATCTGCCTTACAACATCGCCACTCCCCTCGTCGCCGACCTGCTCGATCTCGTGCCCGGCGTGCGCGCGATGCTGGTCATGGTGCAGGCCGAAGTCGGCGAGCGCTTTTGTGCCAAACCCGGAACCACCGCCTACGGTGCGGTCAGCGTGAAAGTTGCCTACTGGGCCTGCGCAGAGATCATCGGCAGCGTTCCACCGACCGTCTTCCTCCCGCGACCGAAGGTCGACTCGGCGCTCGTGCGCATCACACGCCACGACACACCGGCTGCCGACGTCGACGATGCCGAAGCATTGTTCTCACTCGTGCGTGCGGGCTTCGCAAAGCGCCGCAAAATGCTGCGCTCGGCACTCGCAGGGCTGGTCGATGCAGAACAGTTCGAACGCGCAGGTGTCGACCCCACGGCCCGTGCAGAACAGTTGTCCCTCGACGAGTGGGCCACCCTCTGCAGAACGGTGCATCCGTGACGATCGCCGCACACGCGAAACTGACCCTCGACCTGCGTGTCACGGGCGTGCGCAAGGACGGCTTCCATCTCATCGATGCGGAGATGGTGACGCTCGCACTGGCCGACACCGTCGTCGTGTCGCCGTGAGATGGTGAATCGTCACTCGTGGTCGACGGCCCCTACGCCGCAGGCATCGGTACGGGCAGCGACAACCTCGTGCTGCGTGCTCTCACGCTCGCCGGAAGGAACGCGCGCGTACAACTCACGAAGCACATTCCCCACGGCGGCGGTCTGGGCGGGGGTTCGGCCGATGCAGCCGCAGTTCTGCGATGGGCCGGTTTCCACGACTTGGCCGCTGCCTCGCGACTCGGTGCCGACATTCCCTTCTGCATGGTCGGCGGACGTGCGCGCGTCAGCGGCATTGGCGAGGTGGTCGAACCACTGTCCCACGACGACATCGACATCACCCTCGTGATCCCACCGTTCGTCGTGTCGACTCCCCTCGTCTACACGACGTGGGACTCCATCGGCGGGCCACGCCACGCAGGTTCGCCTCAAGGGGCGAACGACCTCGAGCCAGCGGCGCTCGTCGCCGAACCGCGACTACTGCGCGTGCGCGACCGCATCACGGATGCGGCAGGAGTGGCACCGCTGCTCGCGGGCAGCGGTTCGACATGGTTCCTCCGCGGCCACTACGACTGGCTGGCGGAGGCTCTTCCCGAAACGACCGTCGTGCTGACACGCACGGTTGATCCGGCCTGATCGGGCTGGCGCTATTTACGACGCTGGTGGCGGGTGCGGCGCAGCATTTTCTTGTGCTTCTTCTTGCGCATCCGCTTGCGGCGCTTCTTGATCAGTGAACCCATAAGACCTGAGACGTTATCGGTCAGGAATGTAAAAAGAAAAACCCGCTACCGTTCTCGTTGACGATTCATCCGTCCGGGGTCGTTCAATGGCAGGACAGCGGGTTTTGGTCCCGCATATAGGGGTTCGAGTCCTCTCCCCGGAACCCATCATCACGGCGACCTCTCTTCGGCGAACTCTTCTCCATGTCGTCGTATCCGTTTCGCGTTTTTCGGGGCCACTGCCCGGCTCACCTATCATCCGTTGAAGCGGCGCGGGCGGCCGACATGACGGGAGGGGTGGCTGCATGAACGGCCTGAACATCGACAAGGTCACGACGAAGCGACTGTCGCTCTACACCGGCCGCACCCACCCCGAACTGGCCGAAGAAGTTGCCACGCACCTCGGCATCCGCCTCGGTGACGCCAACATCGTCGAGTTTGCCAACGGCGAGCTGCGGCCTCGATTTGCCGACTCGGTGCGCGGTGGCGACGTGTTCGTCATGCAGACGCACTTCGGCTTCGGCGGTCGATCGATCAACGACTCGATCATGGAGCAATTGATCATGATCGACGCTGCGTACCGCGCGTCGGCCAAGCGCATCACCGCGGTCTGCCCCTTCTATGGATACGCGCGCCAAGACCGCAAGGCAGAGGGCCGCGAGCCCATCACCGCGCGTCTCATTGCCGACATGTTTCGTGCTGCGGGCGCGGGTCGCATGGTGTCCGTCGACCTGCACAGCGGTCAAATCCAGGGTTTTTTCGATGGCCCGGTCGACCACCTCACCGCGATGCCCGTCCTCGAAAAGTACGTCCGCGAGAATGCAAGCGAGGGCATGGTCATCGTGTCACCCGATGCCGGTCGTGTGAAGGTGGCGGAACGCTTTGCGCAGCACCTCTCCGATCTCAACGCCGACGTCGCCTTCATCAACAAGCGCCGCCCGAAGGGCACCACCAATGTCGCCGTCGCGAAGGAAGTCATCGGTGAAGTCGAAGGTCGCCTCTGCATCCTCGCCGACGACATGATCGACACCGGTGGAACCATCGTCACGGCTGCCGAACTGCTGCGTGAACGAGGCGCGACCGAGGTGTGGGCCATGGCCACCCACGGTGTGCTCTCCGGTCCCGCCATCGAACGCCTCGAGCAAAGCGCCATCTCGCGGGTGGTCGTCACCAACACTCTGCCCCTCGTGAAGGACAAAGCGATCGACAAGATCGAGGTCCTCTCGGTCGCCCAGATTTTGGCCGACGCCCTCGCCGCGGTCTTCGACGAAACCAGTGTGAGCGAACTCTTCGGCGGCGAGAACCAGTCGTAGCCCGAGCCGCGCCGAACGCTTACGAATCACGCCTCACGCTTTGACAGACGGCCGCGAGCGAGCAATCGACCTTCTCTATGCTGAGTCATGTGAAAAAGTGCTTCATAGCGGCAGCTCTCGCGGTATGGCCATTCACCCTCGTCACCATGATTTCGACGAACCAGGCACGAGCGACCTCGACCGACGTGTACAACTCTGTTAACGGAGTATCTATCCCGCGTCATGTGATGGTGCAGGCACGTCGAGATCGATTTCAGAGCGCGAGGGTCTACGCGACTGTGAAGTGGATCGAGCGGCTGCCAAGGTCTGCGCGTTTGACCAACCCCATCACCTCTGCGAGTTACACGGCAGAACTGTGCCGCGGAGGTTCTTGCTCCACTCACTCGATCGTGGACGTCACCGCCTCGTCGCCCGGGACTTATGCAGGATCTACCACCCAATTCGTCAATTTTTCCGGAACCCTCGGGACTCGAGTGAACGAGCACTCAACTCAGAGCACTGCCTTTGACGCTGACGACAGATTCAGCACTCGGATCTCGAAGGCAGAGAATGGACTGACCGGTGACTGGTCGGAGGCCTCGGCCGATTGGGACATCTTCAACAGTTTTGAGACTCCACAGGCCGTGGATTCGTCTCTTCCGCTTTTTGTGCCTCAACTAACATCGCTTTCCGGAAATCGCATCACGGCAAGCCTTTGTTTTAACCCAGTTCGCCCAGAACTTGCCCTGCCCCAAGGCTCTTTACAGCTGGAGCGCTATCAAATCGAATTCTTCATTCGGCGTGGAGAGACGACGCTCGTGAGTCGCAAGATTGTGCTTCCCCCAGATGATGGACCGGACGCCGGGACGCATCTGCGATCGGGATCCTGCGCTAGCGGGGACAGTTTTTACGACCCGAATCAATTTGTGGCCGGCGGATCGGAGGGAATTTCAGCCGGCAAGATTTTCGATGTTGGATTTTCCGTCACACCGCCCGGTGGCCCAACGGAGACTCGCGCTATCAGAACGCTCACACCTGGTGGCTGTCCCGAGCAGGGAAACTTCGCGCCCCCCGAACTCACCCCGACGATGTATGCCCTGACCTCGAGCGATCGTTATTTCGACGGGCGTTATGCCGGCACTTCAGAAAATCGTTTCAGTTCGACTCTCCGGGAGAGAGGAATAATCGTGCCGATTTACGAAAACATGCCGACAAAGACTGCGCCGACATCAACGCAATTCTGGCCAGCAGATGCATTTC
>SXZT01000045.1 GCA_005787785.1 Actinomycetota bacterium
CGAGGTCGCCCCATTGGCGTTCACGCGTGGCCGACCACTCATCAACTCCTTCATCATTCTTGACGCGGCACAAAACACGACCCCCGACCAGATGAAGATGTTCCTGATGCGAATCGGCTTCAACTCGCGTGTCGTGGTGACCGGCGACATGACGCAAGTCGACGTCGCGCAAGGCAAGAGTGGCCTCGTTGACCTCGAACGCATACTCACCGGAATCGACGGCCTCAATTTCGTCCACTTGGGCAAGGGTGACGTCGTTCGGCACCGGATCGTCGCCGACATCGTCTCGGCGTACGAAGATGCCAGTCGGAACTGAACGAACAATGATCCCTTTTTTCTCGCGTCAGCGTCGTGCGTATCGTGTCGGTGGAGATGGTGCGATACAGGTGTTCTGTGCCGATGAACAATCGGACGTCGTCCTCGACGTCGACAGATGGCGACGCCTCGCAGCGTCGCTTCTCGCGGCCGAAGGGGTGAAGGGATCGGCCGAATTGAGCCTGCTGTTCATCGATGACGCCACCATGGCCGAGATGAACCGTGTTCACATGGGCAAAGACGGCCCCACCGACGTCCTCGCTTTTCCCATTGATGCCGTGTTTGTCGGCGAATCGCCCGGGCCGGGGAATGTGTCTCGCGGCCCCGACAGACCCGAGGTCGACGCTGATGATCACCCTCTGTTGCTGGGTGACGTCGTCGTGTGTCCCGCCGTCGCCCGGCGACAGGCACCGACGCATGCCGGAACACTGGAGGACGAAATCGCCTTGCTGGTAACCCACGGTGTGCTGCACGTGCTCGGTTACGATCATGCCGATGACGACCAGCGGATCGCCATGCAACGACGCGAAACCGCTCTGCTCGAGGAATACCACTGGGGACGGGCCGCCCCCGGGGGTTTTCGGATCGACCATCCCGATGCCGGTGTCCGTGATGATGGTTCGGTGACGTGACGTGTTGATGTCAAACGTCGCCATCATCGCGGCGGCTCCAACCGGTGGTGACTGGGGAATGCTGATCGCGATTCTCGTCCTTCTCGTCCTTCTCATTTTCCTTGCGTCGGCCGAGATGGGCCTGTCGAAGATGACCAAACCGAAGGCCGCGGCGATGGCCGACCAGGGCCTCAAGTCGGGTCGCGCATTGTCGCGTCTCGTCGAGGATCCGGCTCGTTGGGTGAACCCGATTCTTCTCACCGTCAACGTCTGCCAGACGGTCCAGGCAACCCTCACGGGCGTCGTCGCGGGCAGACTCTTCGGGGCAGCAGGTGTCGTGATCGGTATCGCCGTCAACGTCGTGGTGTTTTACGTGTTCGCGGAGGCGGTGCCAAAGACCTACGCGGTGATCTATCCGGAAAAGGCGGCATTGCTGGCGGCGCGTCCGGTCTGGACGCTCGCCAATTTCTGGCCCTTGCAGGTCGTGTCACGGGCCCTCATCTCGCTCACGAATGTGATCGTGAAGGGAAAGGGTCTTCAGCAGGGTCCGTTCGTCTCGGAGCAAGAACTACTCGGAATCGTCGAGGCCGCCGCGCAAGACGAGGTCATCGAGCACGAGGAGCGCGAGCTCATCGAATCAATCATCGAGTTCGGCGACACGGTGGTGCGTGAGGTCATGGTCCCGCGGCCCGACATCGTCACGATCGATCACAACCTCACGGTCACCGAGGCCCTCGATATCGCGATCGCCGAGGGCTACAGCAGACTTCCGGTCGTGCGCGAAGTGGATGACGACATCGACGTGGTGGGTCTGGCTTTCGCCAAAGATCTGATGCGAGCCGAGCGCGATGGTCGCGGGGCCGAGTCGATCTCCTCGCTCGTTCGTAGCGTGCGTATCGTTCCGGAGAACAAGCCCGTCAGTCGACTAATGCGCGAAATGCAAACCGACAAGTTCCACATGGCCGTCGTGGCCGACGAGCACGGTTCCATTGCGGGAATTGTGGCATTGGAGGATTGCCTCGAAGAACTCGTCGGCGAAATCATCGACGAGTTCGACCAGGAAGAGCAGGAGATCAAACGCCTCGCGAATGGTGATTATCTCGTCGCCGGCAAGGCATCGGTGGGCGATGTGAACGACCTGCTGGACGTTCGCATCCCCGACGACGACTGGGACACGATTGCGGGTTTCGTGTTCAACATGCTCGAGCACGTTCCCGTGCCCGGCGAGTACGTCGACCACGATGGATGGCGGTTTGCTGCGGAGACCGTCGAGGGTCGCCGCATCGCCATCGTGCGCATATCGGCACATCCGTCCGCCGACTAGGTTGGTTTGATGGAGATCTCGTTGAAGGGCCGTGTCGCCCTTGTCACCGGTGCGTCGAAGGGCATCGGTTTGGCGATCGCGAAGTCGATGGCCGAAAGCGGCGCGAAGGTCATGCTGTCGTCGCGCAAGGAAGACCAACTTCGGGCTGCGGCCGCGGGTATCGACGGCGATACCGACGTGTTTGCAGCGAATGCGGGCGACCTGTCGGCGGCGTCGGCGTGCATCGATGCAACGATGGAACGCTTCGGTGCGATCGACATTCTCGTGAACAATGCCGCTACGAATCCGTACTTCGGCAAGACGCTCGGTGTCGACGAAGGGCGGTTTGCAAAGACGTTCGACGTGAACCTCAAGGGTCCTCTCTTTTGGACGCAGATGGTCTACGAGCGGTGGATGAAAGATCATCCGGGGATTGTCATCAATATTGCATCGGTCGGCGGAATGCGCGCGGAGATCGGGCTTGGCGTCTACAACCTCACCAAGGCGGCGCTCATTCACATGACTCGACAACTGGCGAGCGAAATCGGACCGTCGCGTGTGGTGGGTATCGCGCCCGGCCTCGTGAAGACCGATTTTGCAGCCGTGCTCGTCGACAATTTCGGGGAGACACTGGCCGCGCGCCTGCCGACAAAGCGTCTGGGGGAACCGCAGGACATCGCAAACCTCGCCGTTTTCCTCGCGTCGGATGCCGCGAATTGGATCACGGGCGAGACCTACGTCATCGACGGCGGCGCCGGCGTGGCCGGCTCTACCTGAGGTCCATACTCCATAGGACGTAGCGGTGCGAACAACGCAGCGCGACCCGATGCCAGCCACCGGCGACGGACCACCGACGGAAACGTCATCGTTGGGTCGATAGGTCCTCGACAAGCGTTCGACGCAACACTTTTCCGAGAGCGGTACGCGGTAGCGCGTCGAGGAACACCAATTGGCGGGGCGCGCAGAAACGCGGCAACGACGCTGCCACGAATTCCCTGATTGCCTCGAGAACCGGGTCGCTCTCACCTTTTGTGACGATCCAGGCAACGACGCGCTGGCCCCATTCGTTGTCGTCGACGCCCGCAACCGCGCATTCTGCGACGAGTGGATGCTGTGCGAGAACGCGTTCGACCGCGTCAGGCCACACGTTCTCACCACCTGTGATGATCATCTCGCCGCGTCGTCCTTCGACCTGCAGCATCCCCGAGTTGATCCGTCCGATGTCGTTGGTGTGCAGCCAGCCCCCCGAATCGACGGGCGACACCAATTCTTGGTTGCGGTAGCGCGACATGGTCATCGGCCCGCGCACCAGAATCTCGCCGTCCCCGGCAATCTCCACCGAAACTCCGGGAACCGGCCGACCGTCGTAGACGACCCCGCCACACGATTCCGTCAGTCCGTACGTGACGGTGACGTTGTCTGGGACCAAGGACGGTGGGCGCGCACCGCCGAGAAGGATGCGTCGAAAGGCGCGCGTGTCGATACGCGACATTGCGGTAGCGACGAGTGAGACATGGGATGCACCGCTCGCCACGACCACGGTGGGGTCGAACCCGTCGTGGATGGTCAGGAGTGCCCCCGTGTGCCACGCACGCGTGAGTACGCCAAAGCCGCCGATGTGGGCGAGGGGAAGACATGCGAGCCAGTGCGCTTCGGCGCCTGCACCGAGGGCCGCAGCCGAAGCAAGAGAAGCCGCACGCAGACCGGCGTGTGTGTGGACGACACCTTTCGGGAGCCCCGACGTGCCGCTGGTGGCAATGACGACGGCATCCCCCTCGGTCATCGGCTCGGTCGAGGAATCGAGAGTGCTACGTCCAGAACTGTCGACGATGGCGTGTACGCCCAGGGTGTGGAGAAGAGTGCGTCGCGCGCCATCGGGCAAACGTTGGTCGACGACCATCACTGCGTTCCCTGAGTCCCATTCGCGCAGGACGTTCTCGGCGACCGCATTCGACGAGGCAAGATCGAGAGCCACGAGTTCGCGCACCCCGACAGCGTAGGGTGGTCACCGTGAACCCGTGGATCGTCGGTGCGCGACCGAAGACGCTCCCGGCAGCCGTGGTGCCCGTCGCCGTGGGCCTCGCCGTAGCGGCGGGATCGGACGGCGTGCGATGGTGGCTCGGTGTGCCAGCGCTCGTCGTGAGTCTGGCGCTGCAGGTCGGAGTGAACTACGCGAATGATTACAGCGACGGTGTTCGGGGTACCGACGAAGTGCGCGTCGGCCCGTTGCGGCTGGTCGGGTCGGGTTTGGTGGCGCCGAACAAGGTGAAAGCCGCCGCTTTCGTCGCATTCGGCATCGCGGCCGTCGCGGGTTTGGTGATCGCGCTTTCGACATCGTTGTGGTTGCTGGTCGTGGGTGTCGCGGCGATCGCCGCAGCGTGGTTCTACACCGGGGGAAAGAATCCCTACGGATACATCGGTCTCGGCGAGGTTTTTGTCTTCCTGTTTTTCGGTCTGGTGGCGACGGTCGGATCGACCTTTGCCGTATCGGAGAGTCTTCCGAGTTTGTCATGGCTGGCGAGCGTGCCAGTGGGTTGTCTCGCGTGCGCGCTGCTCATCGTCAACAATCTCCGTGACATTCCGACAGACGCGAAAGCGGACAAAAAGACTCTTGCCGTGCGCCTCGGTGATCGACGAACACGTTCGCTCTACCTATCTCTGTGTGTGGTGGCGGGGGGCTTCGTCGTTCTCACGGGCGTGCAACGACCTTCGGCCGTGCTCGGATTGGTCGGCCTTGCTGCTATCGCGCCGGGAGTCGCCGCCGTTCGGGGCGGGGCGAAAGGTCGCGAACTGATTGCGGTGCTCGGCGCAACCGGCCGCGCGCAGATGTTGTTCGGTGTTGCATTTGGCGTGGGTCTTGCGATCGGGGCCTGACTCAGCGGAGAAATGCACTCAAAAGCGCGGCGAATTCGTTGGTGCGTTCGAAGGGGAACGCATGGCCCGCCCCGGGCACCTCGACATGGCGCGCATTGTCGCCGATGCGTTCGACGAGGCGACGACCGAGAGTCGTGAACTTTTCATCCCTTTCACCCGTGACGACTAGAACCGGCATCTCAAGCATGTCGAGGCTGTCCCACAGCGCGTCCTGTGTGCCCGTGCCTGCACATTCAAGGCTCGTCGCAAGACCCTCGGCGGTGTTGGCGGCGCGCACTTCGGCGTCGTGCGTAGTGACGGTGAGTGAGGCAAACATCGGCTGGGCGAGCCATTCGGTGAGAAAGGTGTCGACGCCGACGGCGCGCAGATGAGCAGCGAGAGCGTCGTCGGCAGTGCGGCGGCGCTGCCGCTCGTCCTGATCGACGATTCCTGCCGTGGTGCTGCAGAGCACGAGGTGCGACACCAATTCGGGCCGGGCGAGGGCGAGATGAAGAGCAATACGACCACCCATCGAGTATCCGACGTAGGCGCCCTTGCCGTAACGCTGCGCAAGATCCGAAGCGGTATCCGCGAGACCCGTGGTCACGTTTGTCGCGCTGCCGTGTCCGGGCAAGTCGGGTGCGTCGATCGGGGCACGAGTGGTGATCGCCTCCATGAGCGGGACCCAGGTCGCTCCACCCTGAGTGAAGCCGTGCAGGAGAACGATCTTGCGTGGAATCATCGCGCCTGGAGATTCATTCCGGTTGGTGGTTCATTCGGCGGTGAGGGACTTCTCGTGCATTCGACGCAGTGCCCGCGCGAACACCTCGACGTCTTGTGCACCAGGGATCGCCCATTGTCCATCGATGACAAACGTCGGAACGGCGGCGATGCCGAGCTCGCCAGCCTCGATGATGTCGCGACGCACCTCGACGTCACCTTCCTCGGAATCGAGCCACGCTTGGGCCATCTCGCGGGGAATGCCCGCGGTCCGAGCGGCTGCGATGAGCACTTCGTCGTCGGCAACGTTTTCGCCGTTCGTGAAATACGACTCGAGAAGGTGCTGCTTCATGGCGCGTTGCGCGGCGGGACCGTGGTGGATGAGAGCAAGATGCATCAATCTGTGTGCCCGCAGAGTGTTCGCACGCACGGCCCTGTCCATGTGAAAGGTGATGCCCGTCTCGGCTGCGACGCGGGTCACATGATCGAGAATCTTTTGGGCCTTTTCCGCACCGCCGAATTTCTTGGCGTATGCCTCGGCGACGGGGGTGGCACCACCGACCGGGGCGCCGGGGTCGAGCTGGAACGGACGGAACGTCACTTGGAGGTCGATTTCTGTACCCTCATCTGCGAGGCTCTGGACAGCATCCTCGAAGCGTTTCTTGCCGATGGAGCACCATGGGCACACGACATCAGACCAGATCTCGACCTTCATGACCCACACGATAGACCGCCACCCGACAGCCGACACACAGGCGACCTTCTGCGCGACGTTGGTTGACGAGTGGGTGCGCCTCGGCGTGAAGTTCGCATTCGTGGCGCCGGGGTCGCGCTCGACACCCATGGCTCTTGCGCTCGTGAACGATGGGCGCATCAGCACCGAGGTCTTTCTCGACGAACGTGGTGCAGCGTTTGCTGCCCTCGGGTCGGCACTTGTCAGCGGCATCCCAGCAGTTGCATTGTGTACGTCGGGCACCGCGGCGGCACATTTCCATGCGGCAGTCGTCGAGGCACACTTGTCGGCAGTGCCGATGATCGTCTGCACCGCCGACAGACCTCCCGAGCTCCGAGACGTGGGTGCAGCCCAAACGATCAACCAGACGGCTCTCTACGGTGCCTCCGTGCGGTGGTTCCATGACCCCGGCGTCGCCTCCTTCGAAGCCGCACACACGTGGCGGGCGCTCGCGAACCATCTCGTGGCTCGCTCCATCGGTCCGATCCCGGGGCCGGTGCATCTCAATCTCCCGTTCCGTGAACCCCTCATCGGCAACGTCGTCGACATGCCCGCATCGCGCTCGCACGACGGGCCGTGGTCCGGCCACATGCACGCCAAGTCACTGCTGACCGACTGGGAGATAGACGACCTCGCTCATCGCCTCGCCGGACGCCGGGGTGTGATAATCGCGGGTGACCCCGGTTGTGGCTATGCGATCACGGCCTACGCAGGCGCTGCGACCGTCCTCGCGTCGGTTCTGAACTGGCCGTTGCTTGCCTGCCCCCGCAGCGGAACGAGGACCGAAGGCGGCAATATCGTCAGTCACTTCGATGGCATCGTGAGGTCGCCGTTCGCCGCGAAGGAAT
Source organism: Actinomycetota bacterium (assembly GCA_005787785.1). Lineage (GTDB taxonomy): Bacteria > Actinomycetota > Acidimicrobiia > Acidimicrobiales > Ilumatobacteraceae > F1-20-MAGs119. The sequence continues at coordinate 7,384 of SXZT01000045.1, forward strand.
TGGCTCCTGAAGTCGTCCTGAGGTTGGGTGCGCCGCCAGCCTCGAAGGTGCTCGGACAGTGGCTGCGCACCATGAATTCGGAACAGATCGTGGTGCATTCGCCGGGCACGTACCACGACCCGGACCACACGGTCGAGGTCCACATCGAGGCTGATGTAGCCAACACGGTCGATCGTCTCACCACTGCCGTGTCGCGTGTCATGGCCGACAAGGGCGATCGCGCGAATCCGACGTCGTGGAGCGCCAAGTGGCGAGACGCCGAGGCGGCGGCCGAGGTGGCGATCGTGGAAACCCTCGCCGGTGAATCCCTTCTCGACCCGCACATTGCCCGGGAAGTGGCCGCATCCGCGCGCATCGTCGTCGCGAGCTCGTCCATGCCCATTCGCGACATTGAGTGGTATGCCCCGACCGGCGACGGCCTCCTCGTGTACGCGAACCGGGGTGCCAATGGAATCGATGGTGTGATCGCCACGGCGATCGGAGTGGCAAGTGAGTTGGGGGCCGTGACGGCTTTCATCGGTGACGTTGCATTCGTCCACGATGTGTCGTCCCTCGCGATGCTTGCGAAGCGAACGCTCGACATCCGGATCGTCGTGTCGAACAACGATGGTGGCGCGATCTTTTCGTACCTTCCCCAGGCATCTATGGTCGCCGCCGACACCTTCGAAAAGCTCTTCGGCACGCCCCACGGCACCGATGTCGCCGGCGTGGCGCGCGGCTTTGGCCTCAGGGTCGTGACACCGAAAAGCGTCGGGGCACTGCGCGAAGCTCTCGCCACGCCGGGGCCGTTGGTGATCGTGGTCGATACCGATCGCACCGATGACCACGCCGTCCACGGTCGATTGAACACGGCGATCAGTGACGCGGTCGACAGAGCCCTTCGCCGTTAGGGGCGAACAAGTGCCGAGAGCATGGCCTGGAACTTGGCCTGTGTTTCAGTGAGTTCCGACTGTGGGTCGCTCTCGGCGACAATTCCCCCCCCGGCGAACAGCCGCGCACGTGTGCGATCGACCGAGAACTCGGCGCAGCGAATCGTGACGGCAAACGTGCCGTCGCCGGTCGCATCGCACCAGCCGATGGCTCCACCGTAGAGGCCTCGGTCCATGCCCTCGAAGCGCGCAATCAGTTCGACTGCGGCATCCCTGGGGTGGCCGCCGAGTGCGGGCGTGGGGCACAGCAGACGGGCCAAATCGCAGGCATGGGCGGGTCGGCTGAGTCGGCCTTCGACGCGTGTGCCGAGGTGTTGCACGTTGGCCACCGCGACCACTGACGCCTCGGGCTCCCAGTCGAGATACGAACAGTAGGGAAGGAGAGTGTCGTGCACCATGTCGACGACAACGCGGTGTTCGATCTGGTTCTTTTCGCTGGCGAGCAACGCGTCGGCGAGAGTGCGGTCGGTCGCGGGGTCCCCGGTTCGTGCAGTGGTTCCTGCAAGTGGATTGCTGCGGACCGTTTGGTCTTCGACTTCGACCAGCAGCTCGGGCGAAGCACCGACGAGGCCGCGGAAGCTGTAGCGGTAGCTCGACCCGAAGGAGGCCTTGAGGCGAAGAAGGACGGCGTGAAGATCGATCGGCTCGTTCGACGTCACCTCGATATCGCGCGCGATGACGGCCTTCGTGATGTCGCCGCGACGAACCGCGTCGCGCGCAGAGGTGACGGCGGCGAGATAGATGTCGACGTCGGTGAGGGCCCCGACGCTGAACCTTCCCGCGTGCGGTCGCGGTTTTGGATGTGTCGCGCCGGTGATCTCGTCGTGTGCCTTTGTCAGTAAGGCTTCGGCCGTCGGGGCGTCATCAGCAACCGCCACGACGTGCTGCGCGCCCGAAGCCGTCTTGACGACGCTGACGGCGGGAACGACGAAAGTTCCCGTGCTGCCCGGAGCAAACGGCAGGGCGCCGATTGCCCGCGGCGGAAGGGAACCGGATGCGACCACGATGGAGGAGAGCACGGCAGCAACGTCGTTCGACTTGCTTTCACATGCGACACCCCGGGCGGCGACGCCGACGCCGTCGCGCACGAAGAGAAGTCCGTCCCCGCGGGCGATGTCGTTCAAGTCGACGGGTTCTTCGAAGGGGCGGCTGCAGGAATGCAGTGCGGTCATGCGTCGCGGGTTCCCGTGAGCAGTTGGGTGAGGCCACCACTCAGTTGTTCGTGCACGGCGTCGGCAAAGCCCGCGGTGCGGAGTTTCCCGATCAGTTCTTCGCGCGGCGGTAGGTAGGCGACACTCTTCGGCAGATAGCGGTATGCGGGTCCGTCGGAGAGGAGTGCACCGATTCGCGGTACGATTTTTCCGAAGTAGATGTTGTTGCCGAAGCGCACGATCGGGTTATGCGGGATGCCGACATCGAGCAGCGCAATCCGACCGCCTGGTCTGACAACGCGGGCAAGTTCGGTGAAGAACGCGTCGAGGTCGACGAGGTTGCGCAGTGCGAATCCGCACGTCGCGCCGTCGACGGAAGCGTCGGCGAGTGGTAGTCGCAGAATGTCGGATTGAGCGCGAGGTTCGCCGCTGCGATCGGCGCTGAGCATGCCGAAACTGAGATCGAAGGAGATCGGGTTGAGGCCTCGCCGACGCAGGTCGATGCAAAGATCACCGGTTCCGGAGGCAAGGTCGATGACCGTCGAGCCAGGTGCGAGTCGCAGCGTGCGGACGGCTCGTCGGCGCCAACGTGTGTCGAGACGGAAGGTCATGATGCGGTTGACCAGGTCGTACCGGGGCGCAATCGTGTCGAACATCGTCCGCACGGCCTTGACCTTCTCTGCCCCCTCGGGGAGGCGACCGTCCGGCATCGACACGAGAGCAGGCTAGGAGGGTTTCTGGTTGCCGCCCACTCGTGCGCGGGGCAAGAATGGGTGGTCGTCGGACACCGACGAGTTGGGGGCCATCACGTGATCGATTTCAGTTTTCCGCAGGACGTCGAGGACATCCGCCAGAAGGTGCGTGCCTTCATGGACGAGTCGGTGCGTCCGGCATGGGAGGCAACCGACCAGAACGACAGGTCACAGGTCGTGAAGACGATCATGAAGCTGCGCAAGGAGGCACGTGAAGAGCGCGGCCTCTGGTTGCCCCACATGCCCACCGAATGGGGTGGCATGGGCCTCGGCCCGACGGCAATGGCGGCGGTTTCCGCCGAGGCGGCAAAAGTCGGCATCGGCCCGTTCGTCTTGAACGCACAGGCACCCGACGAGGGCAACCAGCACACGCTGCTGCATTGGGGTACGCCCGAACAAAAGGAGAAGTACCTGCGTCCGTTGTGTGAGGGCACCGCACGCTCGTGCTTCGCCATGACCGAACCCGAGGTTGCAGGTAGTGATCCGACGCTGATCAAGACGTTCGCCTACAAGGACGGTGACGAATGGGTAATCAACGGTCACAAGTGGTTCATCTCCGGGGCGCGTGGCGCGAAGTTCGCGATGCTGATTGCCCGCACCGAAGAGGACCCGGACATTCCACAGGCGGCGAACAGTTGCTTCATCGTCGACCTTCCGAGCGAGGGCTGGAACATCGTCCGCGACGTGCACACGATGTCGGGTGGCCACAACCACTGCGAGATCAAGATCGAAGACCTGCGCGTGCCGGCGGCCAACATGCTGGGCGGCCGCGGCCAGGGTCACCTGCTCGGTCAGTACCGGCTCGGGCCGGCACGTTTGGCACATTGCATGCGTTGGATCGGTCAGGCCGAGATCGCACTCGACCTGATGGTGAAGCGCTCACTCGAGCGCTACTCGCATGGGTCGTATCTCGCTGAGAAGCAGGGCATCCAGTGGATGATCGCCGATTCGACGATGGAGTTGTACCAGTCGAAATTGATGGTGCTGCATGCGGCCTACAAGATCGAGCACAAGCTGGATTTCGTCGCAGAGGTCTCGATGGCCAAGCATTTCGTTGCCAACAGCCTGTGGCGGATCATTGACCGTGCCATCCAGGTTCACGGCGCTCTCGGGTACTCGACCGACACCCCGCTGGCCGGAATGCTTACGCAGGCACGTTGGAGCCGCTTTGCCGATGGTGCCGACGAGATCCATCAGATGCGCATCGCACAACGCACCATCGCGGCGTACAAGGATTTCGGGTCCACGAAGAAAGCAACGGGCGAACTACCGCTCTAGGGTGGAGTGCATGCCGGCACATCCGCTTCACGACACCGACAAACCGATCTTCGGGGTGTTCATGCCTCAGGGTTGGAAGATGGAACTCGCCGACGTGGTGGGGGATGCCGAGAAGTGGAACGTTGCGGTTGATGTCGCGCTTCGGGCAGAGCAACTTGGGTTCCACTCGATTTGGTTATACGACCACTTTCACAACGTGCCACGGCCCGCCCACGAAGCAGTGTTTGAGTGCTGGACCACGATGGCCGCGATTTCACAGCGCACATCGCGCATCAGGCTCGGACAGATGGTGGGCTGCAACAGCTACCGTAACCCTGGCCTCCTGGCCAAGATCACCTCGACGCTCGACGTCATCTCCGGGGGGCGTCTCGAGTGGGGAATCGGCGCCGGCTGGTACGAGAACGAATACCGCGGCTATGGCTACGAATTTCCCAAACCCAAGGACCGCATCGGCATGCTGCGCGAATCGGTTGAAATCGTGAAGTCGATGTGGACGAATGCCGAGACGACGTACGACGGCAAGTACTACAAGACGGTTCGGGCCAACTGTGACCCGAAGCCTCTGCAGAAGCCGACGCCCCCGGTGTGGATCGGCGGTGGTGGTGAGCAGTTGACCCTGCGTGTCGTCGCGGAGCACGCCGATTGTTCGAACTTCGGTGGCAAGCCCAATGAATGGGCCCACAAGAGGGAGATCCTGAAAGGTCACTGTGCCGCGGTCGGCCGCGACGAGGCCGAGATCCGCAAGACCTGGTCACCCGAAGTGTTCATCCGTTCGACCGAGAAGGAACTTGCCGAGCGCACGAAAGGTGGGCTCTGGGGCGACTCGGTGGACAACTGGCGTGACAACAACCTGGTGGGCACTCCCGAGCAGGTTGCCGAAAAAATCGCCACCTACGTGAGCCTCGGTTGCTCGGGTTTCATCCCGTGGTGCGCGGACTATCCCGATACCGAGACGATGGAACTCCTTGCGACAAAGGTGATGCCCCAGTTCGGCTGAACCAAACCCCTTCGATCAGGAGGGAGTATCAGACAATCGAAATCAGACGTAGTAACGGAAGATGATTTCCGCAACGCAAGACGGCTTGGCGGCACCTTCGACTTCGAAGGTCACTTCCATGGTGACCTGCGCACCGCCCGCGACGTCTTCGACGTTCACCAATTTGGCACCCGCCCGCAATCTCGAGCCGACCTGGACCGGCGACATGAAGCGGATCTTGTTCGCGCCGTAGTTGACGCCCATCGAAATCCCGCCCACCGTGAAGATTTCCGGCAGCAGGACGGGTCCGAGGGACAACGTGAGATACCCGTGGGCGATTGGCGCACCGAAGGGGCCCGCCTTGGCGCGTTCGACGTCGACATGGATCCACTGATGGTCGCCGGTCGCCTCGGCGAATTGGTTCACCCGCTCCTGGTTGATCGTCAGATAGTTGCTGTAGCCGAGGTGGGTACCGACTGAGGACTTGAGGCCGTCGATGCCGTTGATCACTGTTGCCATGGCTTTAGTCTCTCACGCCGCGGAGGCGCCGTGAAAACCGGTCAGCGGTACCAGATCTTTTGATGTTGACGGCTGTGAGGGTGAAGAAGGAGCGCACACAGTGCAACGTCGAAGATGACACCCAAGGTGCTGCCACCGGTGAGTTTGCGATACAGGCTGAACGAGTCGTCCACTTGACGCTCGATATCGGAGTAGGCGACGAATCGCAGCACAAAGGGGGTGAACGACGCGAGGGCGGCGAGTTTCCAACCGATTTTCCGGTCGTTTGCCATCAACCATCCGCCGCCGGCATGCATTGCGACGATGGCGATACCGAGGGGCAGGCCCCAACCGTACCGAAGGCGGAAGTACCCGAGATAGTCACTTTTGTCGATGACGTCGATGAGAAGGAAGAACCCATTGAGATAGAGGAGCCAGGTGGCGATCTGCAGTGTTTGGGGCTGCATTCGGTCGAACCAGCGTCGAGGGTTAAGAGGTGTGCGTCCCGATGCCATGCGCTTAGTCTGTCATCCGTGGGTGTCGGCGTCCGTGCTTTCCGTTTCAGCGTGATGACGTCGGGCGCACCCGACGCGACTTCATGGCGCAATCTGGTCGAACGGGTCGATGCAGAGGGCTACGACGTCGTTCACATGCCCCAGCACCGGGGCGCCAAGGGTTTTTCACCCCTCGTCGCCCTCGGTTTCGTTGCGTCGCACTCGTCGCGACTGCGCATCGGTACGTTGGTTCTCGACAACGAATCCGTGCACCCCGCAGTCGTAGCGCGTGACGCGGCGACGCTGGATTTGTTGAGTGGCGGTCGACTGGAACTCGGCATCGGAGCCGGATGGCTCGAGGCCGACCACGCAACCATCGGCCAGGACTTCGCACCCGTTGGTGCACGTATCGAGCGGTTGTCTGAAGCTATCGACGTCTTGCGCTCGTGTTGGCTGGGAGACACTGCAAACTTCACCGGCAGTCACTACGCGTTGCGCGAAGCCCCGAACTATCCCAAGCCGACCCAGCCGGCCGGGCCGCCGATTCTCGTGGGTGGCGGGGGCAAACGTGTTTTGTCTCTCGCGGCCCAAAAGGCCGACATCGTGTCTTTCGTGCCGAACATGTCGGCTGGTCGTGTCGGCCGCGAGTCGGCGGCGAACGCTACGGGGGCGGCGACTGCCGAAAAGTTGGCGTGGGTGCGGGAGGCCGCGGGTGACCGCATGGAAGGACTGGAACTTCACACGAATCTCACGAACGTCTTCGTGACCGACGAAAGGATTCCGACGATGGAAAAAGTCGCGCGCGGGTACGGACTCGACGATCCATCCGACGCACTGGCCATCCCTCATGTGGTGATCGGAACGGTCGCGCAGTGTCTCGAACAACTGCTCGAGCGTCGGGAGACCACGGGTATCAGCCACTACACGGTCTTCGAGGCCAATCTCGACGCGTTCGCGCCGATCCTTGCGGAACTCGTCGGTCGATGAGATCCGGATTCGTCGCGGTGGTCGGCCGGCCGAACGTCGGCAAGTCGTCGCTTGTCAATGCGATCGTTGGCACGAAGGTCTCGATCGTGTCGGACAAACCACAGACCACCCGTCGACGAATCCACGGCGTGGCGGTGCGTGACGACGCGCAGATCGTGTTCGTCGACACTCCGGGTCTCCACAAGCCGGTCACGGCGCTCGGAAAACGTGTCAACGCGACTGCAATGGCGAGTGCCGTCGACGTCGATGTCGCGATCCTGGTGTTCGATGCTGAAAGCGGTTTCGGCAGGGGGGACGAATGGGTTGCCGCCAACGTGCCGATCGACCGGAAAGCCACGAAACTCTTTGTCGTCGCGAACAAGTGCGACGTGGCGGTCCCACAGCGAATCCTTGCCGAACTGTCCCGATCGACCGTTCTCTCCGCCGACGAGTACTTTCCGGTCTCTGCCCGCTCTCGAAAGGGCGTCGATGAGCTTTCGGCGGCGCTGTTCGGGATCCTGCCGGAAGGTCCGTGGTATTACCCCGCCGATGCAACCGGGGATGTGAGTCAAGAGGAGTGGGTCGCGGAAATGGTGCGTGAAGAACTTCTGCGGCTCACCCGTGACGAGTTGCCGTATTCGATCGCGACACGGGTGACCGAATGGGAATGGCCGCGAGTGCGCTGCGAGATCATCGTCGAACGCGAGAGCCAAAAGGGAATGGTCATCGGTCGGGGCGGGTCGCTTCTGAAGGAAGTAGGCGAGTCCGTGCGGGCCCAGATGACGCCTGGCGCATATCTCGAACTGCGTGTGATCGTCGACAAGAACTGGCAGCGCAAGCCGAGCAGGGTCGAACGCCTGGGATATTGAGCGCGCAGGGCCTCAGGTCCCGTCGTCGCGGACTGCAACGGGGGAAACGAGGATCGCGTAGTCGTCATACGCGACGGGTTCACCCAGCGGCGCCAGTTCGCCTCCGCCGCGGGGCACCGCCTGCGGGTCTCCGTCCACACGGAACTCAACCTGTCCGATACCTGGCCGCGACGTGAGCGTGAGCACGATCTGTGCGATCGCGAGCGGCTGGTCGAGGGGGGAGATCTCTGTGAGAAGAGATCCCTGGACGTCAACCGTTGCGAGGCCACGCTCGACGGTGACCGCTGCTGTGAGATCGCGAGGGATTGCACTGCGCACGTCGGGGCCGAACGCGCTCGACGGGTAGCCGGCAAGGAGCGAGTCGAGCACGGCCTGCGGGTTGGGGTCGAGAGGAAGGTTGCGCAGGGCCGTAGTGATCGTCTCGCCGAGAATGAAATGCAACAGGACCGACTCGGTTTCAACGATCGTCGTCATCGTTGGTGCGACAGTCGTCGACGACGTGGTGGTCGACGGGGACGTGGGTGCGGTGAGGTCGCGGGGCACACCGCGCAAGGGAGTTGCCGCGTCTTGCGTTCGTGGTCCGCATGCCACGAGCGCGACACTGCCGATCATGGTCGCGCCGAGCAACGCCAGCGTCCTGCCCCGAAAGGTCTTCGCGCGCGACTGCACTATTCCTCCACCACTTCCGCACCATCAGGGTCGGTTGGGACGTCCAGCGTGAAGCGCATGCCGCACGGTGTGTTGTTCTCGATGCGTATCGTCGCACCCAAGGCGCCGGCGTGCTCGAGTGCTATGGACAGGCCAAGTCCGGTTCCGGTTCCGCGTGCAGCAGACGTCCCGCGGGCGAAGCGATTGAAGATCCGCTGTCGGTCAGCCTCGGGAATTCCGGGTCCCTCGTCGATGACGGTGATCTCGACCGCGTCGAGGCGTCCGTCGATGAGGATCCCCACCGGGCCTCCAGCGTGTTCGCGCGCGTTCACGAGAAGGTTCACGATGATTCGTTCGAGACGTAGACGGTCGCTGGTGATCTGATCATGGATGATTCCGGATGTGACGATGGGGACCATACCGAAGCCCGACCTTTGTGCGATGCGTCTGATGAAGTCGGCGATCTCGATGGTCTCGTAACGAGGAACGCTCGTCCCCGAGTCAAGACGGGAGAGCTCCAACAAATCGATCACCATGCGATCGAATCGCCTCACCTGCGTTGTGACGACATCGAGTGCCTGTTGATTGCGGTCGGAGAGTTCCGACCTGCGGGCCGCGAGCACATCGATTGCGGCGCTGACGGCCGTGATGGGTGACCGCAATTCATGGCTAACGTCGCTGGCGAACCTGACCTCTCGTTCGATCCGCTCCTGGACCGCGTCGGCCATCTCGTTGAAGGTGACGGCCAGTCGGTTGAGGTCGGGGTCGTCTTCGGGTTCGAGTCGCGCGTCGAGTCGGCCTCCCGCGATGTCGGCGGCCGCATCGACGACCCGCCGCACGGGAAGTAGAAGCCGACGCGAGGTGAACCAGCCGAGGGCGATGGCGATCGCTGTGGCGACGATGAGCCCGGCAAGCAGGGCGCTGAGAATAAAACTGAGTGTCCGTTGCGTTTCACGCAATGGAAATACCTCGTAGTAGTCGGCACCGACGGACGGCATGGGTATACCAAAACCTTGGTAGAGCTCGCCGTCGTGATCGAAACGCTGTGTGGCGGCGCGGCCTGTTGCAACCGACTCGATGAGCGAGACGGGGAGGTCGGCCTGGGTGAAGCTCAGCGGATCGGTGGCGTAGAAGAAGTCCTGCGGGTCGACACGCACGAGTGCGTACCCACGTGACTCGGTGCGGATGGTGGTGATCACCTGGCTCGCAAGATTGCGACGTGCGAGCAGGAGCGTACGCATCACCTGCGCATTGCCCAGCACCTGCGCGCGCGTCGCCTCGAAGCGCTGGTCGATGAGACTGCTTCGGCTGAACGAGTACGTTGCGATTCCTGCGAACATCGAGGTGACCAGCGCGATCAGACCAAAGGACACGAGAGTCCGCGCACGCAGTCCGAGCCTGACGGTTCGGATGTCTCTACGGGACGGCGCGGCCACACACCAAGTGTGGCCGAATCCTCCGCCCGGTGGACCACAAAGGGGGAGGAAAGTGATCCACCGGGAGGACACCACCCAGCAGCCAGTATCCCGCTCAATTGTGACGTAGCTGGCTGAATTCTGTGCGTTTTGTGTAACGATTTGGGCACTCTCCCGCGGCGATCGGCAGAATGAGACCCGTGCATCGGCTCCTTTTCGTTGAAGACGACGACAACATTCGGCTGGCTCTCAGGCTGGCGCTCGAGGACGAGGGCTACGAGGTGATCGAGGCTCCCGATGGCGCAACGGGTTTGAGGAAATTCAACGAGATGCCGCCCGATCTTGTTTTGCTGGATCTGCGTCTGCCCGACATCTCCGGGTTCGATGTGTGTCGCCAGATCAGGGCCCACTCCGTGACCCCGATCATCATGGTGACGGCACAGACGGACACACACGATCTGGTTGTGGGCCTCGAAGCCGGTGCGGACGATTATGTGACGAAGCCGGTGGTGACGAAAGAACTCGCCGCGCGTATCCGCGCTGCACTGCGGCGTGCACAGTTGCAGGATGGACCCGCTGCGCCGGCATCATCAACACGACTCGATCGCGTCGCCAATCTCGAGATCCGACGCGACCTCGGCATCGTGCTGAAAACCGGTCGTGAACTTCCCTTGACGCGAACCGAGTACCGGCTGTTGTGCGAATTCGCCGATCATGCAGGCCAGGTCCTGTCACGGGACCAGTTGTTGGAACGCGTGTGGGGGTACGAATACCTGGGTGACAGTCGGTTGGTCGACGCACACGTCCGCCGTCTTCGTGTGAAAATCGAGGACCAGCCGGACGAACCGAGAATCATCGTGACCGCGCGGGGTTTGGGATATCGACTCGTGGTCGCCTGAGGTCAGGCGTCTTCGATGGCACTGCGCAAAAAGTCGATTGCTTCGGTCTTGTCGCGGGTGCGCCTCATCGGAGGCAAAGCGTTGATGATGGTCCATCTGTAGCCCTTCTTGGCCAAGCGCGGATCGAGAACGGCAACGACGCCGCGATCGGCACGCGAGCGCACCAAACGTCCTGTGGCCTGGGCGAGTGACGTGATCGCTCGCGGCAGATCAATTTCGGTGAAACCCCGTTGTCCATGCAATTCACGCCGTGCGGCAAGCAGCGGATTGTTGCGATGCGGGAAGGGAATCCTGTCGATGATCACGAGTGAGAGAGAGCGACCGGGAATGTCGACTCCTTCGAAAAAACCCGCCGTCGCAAAGAGGCACGCCGACTCGTCGAGCGTGAATTCGCGGAGCAACGTCGCGCGTTGGTTCTCGTCCTGCGAAAGAATCGGGTACGGAACGCGGGATCGCAATGCTTCCACCGCTGTATTCATCGCCCGTCTGCTGGTGAAGAGTGCCAGGGTGCGGCCGCCTGCTGCAGCGATGAGATCGGCCATTTCGGAGTGCACGGCATCGTCGCGGTCGGCGTTGGGTTCGGGAAGGTGCGTCGCGCAATAGAGCATCGCCTGCTCGCCGTAATCGAAGGGGCTACCGACATCGACCATCTCGGCCGAGTCGCCGAGACCCACCCGATGGGGCATCGACAGTGGGATCGTGGCACTCGTCAGGACAACCGCATGTCCGGGCCACGCGTGTTCGGCGAGGGCCGGCCCGACATCGAGCGGCGCGAGAACGAGTTCGGCGCGGTCGGCCGAACCAGTGACGTAAGCGACGTACGAAGTGTCTGCAAGCAGCGCGGCATCGATATCGTCGGCAAGTCGCGTGGCAAGTGTCTGTGCGCGGAGCATCTTTTGCCGCACCGAGTCGACCGCAGAGTCGACTGCGCGCAGAACCTCGAGACATTCACCGGCCGTCAGCCGGAGAGCAGCGAGACAGCCGACGACGGCATCGGGAAGTGGAAGCGAGAGGCGCTCTTCGACGCTCGGGGCCAGGACATCGTTCAGAACTTTGCCCTCGTCATGGAGTCTGCGTTGAAGACGTTCGTCTTCGATGACGCGACGGAGAACCGCGGCAAGAGTGGTGGCTCTTGACGCCGCGAGGCTGACACCGACGGTGGAGGTGAGCGTGTCCTCGATTTGGTGCGCTTCGTCGAAGATGACGACGTCGTGTTCGGGAAGAATTGCACCACCCGCCGCGACATGCATCCCGTACAGGTGGGTGTTCACGACGACGACGTCGGCGTTTGCTGCACGTGCCCGCGCGAGTTCTGCAAAACAATTCCCCCCGGACTCGCAACGTGCGGCCCCGGGGCACTCGTCGCCACCGACACTCACTGTCTGCCAGGCTCGGGGCGTGGGTTGCCAGTCAAGTTCGGCGATGTCGCCCGAATCTGTCAGCAGGGCCCAACGGGCGAGTTGGTCGACCTCTCGTTGGTGACCGGCGCCGAGGTCTTCGAGTTCGAGACGCGCGTTGTTGGTGACCTCGGAGACACGCTGCATGCATACGTAGTTGCTACGACCCTTCAGGATCGCCCACGAGAAGGGCTGGGGAAGCGTCGCTTCGAGAAGAGGCAGGTCGTTTTGTGCAAGTTGGTCCTGCAGGGTCTTCGTGGCCGTCGAGACGATCGTGCGTTTGCCCGACAGTATTGCGGGGACAAGGTAGGCGATCGTTTTGCCCGTCCCCGTGCCTGCCTGAATGATCAGGCGACCGTCGTTGTTGATCGCCTGCGTCACGGCGAGTGCCATGTCGACTTGGCCGGGCCGGTCTTCGGGGTTCGCAAGACCCGAGGTGACATGATGAAGCGCTTGGGCAACCTCATCGCGCATCACATGTCGGCCGCGGGGAGCGTCGTCGGAGGAATCGTCGTTGGTCATACCGGCAATGCGTGCGTCAACTGAGCACCGCAAGTGCGCGGTCGAATTCTTCGGCGGTTATGTCGGGCCACGTACGTTCCGTGAAGTGGACCTTGGCGCCGTTGATCTGCCAGAGGAGAAAATTTGAGATTCGTGATTCGCCCGAGGTGCGGATCAATAGGTCGACGTCGGGCAGGGCAGGGTCGTAGAGGTTGGCGGCGATGTCGACGTGTTCCAGCCCGCTGTTTGTGTCGGCAGCAGCGAGTTGGGCGGCGCGCGCGAGTTCGGTGCGGGATCCGTAATCGAATGCCACAGTGAAGACCATCCCCGTGTTGTGGGTCGTGTCATCGATGGCGCGCCTGATGGCCCGCTGAACGTATGAGGGGGTCCGTGATCCGGGTTCGTCGAATCGACGACCGATCCAGTTGACGCGCACGTTGTTGGCATTCAGTTCATCGAGGCGGCCGAAGAGTTTTTTGTGCATGGCGAGGATGTGCCGCACCTCCGCACGCGGTCTGATCCAATTCTCGGTACTGAACCCGAACACGGTGAGCCACCCGATGTCCCGGTCGCCGGCCGCGCGGGTCACGACGGCAAGAGCCTCCTCACCGGCGGTGTGTCCGGCCGTCCGTGGCAGACCGCGACGACGGGCCCAGCGGCCGTTGCCGTCCATGATGCACGCAACGTGCAACTTGCGATCCGCCATGGCCCAACTTTACCGAGAGGGTCCTCGGACGAGTCGATCACGGGGACATTCACCTGATTGCACACGTCGAACCCGGGCACCACAACCTCGGGAACCACAACCTCGGGAACCACAACCTCGGGAACCACAAGGTCGTGCCACAATGACGTGGTGTTCGAGAAGCTGAAATCACGCGTCAAAGAACGCGTGAAGGCTCGTCTGCGCAGGGCCCTCGGCTCCGCCGTGGCGTCCGAAGAACCGCTAGCCCACGTCGTGGTCGCGGGTGGCACTTTGCATGACTGGGCGAGTTTCGATCAAGGAGAGTGGAATCGTCGCATTGGCGATCTCATAGAGGCACTCGAGCGGGAAGGTGCGCGGTGGTTGACGTTGGTTCCTGTGTCGGCGGGGGTCGTGCCCGTCGACGGTGTGGCCTTTTCACGCCTCGAAGCGATGATTGACAAGGCGTTGCGACGCCAACGCAGTCGTGTCGAGGTCATCGTGCGGCCGGAACCCGATGGTCGTGCGCGTTTTATCCGTGTCGTCGAATGGCTTCGCGCGGACGAGGCCTCACGCGGTGTACATGCAACCGGATCGGAACAGAGCCTCGCTCGGGCCGTTCTGGCGCCCGCCGATGCCGAACCCGATCTCGTGGTGGTGCTTGGACCGCCCGACAGGCTGCCGACGTCGCTCGTGTGGGAACTCGCCTACAGCGAGATCGTGTTTCTCGACATTCCGTGGTCCGACATCAGCAGCGAACACCTACAGGTTGCGGTCGACGATTTCCGACGACGCAACCGCCGTTTCGGTGGGATCGACGCGTGACCAACTACCGCGACGAGGCCGTTGTCCTGCGGACCTACCGTCTCGGCGAATCGGATCGCATCGTCGTCCTGTTGACGGAGGCAAACGGCAAGGTGCGTGCGGTGGCCAAAGGCGTGCGCAAGACGCGTTCGCGGCTGGGGTCGCGGCTCGAGCCGATGAGTCATGTCTCGGTTCTGCTCCACAAGGGCCGTGAACTGGACATCGTGTCGCAGGTCGAGCCGCTCGACACTGCTTCGGCGTTGCGTGCGAATCTCGACAAGATGACTCAGGGCCTCGCCATGCTCGAGGCGGTCGACCAGATGACGGTCGACCGCGAGCCGGTGCCTCACATCCATCGAATGCTCGTCGGTGCCCTCGGGGCCCTGGCGCGCGGAGGTTCGTCACTGGTTGTCGGGGCTTTTTATCTGAAGCTTCTTGCTGCGGAGGGCTTCGAGCCGGAACTTGGCCGGTGTACCTCGTGTGGGTCGGACGAGGACCTTGTCGCGTTCGACGTGATCAACGGCGGCCTTCAGTGTCGGGCGTGTCGCACTGGCCTCGCGGTTTCGGCCGCAGCCGTCGTGCTGATGCGGCGCATCCTCGGGGGGCAATTGGTGGCTGCCCTCACCGAGCCGGAGAGTTCGATCACCCATGAGGTGACCCACATTGCCACTGTTGCCATCGAACGACAGTGCGAACGCAGACTGAAATCCGTGGGGATGTTCGAGCGTCACGACTAACCTCTGCCTTTCTTATGGCAGCCAGGGACCTCGAGCAAATCGTCAACCTCGCGAAGCGACGGGGCTTCGTGTATCCGAGCGCCGAGATCTACGGCGGATTCCGGTCTTCCTACGACTACGGCCCGCTGGGGTCCTTGATGCTGCGCAACGTGAAGGACGCCTGGCTGCGGACGATGGTGCAGATGCGTGACGACGTGGTCCTGATCGACGCCGCCATCCTCGGCCCGCCGCAGATGTACGAAGCCAGTGGACACCTTGCGAACTTCAGCGATCCGCTCGTCGACTGCACGGTGTGCAAGCGGCGGTTCCGCGAGGATCACGTCGAAGAGCGCGACTGCCCACAGGGTAAAAAGGGCTGCGAGTTCACCCCGGCGAGGGCTTTCAACCTCATGTTCAAGACCCACGCCGGCCCGATCGAGGGCTCGGGCGCCGAGGTGTACATGCGGCCCGAAACCGCACAGGGAATGTTCGTCAACTTTGCGAACGTCCTTCAGACCAGCCGCAAGAAGCCACCCTTCGGAATAGCGCAGATCGGCAAGAGCTTCCGCAACGAAATCACGCCGGGCA
>SXZT01000046.1 GCA_005787785.1 Actinomycetota bacterium
GCCAGGCCTTGCGCAAGTTGACGGCCAATCTCAACAAGACGAACACGATCGCCGTCTTCATCAACCAGCTCCGCGAGACGATCGGCGTCATGTTCGGTTCGCCCGAGACCACCCCCGGTGGTCGTGCATTGAAGTTCTACTCGTCGGTCCGACTCGACATCCGTCGTATCGAGTCCATCAAGGACGGCGTGGAAGTGGTGGGCAACCGCACACGTGTCAAGGTCGTGAAGAACAAGGTCTCGCCGCCGTTCCGTCAGGCTGAATTCGACATCATGTACGGCAAGGGCATCAGCCGTGAAGGCGCCCTGCTCGACATCGCGGTCGAAATGGGCATCGCCAAGAAGTCCGGTGCATGGTTCACCTACGAAAGCGAACAACTTGGCCAGGGACGTGAGAACGCCAAGACGTTCCTCACCGACAATCCCGAGATCATGATGGAAATCTCCGAAAAGGTCCGCAACCAAGCGGGTCTGAACGGCGACGCAGAGTTCACGCCCGGCGACGACAAGCCCATCGACCTCGACTGACGTCGCGCGCCTCGGCCAACGGCCTCTCCCCGGCGGCACGCCACTGTCTGTACGGGATTGCTTCAGCCCGGGCCCAACGGCCCGGGCTGTGTGCTGCTCGGTAGCCTGAGGCTCGTCATGGCCGGCAAATACGTCGTACGCACCCACGGGTGCCAGATGAACGAGCACGACTCCGAGCGCATCGCGGGTCTGCTCGAGGCAGACGGCTACGCCCGTGCGACCAATGACGACGAAGCCGACGTGATAGTCGTGAACACCTGCTGCATTCGTGAAAACGCCGACATGCGGCTGTACGGGCAGTTGGGCTGGTTGAAGTCGTGGAAAGACGAAGTGGCCGGCCGTCAGATCGTGGTGTCGGGTTGTCTCTCGCAGAAGGACAAGGACATCGTCCTGCAAAAGGCCGGCTGGGTCGACGTGGTCATGGGCACGCACAATGTCCACCGCGCGGCTGAACTGTTGCGCGAGTCGCGAGCAACGGGTCCGATCGTCGAGATTCTCGACGGAGCGGTGGTCGACGATCATGCGATGTTCCCGAGCGCATTGCCGGCACGTCGTGAAACCACCTACAACGCATGGGTCACCATTCAGATCGGCTGCGACAACTCGTGTGCTTTTTGCATCGTTCCCGCAGTCCGCGGACGGGAGATGTCCCGTCCGTTCGCCGAGATCCTCGACGAGGTGCGTGTGCTCGCATCGCAGGGAGTCACCGAGGTCACCCTGCTCGGCCAGAATGTGAACTCGTACGGACGCGACCTTGCCCTCGACGTGCGGCGCTCGGGCGGAGATGCGAGATTGCGGCCGATGTTCGCCGAACTTCTCGATGCCGTTGGTTCGGTAGATGGCATTCGTCGCGTTCGGTTCACGAGTCCCCACCCGAAGGACATGCGCCCCGAAACATTTGCGGCCATGGCTTCCACGCTCTCGGTGTGCGAGCACCTGCACTATCCGCTGCAGTCGGGTAGCGATGCGATCCTCGCCGCCATGCACAGGGGATACTCCGCCGAGCGCTATCTCGAGCGGCTCGCCGAAGCCCGCCGTGTGATTCCCGATCTCGCAGTGACGACCGACATCATCGTTGGGTTCCCCGGTGAAACCGATGCCGACTTTGCGCGCACGATGGAAGTTGCGGCCGAAGCGTGTTTCGACTCGGCGTACGAGTTTGAATTCTCACCGCGGCCCGGAACCGAGGCGGCGAACATGCACGATCGCTTCGTCGACCCGAAGGTCGTCAATGATCGCTTCGAACGCCTCCGTGTCGTCCTCGAACACAGCGCCGCCATCAAGCACGAAGCACGCGTGGGGCGCATCGAAGAAGTCGTCATCGAAGGTGTCAGCAAGCGCAACGAAGGTGTCCTGACGGGTCGTACCCGCCAGAACAAGCTGCTGCACTTCCCGTCGGCCGAACCGATCCGTGTCGGCAGCTACGCGAACGTCCTCGTCACGTCTGCGGCACGACATTTCCTGCGCGGTGAACTTCGCGAAGTGACGGCAGCCCCCACGCACAAGGTGCGGCTGGCCGTCGCCTCGGCCTGAGAATGCGATCCGCCGACGCTCCACGACGTGTCGTGATCCTCGGTCCAACCGCCTCCGGAAAGTCGGCGGTGGCCATGCACGTCGCCGCGATGCGAAACGACGTCGACATCGTGGCAGTCGATGCGATGCAGGTGTATCGCCACATGAACATCGGCACGGCTAAACCGACGACCGAAGACCGGAGTCGGGTGCCGCACCACTGTCTCGACCTCGTCGAACCAACCGAGCGTTTCACCGCGACTCAGTTCCAGACTGCGGCTGCGAGGGCTCTCGATGTGATCCACGCGGCTGGGCGAAGTGCCCTGCTGGTCGGCGGAACGGGCCTGTACCTGACAGCAGTCATCGACGAGCTGGTCTTTCCCGGAGAGTGGCCCGAGATCCGCGCAGAACTCGAAGCCGACCTCGACACACTGGGCTTGTATCGCCGCCTCGCGGAACTCGACCCGCCGGCCGCCGAGAGGATCGACCCCAACAACCGCCGGCGCATCGTGCGCGCTCTCGAGGTGTGCCTTGGGAGCGGAGGCCGCTTCAGCGACTCCGGACCGGGCACTGCGACGTTCCCCGAGAACGGGGTGGTCCAGATCGGCATCCGCTGGTCGCGTGACGAACTGTCGCAACGCATCGCGGCACGCGTCGACCAGATGATCGCCGAGGGTTTGGTCGACGAGGTGCGCGCACTCCTTTCGCTCGACCCGCCACTGTCGCGCACCGCGGCACAGGCGCTGGGATACAAGGAAATGATCGACCACCTTGCGGGCCGGGTACCGCTGTCGGTGGCGCGCGATGAGATCGTCTTGCGCACGACGCAATTCGCAGTCCGACAAGAGCGTTGGTACCGCCGCGACCCACGTATACGTTGGCTCGACGTCACGGGTGGCGACCCTTTGCGGTTGGTAACTCCCGCGGTTGTCGCGGCCTTCGGGGAATAGGGTGTCATCGTGCAGGTGACCCTCACGAAACATCAGGCGCTCGGCAACGACTTTCTCGTCTACGACCTTCGCCAGGGCCGCCCCGAGGCGCCGTGGGACGACGTTGCGCGCCGTCTGTGTGACCGGCGCTTCGGTATCGGCGCCGATGGATTGCTCATTCTCGAGAATCACGGTGATCGCCACCTGGCGATGGTGCTTTACAATGCCGACGGCAGCCGGGCAGAGATCAGCGGCAACGGCATCCGCTGTCTTGTTCAGGCGGCGCACGAATTCGACGGTCGACCCGCGGATGTCACCTACGTGGTGTCCACCGAGGCGGGCGTTCGGAATGTGGCGGTCGTCGGTGACGACGGCGTGAGCACGATCCAAGCAAGCGTCTCGATGGGTGTGGTCGGTGACCTTTCCGTCCCCGACGGATGGAGCGCGCTCGGCTGCCACCCGGATCGCCCCGTGGCGCACCTGTCGCTCGGCAACCCGCACTCTGTGGTCGGGGTCGATGATGTCGAGGTCGTCGCTCTCCGGGAACTGGGCGAAAAGCTGCCGCACGTGAATCTCGAGATCATCGCGCCAGGACCCGAACACGATGCGATCACAATGCGCGTTCATGAGCGCGGCGCGGGCATCACCCTTGCGTGCGGCTCGGGTGCATGTGCCGGCGCCTTCGCGGCACTCAGTTGGGGTCTCGTGCCCTCGAACGTAAAGGCCGACATCCAAGAAGTCACCGTTCACATGGATGGAGGCGATGCCCGTGTGCGCATCAACAGGGTTACTCGCGAGGCGGTGCTCGTTGGCCCGTCCGCTTTCGTCGCCACGGTGACGGTTGACGCGTGAGCAACCCCTACCAGGAGGCGCTCGGCCAGACGCTCATCGAGCGCACATTCCGCGAGCGCATCGTGCTCGTCGGTGTCACGTTGACCCCGCACACCGACGAGGAAACCGATGCAAGCCTCGACGAACTCGCTTTGCTGGTCGACACCGCCGGCGCCGATGCCGTTGCCGCCTTGACGCAGCGTCGCGATGCGCCCGACCCCGCGTGGTATCTGGGCAAGGGCAAGGCGGAGGAGTTGCGACAGGTGTGTCTCGACGTCGATGCCGACACCGTGGTCTTCGACAACGAACTGTCCCCGGCGCAGCAGTACAACCTGGAGAAGTTGCTCGGTCGCACGGCACTCGACCGTACGGCGGTGATCCTCGACATCTTCGCCCAGAATGCACACACCCTCGAGGGCAAAGCGCAGGTCGAGCTCGCACTCCTGCGTTACCGACTGCCACGACTGCGGCGCGGTGTAAAGGGGGCATTCAGTCAGCAAGGTGCGGGAATCGGTACGCGTGGACCCGGTGAAACAAAACTTGAAGTTGACCGTCGTCGCATCACGCGCCGTATCGCAAAGCTCGAAGGTGATCTGCGAGAACTGGGTCGCACGCGCGAGAACCAGCGCAAGAGCCGCGAGCGCAGCGGGCTGTCGTCGGTGACCATCGTGGGTTACACGAACGCGGGCAAGTCGACCTTGTTGAACCGTCTCACCGAATCAGGGGTCCTCGTCTTGGACCGGTTGTTCGCGACACTCGACCCGACCACCCGCCGGCTGTCCCTGCCGGGCGGCGAACCCGTGCTGCTCACCGACACGGTCGGGTTCGTTCGCCGCCTGCCGCATGGCCTCATCGAGGCGTTCAAAAGCACGCTCGAAGTCGCCAGTCAGGCCGATTTTCTCGTCCACGTCGTCGACGCCGGTGCCGCCGATCCGCAGGGCCAGATCGATGCCGTGCACGAGGTGCTCGACGAAATTGACGCGGCTCGGGTGCCAGAACTTCTGGTCTTCAACAAGACCGATCGTATCGACGCAGGGGCGCTCTCGGCGCTGATTGCGGATCACCCTGGTTCGGTCGCAGTATCGGCGCTGACGGGCGAAGGCATCGATGGACTGCTGCGGACCTTGAGTGACCGGATGCGCGCCCTGTCGCGGGTCGTCGAGTTGCTGATTCCCTACGAACACGGAGAGGCTCTTGCGATGGTCCATCGCGAGGGTGAAGTCGTATCGATCGGCCACGAAGAGTCGGGTACGCGCGTGCGTGCCCGACTGTCCGACGCATCGGTGGGTCGATTGCGTGACTACGTCTGCGGTGGGGCAGAGTGACAAAGATGAGCAAGGGTTTCGTTCCGCCGCCGTACCCCTACGACCGCCTCGATGTTTTTGCCGCATACGGGCGGGCGATGGAGGGTGGTTTGGTCGACCTCTCCATTGGCACCCCGTGCGACCCGCCGTTGGCCGCGGTTGTTGCGGCACTCTCGAATTCGAACACCGAACGCGGCTATCCCGCCAGCATCGGCAGCGATGCTTTGAGGCGCGCCGCGATCGACTGGATGAAGAGACGTTTCGGTGTCGAAGTTCCTGCGCCAGACGTCGCGGCATGTATCGGTTCGAAAGAGTTCGTCGCGACGACACCGCACTGGCTGCGGTTGCGCACTCCTGACAGGGATACCGTCCTCTATCCGGCAGTCGCGTATCCCACCTACGAGATGGGGGCGACACTGGCCAACTGTCGTGCCATCCCCGTGCCGATGCGCATCGACGGAACGATGGACCTCGATGCGATCAACGCCGATGATGCCGCACGTGCACTGATGCTGTGGGTGAACAGCCCCAGCAACCCAACCGGACATCTCGATGACCTCGGTGCCGCGGTTGCGTGGGGGCGTGCGCACGCCGTCCCGGTGTTCAGCGACGAGTGTTACGCGGAGTTCACGTGGAACACCTCGCCGAAGTCCGCGCTTCAGCACTCTCTCGAGGGTGTCGTCGCCGTGCATTCGTTGTCGAAGCGATCGAACCTGGCCGGTGTGCGTGTCGGCTTTTATGCCGGTGACCATGATCTCGTCGACTACCTGAAGGAGGTGCGCAAGCACGTTGGGATGATGGTGCCCGGCCCCGCGCAGTCCGCGGGGGTCGCTGCGCTCGGCGATGATGCCCACGTCGCCGAACAACGTGACCGCTACTTGCGGCGGCTCGAGAATGTTCGTGCGGTCGTGGGGAAGTGGTCGGGTCTCGACATCGCGATGCCGGCGGGCGGGTTCTACCTTTGGTTCGACGCACAGGATGGCTGGGCATTCGCCGAACGTCTCGCACGCGAGGCCGGCACGCTCGTCTCGCCCGGCGACTTCTACGGAGCGGGTGGTGCCAACAACGTGCGCATCGCCGTCGTGCAACCCGACGAGAAGATCGGCCTCATGGCGACACGACTCGGCATCAGCCTGTGACGGCGCGATCAATCGATGAGTGACGTTCCGGCGTTTCCCGCGCCAGACCCCGAGTCGGGACGGCATCTCCCGGCACCGCCCTCTCCGACGGAGTCCAAGTCGAGCCTGACCGTGCGTCGTAGACGGTGGTTTGCGCTTGCCGTGCTCGTCGTCACGGTTGCGGCGGCCGCGGCGCTTTTCAGCGAGGGCACGCGCCGTGCCGGCGACGTTGCCGCAGGGATGGTGCGCATCAGCGCAGGTTGTCGTGTGCCCGTGACGCTGCGCGACACGGGCGACTTCTTCGTCTACGTCGAAGAGGGCCCGGTTCCCATGCCCGACCGTGCGAACTGTACGAACGCGGGACTGTCGATGGCGAATCCCCACGGCATTCCGATGATCGGCTTCGCCGTGGCGACACCCGATGGAGTCGAGCGCTCAGTTGTCGAAGTGCGACCGAATCGGCGCTACGACCTCGGTCGCAATGATGGTCTGCTCACATCGCGTTTCGCAGGTCGTGCCGGTGAAACCGTGATCGTGGGTCTTGTTGCGGACTCTCCCGATGTCGCAATCGCAATCGGGGAGAACGTTTTCTCCGTGCGTACACCATGGCGCATCGCCGCCGGCGTCGTGCTTGCGCTTGGTCTGTTGTTGACGGCAGCGC
Organism: Actinomycetota bacterium; assembly: GCA_005787785.1. Classification (GTDB taxonomy): domain Bacteria; phylum Actinomycetota; class Acidimicrobiia; order Acidimicrobiales; family Ilumatobacteraceae; genus F1-20-MAGs119. Next base: position 6,883 of record SXZT01000046.1, read on the forward strand.
TGTTCAGAGTCGGCGCAAGACGGTGACGACCTTGCCGAAGATCGACACTTCCGAGGCAGGAAACACCATCGGTTGAAGTCGCGCGTTCGCGGGGATGAGCGTGATGTTCGACCCCGACTTCTTGAACGTCTTCACCGTCGCCTCATCGCCAGGAATGCCGGCCACGACGATGTCGCCATTGTGCGGCGTCGACTCGTGGCGCACGACCACATAATCGCCGTCGAAGATGCCGGCGTCGATCATCGAGTCACCGCGCACGCGCAGCATGAAGAGCTCGCCTTCGCCGGTGAAGTCGACCGGCAGGGGAATCAACTCCTCGACGTTCTCGTTGGCCAACACGTCGGTGCCGGCGGCGACGTCGCCGACGAGAGGCACGTGGCGAGCCGGACGACGCTCCATGGCGACGCCGATGCTCGAATCGAACCGCACCTCGAGGGCGCGGGGCTTGGTGGGGTCGCGGCGGAGGTAACCGAGCTTTTGGAGGGTGGCGAGGTGGTTGTGCACCGTGGCCGGGCTGTTGAGGCCCACGGCCTCGGCAATTTCCCGCACTGACGGGGGATAGCCCCGGTCGCGCATGCTGCTGTCGATGAACTCGAGGATTGCCCGTTGGCGGGCGGTAAGGGCTTCGGCCATGGGTCCAGCGTACGCCTGTTCGCCCCGAGAATCAAACACCTGTTCGCCCCAGGCCTTGACACGCGAACATCTGTTCGGTACATTGAGCGAACACCCGTTCGTTATCGTGCCGTCATCTGCCCAACCCAGCCCCCAACCCGGCCCCCGAACCCATCAGGAAAGGAACCCGATCATGGCCCTCGCACTCCACACCCAGATCATCCAGCCCCAGACCCTTCGCCCGCACAGCGTTCGCCCCCGCCGATCCCAGGGTGTTTATGTTCGTCGTCGCGTCATCGCCGCAGCAGTCTGTGCATTGCTCGTTGCCGTTGGTTTCTTTGCCCGCGGTGCCGTCGCTGAAAATGCTCGTCCCGTTGGCGCTGTTGAAATGCCCCGCACCGTGACAGCGGTGCAGGGTGACACGCTGTGGGCCATCGCCCACCGTCTTGCACCCCGGGGAGACGTGATGGATTTCGTCGATCGTCTCGTCGAACTGAACGGCGCACACATCGTTCCCGGCCAGCAGATCCGTATCCCGTAGGTACCCCCTCCCTACGATGGGTGCATGCACTGTCCGGTGTGCCCTTCTGATGACACCAAGGTCATCGATTCGCGTGCCGCGGAGGAGGGTGCTTCGATCCGTCGGCGCCGCCAGTGCCCGCTGTGCGGCTTTCGATTCACCACCCGGGAGCGCCTCGAAGAGGTTCCGTTGATGGTCACCAAACGCAGCGGTTCGCGTGTTCCTTTCGACCGAGCGAAGGTCATTGCGGGTGTGAGTGCTGCCACGAAGGGCCGGCCCGTCGAGGCCGCGACCATCGACGCTCTTGTCGACCGCGTCGAAGAGACTCTCCGCGCGATCGGCAACGACGTCACCTCGGCGCAGGTGGGTCACGCCGTTCTCGAACAATTGCGTGACCTTGATGAAGTCACCTACCTGCGCTTCGCCAGCGTTTACAAGAACTTCGATCAGGCCGCCGACTTCCGTCGCGAACTCGCACTACTCGAAAAAAACTGACGGCTATCCGCGCGCGTAGCTGTGCTATCCGCGCGCGTAGCTGTGCTATCCGCGCGCGTAGCGGAGAAACAAAAAGCCGTCGTCTTCGAGAACGTGTCGGAGCGTGAAGCGTCGCATCCGTTCTTGCGCGCCGTTCGTGAGTCGCGGTGCGTCGCCGCCCGCCACATTCGGGGAAATTGTGAGATTGATTTCGTCGACCAAATCCGCGTCGACCATCGCGGCGTTCAAACGCGCGCCGCCCTCGAGTTGCAGGAACCGACCACCCGCCGCCGAGACAACGGAAAAGAAATCGACGGTGCCGTTCGCATCGGGTGACACGAGGTACCCCGCGCCGGAGGTGAAGAGGGGGGTGGTCATGTCGACGCGGCCAGAACGCGACACGATTGCCACGCGCTGGCCCTCTTTGGAGGGCTTTCCGTAACCGTCGACACGGGCCGTTTCGGCCCCCACGAGCACGGTATCAGCCACGCGTCGTAGGGCGAGCAGAACCCCCTGATCGGTGGGGCTCGAGAGCGGTCGTGAGTTGCCAGCCACGATCGTTGAGCCGTCGATGCTGGCCACCATGCACATGCCCACCCACGGACGCGGGCCGCGCGGGTCGTTGGGTGATGGGCGATCGACGCCGTACGCCTCGTCGTGAGTCACTTCTCGTCCGACGCTGCCGAGAAAATCGTGGTAGGAGTAGAGGAGTTTCACCGCGCGGAAAGCCTACAAGCGGCCGGTGAACGATCGGGGGCGTTGGTGACCATGAGCGAAGTTACGGCGAACGGGAAGGCCTTTCGCACGTGTCCGCTCTGTGAGGCGGGATGCGGGCTTGAAATCACCGTGAAGAATGGTTCGGTCACGCGTATTCGCGGCGATATGGACGACGTGTTCTCGCACGGCTATATCTGCCCCAAGGGCAGCACGTTGAAGCAGTTGCACGACGATCCCGATCGTCTGCGCAAGCCGCTCGTCAAGCGCAACGGGGTCCACGTCGAAGTCGAATGGGACGAGGCGTGGCACTTGGTCGAACAAGGGCTGAGCGACGTCATCGCGCGTCGCGGCCGCAATGCGATCGCCACCTACATGGGCAATCCTTCGGCGCACAACCTCGGGTCGATGACCTTCGCTCGCGTGGCGTTGCAGGGCATCGGTACGCGGCAGCGCTACAGCGCGTCGAGTGTCGACCAGGCGCCAAAGCAGCTCGCGGGTGGACTGATGTTCGGCACGGTTCAGTCGGTGCCGATTCCCGACATCGACCACACGCAGTATCTGCTCATGCTCGGTGCGAATCCGTACGCGTCGAATGGCAGCCTGTGCACCGCCCCCGACTTCCCGGGCCGCATCGAGGCGATCCTTGCCCGCGGAGGAAAGGTCGTCGTCGTCGACCCGCGACGCAGTGAAACGGCGCAGAAGGCGAGTGAGTGGCTTCCCATCATCCCGAATGGCGACGCACTGTTCCTCGCGGCGATCACGCACGTGCTCTTCGCCGACGGCCTCGTCTCGGTGGGTGCCCATGTCGCTCCGCACCTCAACGGTGTCGACGAGGTGCGTGACGCAGTGGAGCGCTTTGCGCCCGAGGCGGTTGAGCGTGCGTGCGGAATCGACGCACCGACGATCCGTCGCATCGCCCACGAACTTGCCGCGGCACCCGCGGCAACGGTGTACGGCCGCATCGGCACGACGACCACGGCATTCGGCGCAACTACGTCGTGGCTCGTCGACGTGGTGAACACGCTCACCGGCAACCTCGACCGCGAGGGCGGTTCACTCTTCACTCTGCCGGCAGCCGGTGGTGCCACCACGAAGGGCCAACCCGGCCGCGGCAAGGGCTTCGAATACGGCAAGGGTCATTCGCGCGTGAAAGGTCTGCCCGAACTGATGGGGGAGTTTCCCGTTGCCGTTCTCGCCGACGAAATTCTGACCGCGGGCGACGGACAGATTCGCGCGATGGTCACGATCGCGGGCAATCCGGTTCTGTCGAATCCGAACAGCGAAAAGCTTGATCGTGCACTTGCGTCACTTGACTTCATGGTGAGTGTCGACATCTACCTCAACGAAACGACACGGCATGCCGATGTCATTCTTCCGCCGCCGTCACATCTGCAGCGCGACCACTACGACGTTTTCCTGCTTGCGTTCGCGGTTCGCAACATTGCGAACTACAGCCCGTCCGTCCTTCCGCTCGACGAAGGCCAACCTGACGAATGGGAAATCCTTGCAAAGCTCGGGATGATCGCGCAGGGTGCGGGTGCGCAGGCCGACCCCGCCGTCGCGGACGACATGGCAATTGCGGGCCTCGTGGGTTCGGCGGTACGTGACCCATCGTCGAACGTCTGCGGGCGTGATGCCGACGACATCGTTGCGACCCTGTCGTCGTCGGGTCGCCGGGGCCCGGCGCGAATGATCGACTTCATGCTGCGCACGGGTCCGTACGGCGACGCGTTCGGTGCCGCGCCCGATGGATTGTCTCTCGACCTTCTGCTCGCCAATCCGCACGGCGTCGACCTCGGCGCGCTGCGGCCACGTGTTCCGGAAGTGATTCGTACGGCATCCGGAAAGATCGAACTCGCACCACCGCAATTGCTTGCCGACGTCGATCGTTTGTGGGCGCACGCATGCGCAGCCGATGACGACAAATTGATGCTCGTTGGTCGTCGGCACATTCGTTCGAACAACTCGTGGATGCACAACATCACCGTGCTGGTGAAAGGCAAGCCTCGTTGCACGCTGCAGATGCATCCATCCGATGCTGACGCACGTGGCATCTCCGCTGGTCAGCCGGTGCGTGTGCGCAGTCGCGTGGGCGAAGTGCTCGCGCCGGTGGAGATCACCGATGACATCAGGCCTGGTGTGGTGTCGCTGCCGCACGGGTGGGGGCACTCGGTCGCCGGCACGCGGTTGTCGGTTGCCGGTGAATATGCCGGGGTCAACTCGAATGTGCTCACCGACGAGGACCTGTTCGACCCCGTCTCGGGGACCAGCGTTCTGAACGGGATTCCGGTCGCCGTCACTGCCGGCTGAGCCCGGAGGGTCGGTTGTCCACAGTCCTCCACAGCCCAATCCCCTAAAAAAAGGGGAAATTCACACGGTTGTCCACTTCCTCCACACAGGCCTGCCCCCGTATCGTGCCCCCTGGCAGCGATGTGTCGTGTGACCGTCGACAATCGTTGACAAAGGGTTAAGCACAGTGCTGTAATTACACAACCAGTTGTGGAATACACCGCAATAGGGGGCGGAGAGCCACAACATGTTGTGGATCCTGCGTCTTCGGGGACTTTTCCGAGGCGTCAGGTTCAACTTCTTTGATGTGGTGGTTTTCTGCGCTCTCCAAGCGGAGTTTGTGGGTGTCGGCAGTCACACACATTCGACAACGCAAGTTGTAGTCACAAAGTTCTCACGTAGAAAGTTAGGAAGAAACGACATGTCTCTCGCACCGGGTCGGTTGTCCATAGGGATCCGCCGTCATTTCACCAACGTCAGCGCGCACCCGTACGACACCGTCGTTTGGGAGCACCGCGACGCGCGAATCTCAAACTGGAAAGACGGGTCGGTCGCCTTCGAGCAGCGCGACGTTGAGATTCCTGCATCGTGGTCGCTCAACGCGACGAACATCGTCGCTCAGAAGTACTTCCGCGGCACGCTCGGCACCCCCGAACGTGAGACCTCGTTGCGCCAAGTCATCGACCGCGTCGCCGACACAATCGCCAACTGGGGCATCGAGGGCGGCTACTTCGCCGATGCCGACGAGGCCGAGGCGTTCCGCGACGAGCTGAAGTTCATTCTCGTGACTCAGCGTGCCGCATTCAACAGCCCGGTGTGGTTCAACATCGGCGTGAAGGGTGTCCCGCAGCAGGCGAGTGCGTGCTTCATCCTCGCAGTCGAGGACACGATGGCCGGAATCCTGAACTGGTACCGCGAAGAGGGAACCATCTTCAAGGGTGGTTCGGGTTCGGGTATCAACCTGTCGAACATCCGCTCGAGCTACGAGCATCTGCAGGGTGGTGGCACCGCATCCGGCCCCGTGTCGTTCATGCGCGGAGCAGACGCAAGCGCGGGCACGATCAAGTCGGGCGGCAAGACACGTCGGGCGGCGAAGATGGTCATATTGAACGTCGACCATCCCGACGTTGAAGAGTTCATTTGGTGCAAGGCCAAGGAAGAGCGCAAGGCCCGCGTGCTACGTGATGCCGGCTTCGACATGGACCTCGACGGTGCCGACTCGTTCTCGATCCAGTACCAGAATGCGAACAACTCAGTGCGCCTCACCGACGACTTCATGAACGCGGTCATCGAAGACCGCGACTGGAACATGAAGGCGGTCACCGATGGGGCGGCCGTGAAGACAGTTCGTGCGCGCGATCTGTGGCGCGAAATTGCCACCGCTGCATGGGAATGCGCCGACCCGGGTCTGCAGTTCGACACCACGATCAACAAGTGGCACACCGCGCATGCGACGGGTCGCATCAATGGTTCGAATCCGTGCTCGGAGTACATGCACATCGACAACTCAGCCTGCAACCTCGCGTCGCTGAATTTGCTCAAGTATCTCGACGAGAACGACACCTTTGATGTCGAGGCGTTCAAGCACTCGGTCGAGGTCATGTTCACCGCGCAGGAAATTCTTGTCGGTCGCGCCGACTACCCAACCGAGAAAATCGGCGAGAACAGCCGCCTGTTCCGTCAGCTCGGCATCGGCTATGCCAACCTCGGTGCGTTGTTGATGGCGCTCGGCCTGCCTTACGACAGCAAGGAAGGCCGCTCTTGGGCGGCCTCCATCACCTCACTCATGACAGGGCACTCGTATGCAACGTCGGCCCGCACGGCCAGCCGCATGGGACCCTTCGCCGGGTTTGCCGAGAACGAGAAGTACATGCTGAACGTTCTGCGCATGCACCGCGATGCCTCGTACGAAATCGAGAATCCCGACGTCGTCCAGGCTGACCTCCTGCAAGCGGGACGCGATGCGTGGGAATCCGCGGTTCGCGACGGCGAGGAATACGGCGTGCGCAATAGTCAGGCCAGCGTTCTTGCACCGACGGGCACCATCGGTCTCATGATGGACTGCGATACCACGGGCATCGAACCCGACCTCGGCCTTGTCAAGATCAAGAAATTGGTCGGTGGTGGCACGATGTCGATCGTCAACCAGACGATTCCGCGCGCGCTGCGTCGTCTCGGTTACACCCCACAGCAAATCGATGATGTCATCGCCTACATCGACACGAACAAGAGCATCATCGGTGCGCCGGCCCTCAAGCCCGAACACCTGCCCGTGTTCGCGTGCTCGCTGGGCGACAACACGATCCACTACGAGGGTCACGTCCGGATGATGGGCGCGGTGCAGCCGTTCCTGTCGGGTGCAATCTCGAAGACGGTCAACATGCCCGAAGAGGCGACGATCGAAGAGATCGAGACGCTGCACGAGCTGTCGTGGCGTCTTGGCCTGAAGGCCGTTGCGATTTACCGTGACAACTGCAAGGTCGCCCAGCCGTTGTCGACCGCAAAGAAGGACGACGACAAGACCGACGAACCGGCTGCTGCAGCCGTCACCGGTGTCATCGAGAAGATCGTCGAGCGTGTGGTCGCCCAACCAGTGCGTCAGAAGCTGCCGCGTTCGCGTCGGGGTCGTACGTTCGAGTTCCGCGTGGCCGACTGCAAGGGTTTCGCAACGATCGGGGAGTACGAAGACGGCCGTCCCGGTGAGGTGTTCCTCACGGTTTCGAAGCAGGGTTCGACCCTTTCGGGCATCATGGACGCGTTCGCCAAGAGCATCAGCTACGGCCTGCAATACGGCGTACCGCTGCGCGCATTCGTCGAGGCATTCACCAACATGCGCTTCGAACCCGCCGGCATGACGGACGACCCGGACATTCGCATCGCGTCGTCGATCATGGACTACCTCTTCCGTCGTCTCGCCCTCGAGTACCTGAACTACGACGAGCGCGCCGAGCTCGGTATCTTCAGCCGAGACGAGCGCCTGCAGCCCACCTTGCCGGGTGTGGAAGAGACCATCGTCGAGACCAGCACCGGCTCGGAAATTGTTGCCGACCCGAAGAGCGTCCCAACGGCCGGCGAACTCGCTGCGCAGTTGCAGTACGGTTTTGCCCCGTCGGCGCCGAGCACCGACCACTCGCCGGCGGCGGGGATCGAGCGTCCGGCGATGAAGCACAGCGACGCACCGATGTGCATGCAGTGTGGTGTGCAGATGCAGCGCGCCGGCTCGTGTCACGCATGTCCGTCGTGCGGCTCGACGTCCGGCTGCTCCTGACCAACGCCGTTTCCGGTGTGTAATTACCCGTTTTTCGGGTAATTACACACCGAGATCCCTCAGTAGGGTGCGGGTGTGAAGAGGGAACTGCCGCCCGGATACCGCGAGCAGCTCGACTTGGGCTACGTCTTTGGCAGCACTTTGACTTTCGGTCAACGTCCGCTCGTGCCCGATGCGGGGATGCTTGCTGAATGGCGGCCCGACGTCGCCATCATTGGTGCGCCATTCGACCTGGGCACAACGAACCGTCCCGGAGCACGGTTCGGTCCGCGTGGGGTGCGCGCCAATGCTTACGAGCCGGGCACCTACCACCTCGATCTTGGCGTCGAGATCTTCGAGAATCTCGAGGTCGTCGATGCGGGCGATGCCCACTGTCCGCACGGCATGGTCGAGGCGAGTCTCGACAACGTGAAGAAGAAGGTCGCTGAAGTTGTTCAACTGGGAATCACGCCGATCGTCATAGGTGGAGATCACACCATCACATGGCCGTCGGCTACCGCGGTCGCCGAGAAGTACGGATTCGGGCGTGTGGGAATGGTGCACTTCGACGCGCACGCCGACACGGCCGACACGATTGACGGCAATTTGGCGAGTCATGGCACCCCGATGCGCCGGCTCATCGACAGTGGTGCGATTCCTGCGAAGAACTTCGTGCAGATCGGCCTGCGCGGTTATTGGCCGGGTCCGGATGTGTGGTCGTGGATGGCCGATCAGGGAATGAAGTGGCACATGATGGACGAGGTGCATCGTCGCGGTCTCGACGCGGTGATCACCGATGCGATTGCAGAAGCAACCGACGGTGTCGACCACCTCTACGTGAGCGTCGACATCGATTCGCTCGACCCCGCCTACGCACCGGGAACCGGCACGCCCGAACCGGGAGGCATTGCCAGCATCGACATGCTGCGCGCCGTTCGTCGCCTCGCGCTCGAAACACCGCTTGTTGCGTTCGATGTGATGGAGGTCGCACCCGCCTACGACCACGCCGACTGCACGGTGAACGTGGCTCATCGCCTCATCATGGAAGTGCTGGCGGGTTTGGCCGCCAAAAAGTGCGGCTGATCCCTACTTGATCGCGCACGGCACGCGCTTGATGCCGTTGATGAAGTTGCTCTGGAGGAAGGCAGGTTCGCCCGTGATCTCGAGGTTCGGGAGACGACGGTGGATTTCGTCGAACATGACGGCAATCTCACGGCGGGCAAGGTTGGCGCCGAGGCAGAAGTGTGGACCGCCAGCGCCGAAGCCGACTTGGGGTGGCTGGATGTCCCGGCGCACGTCGAAGGATTCGGGGTTTGCATAGACGCGCTCATCACGGTTGCCTGACGCGTACCACATCACCACCTTGTGGCCGGCCTTCACGGGGAAACCGTTGATGTCGGTGTCCTGCGTAACGGTGCGACGGAAATGGATCACCGGCGTCGCATACCGAACGATTTCCTCGATTGCCGACTTGGTGTGGGACTCGAAGTTGTCGAACCAAACCTTGCGTTGGTCTCGATGATCCGTCAACAGTTTCATGCCATGACTGATTGCATTGCGGGTCGTCTCGTTTCCGGCAACAACGAGAAGAATGAAAAAGGACCCGAATTCCTGTGATGTCAACCGTTCACCGTCGACTTCTGCCTGCATCATCACCGACGTGATGTCGTCGATCGGGTTCTTGATGCGGTCCTCGCCCAGTGCCTGGGCGTAATTGAACATACTGAGACCCGCGTTCAGAAGGTCGTCAAGACCGGTCACGAGTTCCGGGTCGCCGACGCCGAGGATCGTGTTGGTCCAGGTGAGGATCTGCTTGTAGTCCTCCTTCGGTATGCCCATCATTTCGCAGATGACTTCGAGCGGGAAGCGCGAGGCGATCTCTTCGACGAAGTCGAATTCGCCGCTGGGGAAACGTTCGATGACGTTGTCGACGACTTCCTTCGCTTTTGCGACCACGTACTCTTCGACACGCTTGATCTCGCGCGGGGCAAAACCTCGCGAAACGATCGAACGCAGACGGAAGTGCTTTGGGTCGTCCATGTTGATCATCGAGCCGAAAAACTCGTTCAGTTCCACGGTGAGGTCGCCGATGTTCGAGCCCTTGCCACTGCAGAACAGTTCGGGGTGACGACTCACATGCCAGATGTCGTCGTGGCGGGTCAGGGCGAAGTACCCGGGCCCGCGGGGAATCGGTGAGTTCTCGAATTCCCATTCCTCGAAGAAGTGGTACGGAGACTCGTCGCGCAGGGTTTTGAAAGCACCGTGGCGCCAAGCGCGATCCTGCAGCCAGAACTCCGGGTTGGAGAGGTTGATGTCCGAGATGGGAACCTTGGGCAACGGTGAGGCCTGTGTCGACATGTCGTGAGATTATTCGCTCGTGGAGAACGACCACGAAGCCCTTCCCCGGATTCGCACGATCGAGTTCACTTTCTTCGTCGATGCAGGGACGTACCTGATGTCAGGAGGAGAACTCGAGGCGACCGAGGACGAGCTCTTCGATGCGGGGATCGAGCGCGTGGACGTGCCGACTGAGTTCGGCCACGACCTTGGCGAGCGCGTGCCCGTGAGGGTCGTCGGTACGGCTCGTGGACTGCGGTGGTACGCGGGCCTGTTGAATCTGCACGACCCGCTCCAGCGAGAGGAGCTCGCGAGAGTGATCTCGGCGCAAAAACGCGCATAATCTGCGCCGCCACGCGCCGAGAACCCGCGGGGTGAGTAGGGTTTTTGACGACTCAGTCGTCATCACAGGGGGAAATCATGGCCGAGGCCGTCATCGTCGCAACCACCCGTAGCCCTATCGGCCGCGCCTTCAAGGGTTCGCTCGTCGACATGCGACCCGATGATCTGTCCGCCCAGATGGTGAAAGCCGTGATGGCCAAAGTCCCGCAGGTGAAGGCCGGCGACATTGAAGACCTGATGATGGGGTGCGGCCAGCCGGCCGGCGAGCAGGGCTTCAACATCGCTCGCGTCGTTGCCATTCTTGCAGGCCTCGACAACGTGCCGGGCGTGACGGTGAATCGTTATTGCTCGTCGAGCCTGCAGACCATCCGCATGGCGGCACATGCCATCCGTTCGGGCGAGGGCGACTGCTTCATCGCCGCAGGTGTCGAATGCGTCAGTCGCTACGGAGCCGGAGCCAGTGATTCTGCGCCGAACGCGGTGTTCACCGATGCAGGCAAGCGCACCAAGCAGCGTTCGGAAGGTGGTCAAGCCGCGTGGACACCTCCTCAGGGTCTGCCCGACATCTACATCGCGATGGGTCAGACGGCCGAGAACGTCCGCGAGGTCGAGGGTGTCACGCGCCGCGAGATGGACGAATTCGGTGCACGCTCGCAGCAGCTCGCCGTTGCGAACCAGAACAATGGATTTTTCGAACGCGAAATCACGCCCGTCACCCTTTCCAACGGCACCGTGGTGTCGAAGGACGATGGCCCCCGCGACGGAACAACGGCCGAAGGCCTGGCGAATCTGAAGCCCGCGTTCCGACCCGACGGTGAAATCACCGCCGGTAACGCCTGTCCGCTGAACGACGGTGCCGCTGCCGTGATGGTGATGAGCGACACGAAGGCGAAGCAGTTGGGCATCACACCGCTCGCACGTATTGTCGCTTCGGGTGTCTCTGGTTTGAACCCCGAAATCATGGGACTGGGTCCGATCGAGGCGATTCGTCAGACTCTCAAGCGCGCGAAAATGACGATCGACGACATCGACCTCGTCGAGATCAATGAAGCTTTTGCGGCGCAGGTGATTCCTTCGGCGAAGCACCTCGGTATCCCGATCGACAAGTTGAACGTGCACGGGGGCGCTATCGCCCTGGGTCACCCTTTCGGCATGACGGGCGCACGCATCATGTCGACGTTGATCAACGGCCTGCAGCACGAAGACAAGACATTCGGCCTCGAGTCGATGTGCGTCGGCGGCGGCCAGGGCATGGCGATGATCATCGAACGGCTCAGCTGATCTAGATCAGTTTGTATCGCCGCGCCATGGTTTGGGCGATGAGCGAAAACGACAACATCGCCGCAGCGATGACGCCGAACGCCCAAACGGGTCCGTGCGCGCCATAGATCCACGGGCTGACGAATGCGGTTGCAGCCGCACCGACCAGATTTGCCCCACCGGACAGGCCCTGTGCAGCAGCCGCGCGGCCTTCGGGGGCAACCTGCGACATGCTCGCCTGGGATGCGGGGATCGTCACTGCCTGCACGACGCCTTCGACAACCGACACGATGATGATTGCCAGTGGGGTCGCGGCGACGCCGTAGCCCGCCACGATCGGCGCAAGAATGAAGATCGCATAGAGGGCGGTGCGAAGGGCCCCCCACTTGTCAGCCAAGCGACCACCGACTCGGGCCAGCAGAATAAATGGAATTCCGTAGAGGAGGAACGACAGGCCAACGACGAAGTTCGATGCACCGCGATCGGTGAGGTAACGATCCCAGAGGGCGTCGTACACGCCGATCGGTAAGTAGAGACTCATCGTGGTGAGGGCCACCGTGCGTACGCCGGGGTACCGAAGCAGTGTCAGGCTGATGCGTCGCGACTGGCCCGACGAGGGCAGCGTGGGAAGCGGCTTGGCGGCGAGAGTCAGCGAGGCCACCAATGCCACGATTGCGAAGACGATGAATGTCCAGCGCAGGCCGAGTGGGTCGAGCATGATGCCGCCGACGAAAGGGCCGCCGACGATTCCGGCAGTTTCGACCCCGGCAAGCTTTCCGAGTCGTTCGGCCGCGCGTGACTTGTCGAGGTTGGCGGCGATGGCGCGAGCGGCCGGCTGCGTACAGCCGAAGGAAACCCCTACGATCGCTCGACCGATGACGAACTGCCACAGTGTGTCGCCGACTGCAAAGACGAGCGAGCCAACGGCAGCAAAGGCGAGACCCGTCACCATCAGCGTCTTGGGCTTGTACAAGTCAGCGAGTGGAGCAACGAAAACCTGGGTGAGGAGACCGACGAGGAAGCCGATGCCGGCGATCAGGCCGAGACCGAAGTCGGCGAATCCGTATGTGTCCTGCAGATCACCCAGTGCCGCGAAAATGATGCTGTTCGACACCGCGGTCGCGCCCGATGCGAACATCAGAACGCTGAGCGTTGCTCTCGCATGATCTGTCGTGGAGCCCGATGTCCGTAACGGCTCAGCCACGACGTCCCGCTTCGGCAAGAACGGCATCGTTGAATGAAGGCCAGAACTCCATGCCCCACTCGGTGAAGTCGCGGTTCGACAGCATCACGCAGGCCACGTCTGCCACGGGGTCGACCCACAGAAACGTACCGGTACCGCCGAAGTGCCCCCACGTCGCCGCCGAACCCGACGGAGCGGTCCAGTGGGGTTCCTTCATGCCGCGAATCTCCGGGCCGAGACCCCATGGGCACGGATCGAATCGTCCGAGGCCGGGGACGACGCCCTCGAGAGTGGGGAATTGCACGGTGGTCATCACGCGAACGGTTTCAGGGGCGAGGAGCGTGGGGCGTCGCAGCTCCGCGGCAAAGCGTGCGCAGTCGTGGATGTTGCTGACGACGTCCTTGGCGGCAGAACCTTCGAGTGCGGTGTTGTGCAAGTCGAGGGGTTCGCAAACAGCCTGACGAAGGTAATCGGCAAAGTCGAGTCCCGAACGGTCACCAACGTGCGTGGCGAGCATCTCGATTCCAGTGTTCGAGTAGATGCGCTTGCGCGCCGGGGACGTGATCGGGTTGATGCCGTCGAATGAATAGCCACCGGCGTGGGCGAGAAGATGTCTTACGGTGCAGCCATCCTGGCCGAACGGTCCGTCGAGTGCGGCCGTGCCCTCCTCGACCGCGATCATCGTGGCCCAGGCGGCGAAGAGCTTGCTCACCGATGCGATGCGCACGGTTCGGCTGGTGTCGCCGTGGGTGTGAACCGTGCCGTGCCGGTCGATCACCGCGACGGCAGCGAACTCGACTGGCCAGCGAGAGAGGTGGCCGAATGCTTCGATTAGTTCAGGTTAGAACGAATGAGCTCGGCGACACGGAATGCGAGGTCGACGCTTTGACGACCGTTGAGGCGTGGGTCGCACACGGTTTGGTAACGGTCGTCGAGGTCTTCGTCGGACAGCGCATGCGACCCACCGAGACATTCGGTGACGTCGTCACCCGTCAACTCGACGTGGATGCCGCCCGGCCAGGTGTGTTCGGCGCGGTGTGCACGGACGAAGCCCGCGATCTCCGCAACGACGTGGTCGAGGTGGCGGGTCTTGCGACCCGTCGTCGAGGTGAAGGTGTTTCCGTGCATGGGGTCACATGCCCACACGACGGGGTGGCCCGAATCGTGCACGGCACGAAGGAGGGGGCGCAGTTTGTCCTCCACGTTGTCTGCGCCCATGCGCGAAATCAAGGTGAGGCGACCCGGGATGCGTGCGGGATTCAACATTTGGCACAGTTCGAGAACGAACTCGGGGGTTGCGGCGGGGCCGATCTTGCAACCGATGGGGTTGCCGACTCCACGCAGGAACTCGACGTGCGCACCGTCCAACTGACGTGTGCGCTCGCCGATCCACAGCATGTGCGCCGAGCAGTCATACCAATCACCGGTGAGTGAGTCACGGCGCGTCAGTGCTTCTTCGTAGCCGAGGATCAGAGCTTCGTGCGACGTGAACACATCGACTTGGTGCAGAGCCGGATTGTTCTCAGTGTCGATGCCGCACGCACGCATGAAGGCGAGTGCATTTTCGATCTCGGTGGCGAGCGCCTGATAACGCTGGCCCTCGGGTGAGCTCTCGATGAACTCTTGTGTCCATGCATGCACACGGTTGAGATGCGCAAAGCCTCCCTTGGTGAAAGCGCGCAGAAGGTTCAGTGTGCTGGCCGACTGGTGATACGCCTGCACGAGGCGCTCGGGGTCGGGCCGGCGCGCCGCATCGGTGGGTGAGGGGTCGTTCACGATGTGACCGCGGAACGACGGAATGTCGGTGTCACCGACTCGCTCGAAAGGCTGCGAGCGCGGCTTGGCGAATTGGCCCGCCATGCGACCGACCGTCACCACCGGAACGCCGAGCGAGTACGTCAGCACGACTGCCATCTGCAGGATGACGCGCAATTTTTCACGGATGTTGTTGGCCGAGAACTCTTCGAAACTCTCCGCACAGTCGCCGGCTTGCAGCAAGAACGCGTTGCCGGCCGCCACCTGACCGAGGGCGGACTGCAGACTGCGTGCCTCTCCGGCGAAAACCAGCGGCGGCAGCGAGCCGATTTGTTTCAGGGCACGGTCAAGATCGCCGGCATCGGGCCACGCCGGCTGTTGCTCGGCGACAAGGCCGTGCCAGGAGTCGGGAGACCAAGTGCGTGCCATGGGCTACGCAGCGTAGATGCGCTCCGCGTCCTCGCGCAGGCCAATTACGGCGCGGCTGACCAGGCGGCGTGCGGCTTCCGCCGTGACGCCGAGGGCCTCGCCGACCTCGCGAAAGGACTTGCGCTCGCCGTCGAGCAGGCCGAAGCGGGCCTCGACTGCGTAGCGGGCGCGCTCGTCGAGCGTGCCGAGGAGTTCGTTCAGCAGTTCGCCATCGACCAACGCCATGACCGCGTCTTCGGGCGTGCCCTGGCCGTTGTCCATGAGGTCGCCCAGCGTGGCGTCGCCATCGTCGCCGACGGTCTTGTCGAGCGACACCGGGGTGGTGAGGCGGTGCAGTTCGGCGTTGCCGGCGTCGAGGTTCTCGCCATCGCCCGACGACTGGCGCAGGGCAGCGCGCAGGCTGGCCGAGCGGTCACCGGGGATACGGATCAGCGATGCCTTCTGGTCGAGTGCACGACCGATGGCCTGACGGATCCAGAACGTCGCGTACGTCGAGAAGTTGAAGCCGCGGCGCCAGTCGAACTTGTCGACGGCATGTTCGAGGCCGAGGTTTCCTTCCTGAATGAGATCGAGAAGGTCCATACCCTGAGGCAGGGGATAGCGACGTGCGATCGACACCACAAGGCGCAGGTTGGCGCGAATGAAGCGATCCTTGGCGGCAGCGGCAGCCTTCATGTCCTTGCGCAGCAGCGCAGAACGCTCGCCGGCGGCGAGACGAGCGGCAGATTCGCGGCCCTTTTCGATGGCCTTCGAGAGCGTGCGCTCATCTTCTGCGGTCAGAAGAGCAACCTTGCCGATGTCATTGAGATAGAGACCAATTGCGTCGTTCATGTGTCGATCCGTGTTCTTTGTGGGTGGGTTGTCAGTGTGGGTTGCGGAGGTCGCTCTGTCGGGGTACTTGGATCGAGAGCGCACGAATCCAAGAGGTTTTCAAGAGGTTGATAGGGGGGATTTTTGGGGGTCAGGTTGGAATTCGCATCCGAACCATGTAGAGGATCGGTCACTATAGCAAAAGGATGTGACCCTGTTAAGGGGTGCGGGACAAAAAACTGCCAAGCCTTACACCGCAAGGCTTTTTCGGTATTTCTGAAAGTTTTAAGTCGTAGACTTCGACCTCGTGCCCTTGCGAATTGGCCTCTTCGGCGGAACCTTCGACCCGCCGCATCTGGGGCATTTGGTGACTGCCATCAACGTCCGCCACGCGCTGTCGCTCGACCTCGTGATTCTGATGGTCGCGAACGACCCCTGGCAGAAAACCGGCGCGCGCACCGTGTCACCCGCCGCCGATCGTCTGGCGATGGTGCAGGCCGCCGTGGCCGGCGTCGATGGTCTGGAAGCCGGGGCCGATGAGATCGAACGAGGTGGACCCAGCTACACGGCCGACACGTTGAAGTCTCTCGGCATCAAGCATCCCGGTGCACGTTTCTTCACCATCGTGGGCGACGACGCCGCAACGAACATCCTCACGTGGGAGCGCGTCGACGAAGTCGCGTCCATGTCGACTCTTGTCGTCGTCGACCGACCCGGCGCGCCGATCGACTTGCCGAGCGAGTTCGACTGGCGACGCGTCGAAGTGCCGCGTCTCGAAGTATCGAGCACGGACCTGCGTTGTCGCATCACCGATGGCAGGCCGCTCGACTATCTCGTTTCAGAGCCGGTCGTTGCCATCATCCGAAAGCGCGGGCTCTACGGCCTGCGTGTCGGTGCGCAACTGTGACGGCAATTGAATCGCGTCGCCGGCGCCGTACGACATGGGCGCTCGTGTGCGGTCTCGTCGGCGCACTGATGTTGCCGTCGGGTCTCGTGCTCTCAGCGAACTCTCTTCTCAACTCCACAGATGGCGACAGCGTCGACGCATCCGACGTCGTGCGCATTCCTTCCACCCCTGCTGCGCTGCTCGCCGTTGTCGACGCGGGCGGTTTGCTCGCTTCTCTGCAGATGTTCGCACTCGCCCCGGGCGGCATCGGCGGAACCGTCGTGTCGATTCCCGTCACCTCCGCAGCGATCGTCGGCGAGGGGGAAACGCCGCGGCGTCTCTACGACTCGTACCTGGCGGGTGGAATCGCCGCGCTCACCGGCGACGTCGAGGGTTTGTTGAACGTCACGTTCGCGACGAGCGCCGCAGTCACCGCGGGTGATTTGGCGCCTTTGCTGGCGTCGATCACCAACGTCACCGTCGAGTTCGACCGCCCGGTGAAAGGCGTCCTCGGGGGAGTCGTCACCGACGTCTTGTCGGCGGGTCGCCAGTCGATCACTGCCGAGCAGGTTGCCAAAGCTCTCGCGGCGATCGAACCGAACGCCGCCGAGGCCGACCGTCTTCCGCTGCTCAAGTCGTTGTGGGTGGGGGTGGGGGCCAGCCAACGCAACCCTCAGATCGACTTGACGACGACGTCGACGGGCGTCATTGCGGGCGACACGACGTCGGCTGCCTTGGGTGCGCCGACGATCGACATGAAGGGGTTAATCGACCGCCTTCTCGCGGGTCAGGTGCAGGTGTGGCAGTTCGCCGGCACGGCAGTCGAGCAAGGCGACGCGAACCCGAACGGCCTCGATTGGTACGCACTCGACCGCGCCGAAATCATTCTCGTCACCGCCAGCGTCGTGCCGTCGTCGGTGTCCTCGCTTCTTGCGTCGATCAACGTGCAGATCGACAGCCCATTCAACGACGCAGCGATCACGCGCGAGGCGGTCCTGCGGTTCATGTCGCTCGGGGTCAACATCGTCCTCATTCGTGAGGTCGCCGATCCACCCCAGCAGGCCACCATTGCCGCCATCGCGGACGTCGCCCTCGAGTCGGAAGTCGCCGGCTACGCGTCGGTGCTCGGCGCCATGGAAATACATCGCCAGAAGGTTCCGGTGGAGGGTGTCGACCTGCGTTTGACCCTTGGTTTCGACTTCGAGAACTTCGTTCGCGCCAATCCCGCCGACGCGCTGATTTCCGCTTCCACCACCACCACGACAGCAGGTGAACAGTGATCGACATCGACTCCCGCGACCTCGCCGTCGAGATTGCACGTATTGCCGACGACAAGAAGGCTGACGACGTTCTCGTCATCGCCGTCGGAGACGTGCTGTCGATCACCGAGTTCTTCGTCCTCACAAGCGCAAGCAACCGCCGTCTCGTGGCGACGGTTGCCGACGAAGTGACCGCCCGTATCCGTGAGACCCACGGTCGATCACCGCTGCGCACGGAAGGCATGAGCGAGCAACTGTGGGTGCTCGTCGACTACGGCGACGTCGTCGTTCACGTTTTTGCCGAAGAGACGCGCCGCTACTACGAGATCGAACGCCTCTACAAGGACGTCCCCAAGGTCGACTGGAAGTCTCCGGCGGTCTGACTCGCCGTGGGGAATCGTTGGTCGCTGCGCTAGAGTTTCGTCACCTCATACGGGGCTATAGCTCAGTTGGTAGAGCGCTTCCATGGC
>SXZT01000047.1 GCA_005787785.1 Actinomycetota bacterium
CGACGAGATTCACCGTCTCGCTCGGCCCGTCGAAGAGATCCTCTATCCCGCGATGGAGGACTTCCAGATCGACATCGTCGTCGGCAAGGGCCCTGCCGCCTCGTCGATCCGATTGTCCCTGCCGGCGTTCACTCTGGTCGGGGCGACCACTCGCACGGGGATGATCACCGGGCCGTTGCGCGATCGTTTCGGTCTCGTCAGCCGCCTCGACTTCTATGACGAAGAGGAACTCCGTGCGATCGTGGTGCGCGCCGCCGGGATTCTCGGCATTCCCGCGGACGATGCGGGTGCGGCACAGATCGCGCGGCGCAGCCGAGGCACTCCCCGCATCGCCAACCGATTGTTGCGTCGGGTCCGCGACTTTGCCGAGGTGCACGGCTCGGGCGTCGTCGATGATGCAACCGCAATCGAGGCACTGCGTGTCTTTGGTGTCGACGGTCGGGGTCTCGACAAGGTCGACAGGGCCATTCTTTCCGCTCTCTGCAGGCAGTTCGCAGGCGGGCCCGTTGGCCTCACGACGCTGGCGATCGCCGTGAGCGAGCAGCCCGAGACGGTCGAAGACGTGTACGAACCATTTCTCATCCAACAGGGCTTCATCTCGCGCACTCCGCGTGGTCGCGTGGCGATGCCCGCGGCCTACGAACACCTGGGGATGCCGCCCGTAACCTGACGCGGTGCGTCTTTCCGACATCGATTACGACCTCCCCGAGGAGTTGATCGCACAGCATCCGGTTGAGCCGCGCGACTTCGCGCGTCTTTTCGATGCATCATGCGGGTTTGTACACCGCCGCGTGTCGGACCTCGCCGAACTGGTGGGGGAGGGGGATCTGCTCGTCATCAACGAAACTCGGGTCCTGCCGGCGCGACTCCCTCTACAGCGTTCGTCGGGCGGTCGAGTCGAGGTCTTGCTTCTCGAGGCGCTCGACGAGGTCGATGCGCGGTGGGAGGCTCTCGTGCGCCCGGGACGCAAGATGCGTGACGGGGAGGAATTGCTCGGCGTCGATGGGTTCGTCTTCGCCGTCGTCGAGGGCAGGTCGGCGGCCGGTGACACGTTCGTGGTGCGGATCACTCGTGGAGACGATCCGTCCTCGCGTAGGGCCGCGATTTCGACCGTTGGCTCGATGCCGTTGCCGCCGTACATCACCGCTCCGCTGGTCGACAGTGAGCGCTACCAAACGGTGTACGCCCGGCGCGAGGCATCTGCCGCTGCGCCTACGGCAGGCCTGCACTTCACGCCCGAACTGATGGCCCGGATCGAGGGGCGTGGCGCGAAATTTGCACCGGTCGAACTGGTTGTCGGCCTCGACACCTTCAAGCCCGTGGAGGAAGAAAACCCACTCGACCACCGCATCCACTCCGAGCGCTACTGCGTTCCCGATGCGACATGGAAGGCCGTGCAGAAGGCAAATCGCGTGATCGCGGTCGGAACCACGTCGTGTCGTGCACTCGAATCGGCGGCGACGACGGGTCGCCTCGAGGGTCGGACCGATCTCTTCATTACGCCGGGTTACGAATGGAAAGTGGTCGACGTTCTGATGACCAACTTCCACATGCCGCGCACAACTCTGCTGTTGATGATCGGTGCGTTCGTCGGCGACGCTTGGCGCAACATCTACGCTGAAGCGGTGCGTGAGAGATACCGGTTCCTCTCGTTCGGCGACGCGATGTTGCTCACCAAGGCGGGGTCGTAGGGTCGTGTTCCCGGTCGAATTCGACGTCGAGGCGACGAGCGGTCGTGCGCGTGCCGGTCGCGCTCGGACCTCGCGGGGTGACTACGAAACGCCGTGTTTCATGCCCGTGGGCACTCGCGGTGCGATCCGTTATCTGAGCGCCGACGACTACCGCAGCGTCGGAGCGCGCATCGTTCTCGGCAACACGTACCACCTGATGCTGCGACCCGGAGCCGATCTGGTGGCAGAAATGGGAGGCCTCGGTCGGTTCGCGGGTTGGGATGGACTCACCCTGACGGACTCGGGTGGCTTTCAGGTCTTTTCGCTCGGGCCGAAGATCGACGACGACGGTGTCACTTTCAAGTCCACCTACGACGGGGATCTCGTTCGATTCACTCCCGAACACGCAATCGAAGTGCAACAACTCATCGGTGCCGACATCCAGATGGTTCTCGACGTGTGCCCCGCGTTGCCGTCGCCGCCCGATGTGATCGATCTCGCGTTGCGACGCACCGCGGAGTGGGCCCAACGCGCGCGCGACCATCACTCCCGCAGCGACCAGTCGCTTTTCGGGATCGTGCAGGGCGGCATCTCCCCCGAGCTTCGCGAGCGCAGCGCCAAGTACACGGCCGGTCTCGACTTCGACGGCTACGGCATCGGGGGATTGTCGGTGGGCGAGACGCGCGCAGAGATGATTCCGGCACTCGACGCTGCGACCGCACACCTGCCCGCGAACAGGCCCCGCTACCTCATGGGCGTCGGCGACCCGGCCTCGCTCGTCGAGGCTGTCGCTTTGGGGGTCGACCAGTTCGATTGCGTGATGCAGACACGGCTCGGCCGTCACGGTACGGCCCTGACAACGACCGGCAAGGTACACATGAAGAACCTTCGCCATGCGAGGGACGATTCGCCGCTCGACAGCGCGTGCGTCTGTGCGGTGTGTGCCCGGCACAGCCGCGCGTACATCAGGCACCTTTTTCAGACCGGTGAACCAACGGCGGCGCGATTGCTCTCCTACCACAACGTCGCATGGACCATCTCGTTGATGTCGTCGATGCGGACTGCCATCAAAGACGGCTCGTTTCCGGCGTTCCGCGACGGCGTGCTGGGGGTCTGGGGTTAGTACTGGCTACGCTTTGCGCCATGTTCCACAGCCCCCTTGGCTTGATCGCCGCCGAAGACTCCTCGTCCAGCGGCGGAGCCGCAATTTTCCAGATCTTCTTCTTCGCCCTCATTTTTGTGGCGATGTACTTCCTGCTCATCCGACCCCAGCGCCGTCGCACCCGCGAGGCCCAGGAACTGAACCGTGCTCTTTCGGTGGGTGATGAGGTCCAGATGGCGTCGGGCATCGTGGGATTCGTCACCGGCTTCGACAAAGACGACCAAGCCGGTGACGTGGTGTGGATCGACATCGCCGACAACGTCGAGATTCGTGTCATGCGCAGCGCGATCTCCCGGCGCGTCAATGCCTCGTCGACACCGGCCGCAGAACCCGCGACCGGCGACAAAGACGACAGCGACGACAAGAAGTAGTCGAGCCCAGTGCGCCGTCGCCTTCTCTTTTCTCTCATCGGTATCGTTGTCGTGGCGGTCGCTGCGATGTCGGCCAACCTCATCGCGGGTAATCGCCCTTCGCTCGGCCTCGACCTGCAGGGTGGAGCCTCGGTCACACTTGAACCCCAGGGGGAGTACGAGGCCGAAGCCCTGTCGGTTGCCGTCGAAATCATCCGTCAGCGTGTCGATTCAATCGGCGTCGCGGAACCCGAGATCATTCGCCAAGGAGACACGGTTGTCATCAACCTGCCCGGCGTGAAGGACCAGAAGCGCGCACTCGACATCGTGGGTCGCACCGGTGAAGTGTTGATGCGACCGGTTCTGCAGTCGGGCGTACCGAACGACAACCCATCGACGACCGTCGCGGGGGCGACGACAACGTCACTGGTGGTTGCGCCCTCAACCGAATCATCGACAACCGAAACGCCAGCCACCTCCGCGACCGGCACCGCAACGACGATCGCACCGACCACCGTTCCTGCACCCGGTAGCGGCCTGCGCTTCGCGAGCACCGCCACGTCGACGGCCAGTCCGGCGACCACTGTTCCCGAGGCCACTGTTTCCGAGGCCACTGTTTCCGAGACCACTGTTTCCGAGGCCACTGTTTCCGAGACAACTCAGCCGCCGATGGCTGCCGCCAGCGCCGAGGGTGCAACGACGACGTCGTCCCCCGAGTTGTTGCTGGCGACCGGTGAATCCACGGCCACCACCGTCGCTGCTGCAACGCCGGACATCTCGCTCACCAACGAGCCCGACAAGATTGCGATCCTCAACGGCCGCGATGGCCTCGTGTACTACGCAGGGCCCGCGGGGGCCGACGGACAGGTGTTCAAGAACGACGCCGCGGCCGAGATCAGCAACGGCGGCTGGGTCGTTACGGTCGGTTTGCGCGATGGGTCCCTGGGAGAAGGCCAGTGGAACGCGCTCGCCAACGAGTGCTTCACCAAGTCGCAGACCTGCCCCACGGGGCAGATCGCCATCGTTCTCGACGGCGAGGTGATTTCAGCCCCTGTGGTCCAGACGAACAACTTCTCGGGCAGCGTCCAGATCACCGGCGAATTCACGGAGCGCGAGGCGCGTGATCTGGCGAGGATCCTCGAGTTTGGCGCCGTGCCGGTGCGCTTCAGCACGCCGACGGTCCAAACGGTCTCGGCAACTCTCGGTCAGGACTCGCTCGATGCTGCGATCGTGTCGGGCATCGTCGGTGTCGCACTCGTGCTGCTTTTTCTGATCTTCTATTACCGCCGCCTGGCCTTCGTTGTCGTCGGTGGCCTCGCGGTATCGGGCATGTTGCAGTGGAGCACCGTCTCGTGGCTTTCGCAACGCAATGGTCTCGCCCTGTCGCTTGCAGGGGTTACCGGCATCATCGTTTCGATCGGTGTCACGGTCGACTCGTACGTCGTGTTTTTCGAGAAGCTAAAAGACGACGTTCTGGCGGGTCGCACGCTGCGTAACTCGGCCACCCGCAGTTTCCAGTCGGCTTGGCGCACGATTCTCGCGGCCGACACCGTCTCGTTGCTCGGAGCCCTCGTGTTGTGGCTCCTGACGGTGGGTTCGGTTCGCGGTTTTGCGTTCTTCCTCGGCCTTTCCACCCTCTGCGACATCATCGTCGCGTACTTCTTCACGCGGCCAACCGTCATCTTGCTCGCGCGTTCCAAGTTCATGAACAAGGGAAAGATGTTCGGGGTCAGCGCGCGACGGGTTCTGGGTAGCGAGTCGAATGTCGCAGGAGGTGCGCAGTCATGACCGGACGTTGGCGTCGTCTCTACAATGGAGAAACAACGATTGACTTTTCCGGTCGTCGCTGGTGGGGTTTTGGGTTTTCGATCGCTCTGTTGGTCGTGACAGTTGGTTCACTGGTCTTCCAGGGCCTCAACCTCGGTATCGACTTCAAGGGCGGAGTCGCCTGGGAGGTCCCGTCAACGAAGGACCTCACCATCGAATCGGCCCGTGAGGTCCTCGAAGCAAACAAGATCGAGGCGGCGAACGCAAAGGTCCAAATATTGGGCAGTGGCGACGGTGAGCGCATCCGCATTCAGGTCGGCGAGCAAGCACCGGAAGTCCGTGACGCAGTGCAGAGCAACCTCGCCGCAAAGTCCGGAGTCGAGTCCGCCGACGTGAGCGTGTCCGACGTCAGTTCCTCCTGGGGCCGCAGTATCACCGAAAAGGCGATCCGTGCTCTCCTCGTGTTTTTCCTCTTGGTGTCGATCTACATTGCGTGGCGCTTCGAGTGGAAAATGGCAATTGCGGCGATCGTGGCAATGGCTCACGACGTCGTCGTCTCGGTCGGGGCGTACTCGCTACTGGGTTTCGAAGTCACACCTGCCACGGTGATCGCCTTCCTGACGATCCTCGGCTTCTCGCTCTACGACACCATCGTGGTGTTCGACAAAGTGAGCGACAACGCCAATCGTTTCGCTGCCCAGCGCGTGTCCTATGCGGACATCACCAACGTGTCGATGAACCAGGTGTTGATGCGTTCGCTCAACACGTCGCTGGCGGCCGTGTTGCCGGTCGTGTCGCTTCTTGTTCTGGGTGCAGGGGTGTTCGGCGCGGTTGCGTTGCAAGAGTTCGCTCTCGCCCTCCTCGTGGGTCTGCTCACCGGTGCCTACTCGTCGATCTTCATCGCAACCCCGTTGCTCACCGCGATGAAGGAGCGAGAGCCGAAATACCGGACGCTCGTTGGTCAAATGTCGCTCGGTGTCGAGATGACACAGTTGACCACTACCGGCGCGCCCGCATCGCGGCGTTCCTCACGCATCGCTGCGCGCAACGAGGGTGATCCATCCGTGCGCGACGAACAGGAACTGGTTGGTACAGCAGCCCAGCGCGCTGCAACCGTACTGTCGCATCCTCCGCGGCCGCGCAAGAAGCGCAAGAGGTAGCGCACGTGTCGCCCGTCGACCTTCAGCGTCTCATTCGGGACATTCCCGATGTGCCGTCACCCGGCGTGATGTTTCGTGACATTACGCCGCTTCTCGCCGACCCGGCCGGCTACGACGCTGCGGTCAGGGCGATCGTTGGACTGACCCACGGCAAGCGCGTCGACAAGGTGATCGGTATCGAGGCGCGCGGCTTCATCATGGCTGCACCCGTCGCGTTCCACTTGAATGCAGGTTTCATTCCTGTGCGCAAGGCGGGAAAGTTGCCGTGGGCCGTGGTGCGCGAGGAGTACTCGCTTGAATACGGTACCGACCAGCTCGAAATCCATCGTGACGCATTGAAGCCGGGCGACTCCGTCGTGATTGTCGACGATGTCCTTGCAACGGGCGGTACGGCGAGGGCTGCCATTCGGCTCGTCGAAGGCCTCGGTGCAACCGTCGCAGGACTCGCATTTCTGATCGAGCTTCCCGTCCTGGGTGGGCGCGGCGCATTGTCCGGCCACTCCGTCTCCTCGGTGATTTCCTACTAGCGGAGACGAAATGGCGACCGGCGACCGCGTTCTTCCCTGGAGGCGGCAAACAACCGCGCCGAGTGACGAACTCGCGCCCCTTTTGGCTGCGTACCGATCGCGACATCCGAAGGCATCTGTCTCGTTGATCAACCGGGCGTACCTCACCGCGCGTCGTGCACACCAGCATCAGGTTCGGGGGAGCGGTGAGTCCTACATCAATCATCCGATTGCAGTGGCAAAGATCGTTGCCGACATCGGCCTCGACGACACGTCGTTGGCTGCGGCCCTTCTGCACGACGCCGTCGAGGACACCGAGATCACGCTCGCCGAAGTCGAGATCGAGTTCGGCGCAGAAGTTGCATCCATTGTCGATGGCGTGACGAAGCTCGAACGTCTGCAGTTCGATTCGAAAGAGGCGCAGCAGGCCGCGACAATGCGAAAAATGCTGGTTGCGATGGCACGGGACATCCGCGTTCTCGTCATCAAACTCGCCGATCGACTGCACAACATGCGCACGATCGCCGGCATGCCCGTCGAGAAGCAGCAGCGAGTTGCTCATGAGACGCTCGATATCTATGCACCTCTTGCGCACCGGTTGGGAATGCAAGAGATGAAACAACAGCTCGAAGACTTGTCCTTCTCGGCGATCTACCCGAAGCGGTTTGCCGAACTCGACCACCTGGTTGCGACACGGTCTCCCGAGCGTGACGTCTACCTTGCAAAGACGATCGCCGAGGTTCAGGCTCGCCTCAGCGAACTGAACGTGCGGGCCGAGGTCACGGGCCGTGGCAAACACCTGTGGAGCATCTACGAAAAGATGGTGGAGAAGGGTCGCGATTTCGACGAGATTTTCGACCTCGTCGCAATCCGCATCATTGTCGACTCGGTGAAGGACTGTTATGCCGCACTCGGCTGCATCCATGGGCGGTGGAAGCCCGTTGTGGGTCGCTTCAAGGACTACATCGCGATGCCC
>SXZT01000048.1 GCA_005787785.1 Actinomycetota bacterium
GTGCCGATGCGTCAGCCAGGCGTGGAGGTTCGCGGGATCGTGCAACCTGACGGCACGGCTGAGTTCTGTGAGGTCTTCTTCACTGATGCCCGCTGTCCGAAGGACAACGTCGTCGGCGGGGTGAACAACGGGTGGCAGGTGGCGAACTCGACCCTCGCCTTTGAGCGCGGAATGAGCGCGACGACCGGCTACCGCCGTTTCGAAGACGAGTACAAGATGATGCTCAGTCGCGCCGGGTCGAACGGTGCGATCGACGACCCGATCACTCGCCAGCGCCTGATGCGCTACTACACGAAAATACAGATCCTGCGCATCAACGGTCTTCGTTCTCTCACCGCGACGCTGAACAAGTCGAAAGATCTTGGTGTCGCTGCACTCGGGGCCTCGAACAAGATGTTCTGGTCGGAGATGCACAAGGAAGCAATGGAACTGGCGCTCGACATCTATGGCGCCGAGTCGGTGCTGGTCAACGTCGGCTCGGACCTACCGTCCTGGCCGGGAACGGCCCGCGAGAAGCGCCGCGCCGGATATCCGGTCAGCCCGATGATGTCGGCCTTCTTTTTTTCTCGATCGGAAACGATCTGGGGCGGTACCAGTCAGATACAGCGCAACATTGTCGCCGAACGCGTTCTTGGTTTGCCGAAAGAGCCGAGGGTGGCCGGGGAGTAACGCCCCATTTTGCTCAGCGCCCCGTCGTGAACAACGGCTAGTCGGATGACGGAGCCGGTGCGCCGGTGGTTTGTCGCAGCGGACGGCCGGGCAGCTTGATCGCGATGAGAATCACGACGACCGCAACGGGAATCGCAACCTTGTAGAGAAAAGTGATGCCGTTTGCGAGAACGTCGAGAACCTGGTTGCGCAGGTCGACGTCGGGAATCGACTTGATTTCACGCGGCGCCTGCAGCAGGCCCTTGTCGACCTTGCCCGTGATCCGCGAGTTGAGAATCGCGCCGAATGCCGCGAGGCCGACCACGCCTCCGAGCGTGCGGAAGAACGTGATTGCTGCACTTGCAACCCCGAGGTCCTGCCAGTCGACGGCGTTCTGCGTCGCCAACGTGCACGTCGGCATGATGCTGCCGATGCCGAGGCCGACGAAGACCATGCCGATGATCGCCGACGTCATGCCGAGGTCGGTGTCCGACATGGCGGAGAGGAGAACCATACCGATCGTCAGAGAAACTGCCCCGAGAATCGGCCAGTGACGGTAGGTGCCCGTGCGCGTCGTGAGGCGTCCGGTACCGATGCTTGCGATCGTGACACCGGCCATGATCGGAACGAGTAAGAGTCCGGAGTTCGTCGGCGACACGCCGGTCACGGCCTGCAGGAACAGCGGGATGAATGCATTGGCCCCGTAGATAATGGTTCCCGCGAACGCAACGAGGGGAACGGTCACGCGAATGACATTGATCTTGAAGAGATGCAACGGCATCACCGGTTCGGGCGCTTTCTTCTCCCATTGCACGAATGCGACACCGACGAGAACGGCGCCGACGCCGAGAGTGACGGACAGCGACGACGTCCACCCGTATTCCTCGGATGACCACGACAGCACCAGGATGAGACAGGTGACCGACATGGTGAGCAGTGCAGATCCCAGCCAGTCGACCTTGTGATCGCGTTTCTGGAACGGGATTCTCAGCGCCGCCGATGTGATGATCAGCGCAATGATGCCGATGGGAACATTGATGATGAAGATCCAACGCCACGACAGTTGCTCGGTGAAGAAGCCACCCACGAGTGGGCCGATGACGCTTCCCACTGCGAAGACGCTGGTGATCATTCCCACGTAGCGGCCGCGTTCGCGAGGAGGCACGGTGTCGCCGATGATGACGAAGGCCAACGACATGAGCCCGCCACCACCGATGCCCTGCACACCTCGCGAGATGACGAGCACCGACATGGACTGCGCAACCGCGCATCCGATCGAGCCGATGACGAACGTGATGATCGCCGCCTGGAACATTGGGCGCCGTCCATAGATGTCACTCAGCTTTCCGAACAGCGCATTCGAGACCGTCGACGTGAGGAGATAGGCGGTGCCGATCCACGCGTAGGCACTCAGGCCACCGAGGTCGGCAACCATTGTCGCAATTGCAGTGTTGACGGCCGTGCCGTCGAGCGAGGCCAGGCTCATGCCGGCCATCAGGCCGATGAAGACAGTGAGGATTTCCCGACGACTGAGTTCGGGTGCTGCCTGAGGGGGGTGTGCGGACATCTCTTTTGCACCATACAACTGAACCTCTGTGCGGGGCATGGTGATCAAGGCTGCTTGGATGGCGAAGTGGTGGAAGTCACACACGTCATCGCATCGCCTCTGGGTGAGATCCTCCTCGTTGCATCCACGAGCGGTCTGACTCGAGTCGACTTCACCTCGCCCCAAATCCGGGAGGTCCATCGTCCGGATCCGGTGGCCAATACCCATCTGGTTGCAGCCGCTGCACAACTGGGGAATACTTCGCGGGAGAGAGGCGCGAGTTCGACCTGACGCTCGACCCGCAAGGTACCCCGTTCCAACTGTCCGCGTGGGCTGCACTGCGGACGATCCCGTACGGCGCGACAATGACGTACGGCGAGCAGGCGACGTCGATGGGCAAGCCACGGGCCGTCAGGGCCGTCGGTGCGGCGAACGGTCGCAACCCGCTTGCGATCGTCGTGCCGTGCCACCGTGTGATCGGGGCCGGAGGCAAGTTGACCGGGTACGCGAGCGGCCTCGACCGCAAGGCGTGGCTTCTCGACCATGAATCCTGCTGAAACTGAGGGAATCCCGCTGAAAATGAGGGGCAATAGTGAGAATGGTTCTCATTCCTTGTAGGGTTGCAGCATGGAAAGTTCTCCTCGTCTGCGGTCGGTTGGTGGCGTCAAGCGTCTCCGAGGCGTGAGCGCCGCCATCGCGCTCGGTCTCGTGGGCATCGGTTGCTCTGAGGCGTCTCAATCTGCGACGACAACCACCGACGGTGGAGTTGTTGCAGATGCGAGCAGCGCGGCCGGCAGCGCAACCTCCGTCGTCGACACCACAACGTCAGTGGCACGAGCCGACGTCCCCTCGGTCGTCGTGACGTATGCGGCACTCGAGAGCATCGTCGAAGGAATCGTGGGTGACGCTGCCCGGGTCGAGGTGATCATTCCCAATGGAACCGACCCGCACGACTTCGAGCCGTCGGCGAAGGATCTCGAATTGATGTCGTCATCGGCGGTCGTCGTGGCGAATGGTTTGGACCTCGAAGAGGGTCTCGAAGACGCGCTCGCCGAGGTGGAGAAGTCGGGTGTGCCCGTGTTTCATGTCGCCGACCATGTGACTTTGCGTGAAGGTTCGGATGACGGGAACGGCGACGACGAATCGCACGATCACGGCGCCGAAGATCCGCACGTTTGGCTCGATCCGCTGACTCTCGCCGAGGCAGTGCCCGCGCTTGCCCGGGAGATCGGCGCGGCGATCGGTGCGGATCTTGGGAACGCGGGAGACGCGGTTGTCTCGTCGCTGCAG
Source organism: Actinomycetota bacterium (assembly GCA_005787785.1). Classification (GTDB taxonomy): domain Bacteria; phylum Actinomycetota; class Acidimicrobiia; order Acidimicrobiales; family Ilumatobacteraceae; genus F1-20-MAGs119. The sequence goes on from SXZT01000048.1 coordinate 3,485, forward strand.
GAACTCGACAAGAAGGTTGCGGCGAAGATTTCCGGTCTCGAGTCGTGCGTCGTGATCACCGGCCATGACTCGCTCGGATATTTCGGTGCGCGTTACGGCTGCGAGGTACTCGGCTCGGTGATCCCGAGTTTCTCCACGGCGGCCGAAGCAACCGCGAAGAACCTCTCGGAGTTGAAGGATCTCGCCAAGGCCGAAGGCGTGGGGGCGATCTTCACCGAGCTCGGAACTCCCGCCGACGTTGCCGAACAACTCGCCCGTGAAGTGGGCGTCGAAGTGATCGAAATCGCGACCCACCTCGTGCCCGATGAGGGTGGATACGACGAGATGATGTTGGCGCTCGCGGATGCCGTCGTGGCGGGCCTGTCCTGATGGACTTTCTCGTCGGCCCGTTCGTCGACAACGAATTCTTGCGCCTGTCGCTTGTTGCGACATGCGTCGTGGCTGTCACGTGCGCGGTGGCGGGCGCATTCGTCGTCTTGAGGGGCCTGTCGTTCGTCGGTGACGCCCTTGCACACGGGGTGGTACCCGGTGTCGCCGTCGCCTTGCTGGTCGGTTTTTCAGGTGTAATCGGTGCTGCGATCGGTGCCGGCGTGATGATGGCGGGCGTCGGTGTGGTGAATCGACGATTCAGACTCTCGGGGGACACGTCGATCGGGTTGTTGTTCGTCGGCATGCTGGCGCTCGGTGTGATCATTCAGTCGCGCTCGGCGTCGTTCGCGGGAGACCTCACCGCGGTTCTCTTCGGAGAGGTGCTGGGCGTTTCGTGGGCCGACATTGCTTGGCAGGTCGTCGCGCTCGTCGTCGTGGCGGCGATCGCCTGGGTGTGTCGGAGGCCGTTCCTCTTGCTGTCGTTCGACGAGGGGCTTGCCGCAACTTCGGGATTTTCCGTGCGCAGGTACGGCAACATCATGCTGGCGATGGTGGCACTGACGGTTGTCGCGAGTTTCCAGACGGTCGGCACCCTGCTCGTGCTCGGCATGCTGGTCGCTCCCGCCGCGACGGGTGCATTGTTCGGCCGTCGCATCTCGACTGTCGTGTGCATCGCTGCGGTCGTTGGTGTCGTGTCGTCGTACGTCGGCCTGTTGGTCAGCTACCACGCCGATCTTGCCGCCGGTGCATCGATCGTTCTTTCGGCTGTCATCGTGTTCGCGCTCGCTGCCACCGTCGTCGAACTGCGCCGCTGGCTCGACCATCGTCGCGACATCCACCACCTCCACGACCATCCGCACTTCCACGAACATGTCCACCACTGACGACACCCCATCGATCGCCGCCGCATCGTTGGCAGTCGGTTACGGACATCGACCCGTCGTCGACGGCGTCGGATTCACGCTGTTCCCAGGTCAGATGTTGGTGCTCATCGGCACGAACGGTTCCGGTAAGTCGACGCTCTTGAAGACCCTCGCAGGTTTGCTCGAACCCCAGGGTGGCGACGTGAACGTTCTCGGCGAACGCCCGGGCTCACAGCCTGCCCGTGTCGCCTACCTGCCGCAGCACCCCGTTTCGTCCCACACGCTGCCGTTGCGTGTCGAAGACGTCGTGACCATGGGGCGCTTTGCGCGCCGTGGACTGTTCGGCCGGATCGACTCGGACGATCGTCGGGCGGTGCATGAGTCGATGAAGCGCACGGGTGCCGATGGTTACGCGCAGAGTCCGCTTCGTGACCTGTCGGGCGGTCA
>SXZT01000049.1 GCA_005787785.1 Actinomycetota bacterium
AGTGGAGGATATCTCCCACGATTAGCACCCTAACGCCTAGCAGGTCTGGATCATTTGGTTTTAAATGCTGCTTTATTGTGAAAGCATCTAGGAGTGCCTGTGTTGGATGTTCATGCATCAATTGACGGGCGAGCCGCTGCTCAAGCAGTTGCTGCGTTACGTGATGAGCGACGAAGCCCGCCACGTGGCCTTCGGTGTGCTGTCCCTGCAAGAGGCCTACGCCGAAATGACCGACGCGGAGATGAAGGAACGACAGGAGTTTGCTTACGAGGCGAGCGTCCGCATGCGCGACCGCTTCCTCCAGCAAGAGGTGTGGGAGCGCATGGGCGTGAAGCCGAAGGAGATCGTTCCGCTGGTCCTGCAGGACCCCACCCGCACGATGTTCCAGCAGATGCTGTTCGCCAAGATCGTCCCGAACTGCAAGAAGCTGGGCCTGCTTGACCGCAACGACGGTTGGCTGCGCCACCGCTACGAAGAGATGGGCGTCATCCAGTTCGAGGACTGGGAGAACACCGGCGAGGAGTACCTGCAGTTCGAACTGGGCAAGGACGCGCCGCCGCCGGTGCCGCACTGACGTTTTCGGTTCCCATCCGCAGAGGGTGACTCACTACGCTGAGGCGCCTATGGCGCATCAATCCGAACCCGCCTTCAGGGCTTTCCATGCCCTGCGCATCAAGGGCTTTGCGAAGGTCGAGATGGTGGCTGACATTGCTCATGTCACCGCCGCCGAGGCCGAGGCGCACCTGCAGGCTCTGATCGAGCGCGAGCATGCGATGTTCCGTGAGGCGCGAGCGCTGTGGCAGATCACGCCCGCCGGCAAGGAGGCGCATCGTGAGGCACTTGCCGTCGACTCTCCCGCGTCGGTCACGGCAGAACTCCATGGTTCGTACGAGACTTTCCTCGGCATCAACACCGCTTTCAAAGAGCTCTGCGGCGACTGGCAGTTGCGCGACGGCCAGCCGAACGATCATTCGGACGCGGCGTATGACAAGGCGATCATCGAACGGCTGGTCGCGATGAACGACGAATCGGCCCCCGTGGTGTCGGCGATGGCCGACGTCCTCGGGCGTCTCGCGCCGTATGTCCCGCGTCTCGAGTCGACCGCCAAGCGCGTCGTGGCGGGCGAGCAGAACATGTTCACGGGTGTGATGTGCGGCAGCTACCACGACGTGTGGATGGAACTTCACGAGGACCTCATCCTCACGCAGGGCATCGACCGCGCAGCCGAAGGATCGTTCTGATGTCCGCGAGATTCGGCCGCGTCATCACCGCCATGATCACGGCGTTCGACACGAACGGGGAACTCGACGTCGCCGAGACGGTCCGTATGGCGAAGTGGTTGCAAGAGCAGGGTAACGAGGGTCTCGTCGTCTCGGGAACCACCGGCGAGGCATCGACGCTCACCGACCCGGAGCGCCTGGCGCTCTTCGAGGCGGTCTCATCCACGGTCACGATTCCTGTCATCGCGGGTACCGGCTCGAACGACACCGTGCACTCGGTGCACCTCACCAAAGAGGCATCGAAGTTGGGCATTGCAGGAATCCTGGCGGTCGGGCCGTACTACAACCGTCCGTCGCAGGCGGGTATCGCGGCCCACATCAAGGCGATGGCGGCCGCGACGAGCCTGCCCGTCGTCGTTTACGACATTCCCGTGCGCACCGGTCGCAAGATCTCGACGGCGAATCTCGTCACGATGGCGCGCGACACGAAGAACGTCGTCGCGCTGAAGGACGCGGGCGGCAACCCCGGTGAGACCGCGAATGTCATCGCGCAGGCCCCGTCCGGTTTCGAGGTGTACAGCGGCGACGACGGGCTGACGTTGCCGCTGCTCGCCGTCGGCGCGGTCGGCGTCATCGGCGTGGCCACGCACTGGTCGGCTCCCGAACATCGTCGGATGATGGAAGCATTCTTTTCGGGCAACGTCGCGGAGGCACAGCGGGTGAACGCCGCGCTTCTCGAGAGCTATGCGTACGAGACCGGCGACGAAGCGCCGAATCCTCTGCCGTCGAAAGAGATGATGAAGATTCATGGCTTCAAGGTCGGCGATGCGCGTCTGCCGATGGGTGCCGCTCCTGGTTGGGTGGCCGAACGTGCGCGGGTCGTGAAGGCGAACATCGAGTCGTTCAGGTCGAGTTGAACAAGCCAAGCGTTCGCATCTACTTCCTGGGTGGCCTCGGCGAAATCGGCCGCAACTGCATGGCCGTCGAACAAGACGGTCAGATCGTCCTCATCGACTGTGGACTCATGTTCCCCGACCCCGACATGCACGGCATCGATCTCGTTCTGCCCGACTTCACGTGGTTGCGTGAGAACGCCGACCGGATCGTCGGTTGCATCGCGACACACGGCCACGAGGACCACGTCGGTGGACTGCAGTTCCTGCTGCGCGAACTCTCGATGCCGATCTACGGCTCGGCGGTCACATTGGGCCTTGCCCGTCACCGCATCGACGAGGCGGGTCTTCTCGGCCGCACGGATCTCGTCGCGGTCGCCGACGGTGAGACGCGACGCATCGGGCCGTTCGACGTCGAGTTCATCGCCGTGACACATTCGGTGCCCCATGCCCATGCCGTCGCACTGCACACCGCGCAGGGAATCGTTCTGCATTCGGGCGACTTCAAAATCGACCTCACACCCGTCGATGGTCGTCGCACCGACCTGTCCCGACTCGGTGCGCTGGCACACGGGCCGGGAATTCGCTTGTTGCTCGCCGACAGTACAAATGCCGAGGAAAAGGGCCATGCGCCGAGCGAGAGCGAGGTGGGTCACGTACTACGGGGACTTTTTGCCGAGCACGAAGGCCGTCGCATCATCACCGCCAGTTTCGCCAGCCACATCCACCGCGTCCAGCAGATCGCCGATGCCGCTGTCGCCAATGGTCGCGTCGTGGCAACGATGGGCCGATCGATGAACAACAACGTGCGCATGGCGCGTGACCTCGGGATTCTGCGCATACCCGACAAATCGTTGATCAGCATCGAACAGATCGACGATCACGCGCCCGAGAAAGTGTGCGTCATCTCGACCGGTTCGCAGGGCGAGCCGATGTCAGCGCTCGCATTGTTGGCACGCGGGGACAACAAGTGGGTGAAGGTCGGTGAGCGCGACACGGTGATTCTCTCCAGTCATCCGATTCCGGGCAATGAAATGCACGTCAGTCGTGTCATCGACGGGTTGTTGCGTGCGGGGGCCGAGGTGGTTCACTCGGGAATCGTCGATGTCCATGCAACGGGACACGCCCAGGCCGACGACCTGAAGACGTATTTCAACGTGACCCAACCCGAGTGGTTCATCCCGATCCATGGTGAGTTTCGCCACATGATGGCGAACGCCCGTCTGGCCGAAACGATGGGTGTTGCCCGCAACCGAATCACGATGTGTGAAGACGGCGACGTGGTCGAACTGAGCGACGAGGGAGTGCAGACGGTCGGGCGCATTCCGGCCGGCTACCTCTACGTCGATGGCGTGGTGGGGGACGTCGGCCAGGGCGTCCTGCGTGATCGCCGGGTCTTGGCCGAAGAGGGTGTGGTTGTCGTCGTGGTCACCGTCGACATCTCCTCGGGACGGGTGATCACGGGCCCCGAAATCATCACGCGCGGCTGGGTCTACGCCCCCGAGGCCGAGGATCTTCTCGACGAGGCGTGCGATACGGTTGCATCCGCCGTGGAAGGCGCGCTCGCCGAAGGTGAGCGCAACGTCGATGCGCTCGAACAGGTGGTGCGTCGTGCGACGGGCAAATTCGTCAACACGCGCACGAAGCGTCGCCCCATGATCGTGCCCGTCGTGATGGAGACGTGAGTCGACTTTCGCGGGCCGCGGCTGCGGCGGCGATCGTCGCCTCCACCGGCGTGATTCCAGCGTGCGGGGGCGACGTGGGCGTTGCCCTGCGCGTCGACGAGATCGATGATGCGGTCGACGCTGTGGCCTCACTGACCGGTCAGCCATCGAAGTTCTTCGAGATCAACGCCACACCCGATCTCATCAATCTTTTCCTCGACGACGGGCAGGGGCGCGCGATCAACTTCGTCTGGGAAAATGGATCACTGCGGGACGAAACCGAGGTCGCGAGTGCCGATGGGCGTTCATTCGACGCGTCGGAGATGGCGTTCTCGTCCGAGGTGTACGCGCGGGTCGAAGGCGAATTGCCCGAGTCGTTGCTTCGCGCCTTTACGATCACCGCCGACGGCCCGAACGGTGAGATTCTCCACCGCGTGGTGCTGCAGTCCGAGCGCGGCGGGCAGTTCGCGGTGCTCGTCGACCCCGTCGGCGAGATCCTCGGTTCGGATCCGTTGCTGGGGCCCTGACCGCGACGCGGAGGCGCGCCTCCACAGGGTATTCCCGATTCGGCAGGTACCCCGTTGGTACCTTTAATTCATGTCAAAACAGGCCTCCCGACCACGTCCCGCCGGCAAGGCGCGCGACGCGAAGTCGCGCGAGCATGCGGTGGTCAAGGCGGCCGTCGGGGGCCGTGAGAACGAGTTCCGGGGCATTGCCATCGTGGTTGTGGGTGTCCTTGCGGCACTCGGCGTCTATGTGAACGTTGCCGGCCCGGTTGGAGATGCGATCGACTCCGCGCTCGGTTGGGTTCTCGGCCTCGGACGTTTCCTGCTGCCGCCCGCGTTGATCGCGGCCGGGGTCGTGGTGGTGCGCCGCAACGAGTCGGAACATCGTCTGCGTCTCGCGGTCGGTTCGGCGGTGATCGTGCTCGCGACGCTCGGTCTGCTGCACCTCGCCCGCGGCGAGGGTCGAATGACGGCGTCCGTCGATGCCCTGAAGCCCGCCGGCGGGTGGATCGGCGCCCTCATCGGCCAGCCGTTGCGCACCCTCCTCAGCATCGTGGGTGCCGTCGTGGTGCTGCTCGCGGTGATCCTCGGCGGTGTCCTCATCGTCACTGGAATGTCGTTGCCACTCTTGATGAAGCGTCTGCGTGCCTACGTCACGACGGTTGCGGTGCCGACCGCGCGTGCGGCAAAAAAAGTCCTGAATGAGATCAAGACAACCGACGACGCTCGTCGCGACGAATCGGATGCGCCGGTCTTCTTCGACCAGCTCGAACCCGCCCTCGACCCGAGGTTCGTTGCGAGTGACGAAGTCGACACGTCGCACGTGCCGGCGTTCGACCCCGGCGCACCGAAGCCGACGCTCTACGACTTCGAAGTCGAGGTCGAAGACGGAGGATCGAACAAGCCGAACAAGCCGCGCCGCAAACCCGCAGCGGCGGCAGCCGACGGGGAAGAGTTCCCGCCGCGTCCGAAGCGCAACGTTTCCGCCGGCGATGATGTGCCCGCAACGAACGGTGACGAGCTCGCGCTCGGGCCCGCGGCGCGCAGGGGGTCGTGGTCGTTACCCCCCGCCAATCTGCTGAGCGTCAGCCCGACGCAGGCCGTCGACCGAGCAGCAGTCGAAGAGCGCGGGCATCTCCTCGAGTCTTCGCTGGCATCGCACGGTGTCGACACGCGCCTGGTCGGAATGACCGTCGGGCCGACGGTCACGCGATACGAACTCGAACTCGGCTCGGGCGTAAAAGTCGCCCGTGTCACCAGCCTCGACCGCGACATCGCGTATGCGATGGCCGCGACCGACGTGCGCATCCTCGCGCCGATCCCCGGTCGGTCGGCGATTGGTGTCGAAGTTCCCAACACCTCGCGTCAACTCGTCTCTCTCGGTGACCTGATGACGTCGGCCGAAGCGAAGGCTGCAACGCATCCACTCGACGTCGCCGTCGGCAAGGACATCGCGGGTCGTGGCGTCTTCATGAACTTGGCAACGACGCCGCACCTTCTCATCGCCGGAGCGACCGGTGCGGGCAAGTCGAGCGGCCTCAACTGCATCATCACGTCGATCCTCATGCGCACGACGCCCGACCAGGTGCGGCTCATCCTCATCGACCCGAAGCAGGTCGAAATGGGCCAGTACGCGCGCCTACCTCACCTGCTCACGCAGCCGGTGACCAACCCGAAGAAAGCCGCGAACGCACTCGGTTGGGCGGTCAAGGAAATGGAGCGGCGCTACGACCTTTTGGTCGAGGTCGGCTTCCGTGACATCTCGGGCTACAACGCCGCCTACGACCGTGGCGATCTCGTTCCCGAGCCGGGGACCGAACGTGAGTACGAGCGGTTGCCCTACATCGTCGTCGTCGTCGACGAGTTGAACGACCTCATGATGGTGGCCGCCCGTGACGTCGAAGATTCGATCACGCGCATCGCCCAGAAGGCGCGAGCCGTCGGCATCCATTTGATCATCGCCACGCAGCGTCCGAGCGTCAACGTCATCACGGGCGTCATCAAGGCCAACATTCCGGCACGCATGGCATTCGCTGTGTCCAGTCTCACCGACAGCCGCGTCATCCTCGACCGTCCCGGAGCCGAGAAGTTGGTCGGCAAGGGCGACATGTTGCTGTTGCCCGGCAACACGAACGTCGCGCAGCGTGTACAGGGATCGTGGGTCACCGAGGAAGAAGTGCGCACCGTTGTCGCCCATTGGCGTCGTCAGGCACCCGAGGTGGTGTACGTGGGCGGTATCGAGGGCGAAGGCGGCGCATCGGGTTCGGGAAGTGGACTCGTCGGCGGTTCGACGGGCGACGACGACGATGACGACCTCTTGAAGCAGGCGATCGAGCTCGTGGTCGCGTCCGGTCTCGGCAGTACCTCGATGCTGCAGCGCAAATTGAAGGTGGGCTTTGCGCGTGCGGGACGATTGATGGACCTGCTCGAAGAACGCGGAATTGTCGGCCCGGGCGAAGGATCAAAGGCGCGTCAGGTGCTAATGACACCGGAAGAGTACGCCTTCCTGCAGCAGAGCAACTGACGAAGGCCCGCGAGGGGCACTCGGTAGACTCGACTGCGTGTCAGTTCCGGCGCAGTCGCAGCGCTTCTACGTCGAGACCCTCGGGTGTCCGAAGAACGAGGTCGACTCCGAAAAGATCATCGGCCTTCTTTGCAGCGATGGACTCCAACGCACCGATGACCCCTCTCGCGCCGATGTCGTGGTTGTCAACACCTGCGCATTCATCGAAGAGGCGAGGCGCGAGAGCATCGATACGATCCTTGCGCTGGCCGATCGCAAGAAAGACGGGGCGCGGTTGGTCGTCACGGGTTGCATGGCCGAGCGCTACGGAGACGAGCTCTCGGCCGAACTTCCCGAAGTCGACCAGGTTGCCGGCTTCGGTGTGCCTGTCGCGCTGGGCCGCAAATCGGTCGGCCTGTCGGTGACGCCTGCGCCGGCCTTCGACCTCCTGAACCTGCCCCGCCCAAAAGCGTCGGCACCGTGGGCCTACGTCAAGATCGCCGAGGGATGCGATCGCACCTGCGGGTTTTGCGCCATTCCCTCGTTTCGAGGGCCACAACGCAGCCGCGACATTGATTCGATTCTCGGGGAGGTCGACCAACTGGGTACCCGCGAAATCGTCCTTGTCGCTCAGGACTTGGCGAGCTACGGCAAGGACCGCCCGGGCGAGCTCGGTGCGGGCGCGATCGTGCCGTTGGTGCGGCGTGTCGCCGAGCGCACCGACCGCGTACGCCTCTTGTATCTGTATCCGAGCGATCTGAGCGACGAACTCATCGAGGCGATTCTCGACACCGATGTCGCGTATTTCGACCTGTCGTTGCAGCACGTGTCGAAGGCGCATCTTCGCCGCATGCGTCGCTGGGGTGACGGTCAGCGATTCCTTGCGCGTATCGATGACATCAGGTCGCGTGAGGCCGACGCGGTGTTTCGTTCCAACTTCATCGTTGGCTACCCGGGGGAGACGGAAGCCGACCACGACGAACTGCTCTCCTTCGTCGAGCAGGCACAACTTGATTGGTGCGGTTTCTTTGCCTACAGCCCCGAAGAGGGGACCCATGCGGTGGGCCTGCCGGACCGCGTCGCCGAAGACGTGATGCAGTTGCGGCTCGCCGAACTGCGTGAACTGCAGGACGACATCACGGCTCGTCGACGCGACGACTGCATCGGCACGACGCAGCGCGTTCTCGTGGACGAACCCGGAGTGGCGCGGAGTCACCGCGAGGCGCCGGAGATCGACGGTGTGGTCAACGTTCCGGAGAACCTCGCCGTCGGTGAGTTCCACCACGTCGAGATCGTCGATGCGATGGGGCCGGATCTCGTTGGCATCGCGGTGACGGACTGACGTGCCTGTCGACCCGAACGCCATCGCCACGTGGGCCAACATGGTCACGGTGGGTCGGATCCTCATTTCGCCCATCCTCTTTGCAATGATCCCCAGCGACTCGTACGGCTCGTGGGTCGCGTTCGTGATGTGGTTCTTCCTCTGCGCGAGTGACGGGTTCGATGGTTATCTCGCGCGGCGTCACGGCACGACGAAGTCGGGGGCATTTCTCGACCCGCTCGCCGACAAGGTCCTCGTGCTCGGGGCGATGTTCACACTCGTCAGCCGCGGCCTCTTTCCGCTCTTGCCCGTCGTCATCATCGCCGTGCGCGAGGTCGCGATCAGCGTCTATCGAGTGCTCGTCGGATCGAAGGGAATTTCCGTACCGGCCAGTCGCCTCGCAAAAGTGAAGACGCTCAGCCAGCAACTCGCCGTGGCGTTCGCACTGGCTCCGGCCACCGTCACCGATGCCGACTGGACGTGGAAAACGTTGCTGTGGTTCTCGGTCGTTCTCGCACTCGTGAGCGGCGGCCAGTATGCCGTTCGAGCGGTGCGTCGACGGCAGTTCCAGCGGGCCACGGAGGAGTGATCGTGCGCTGCGACGTGCTCGCCGTCGGGACGGAGCTTCTGCTCGGCCAGATCGTCGACACGAATTCAAGCTGGATCGGGGAACAACTCGCAGCGCACGGAATTTCCAGCCACGTGCAGGTGAAAGTCGGCGACAACATCGGTCGCATCACCGACCAGCTGCGAACCCGCCTCGATGAAGCGGATGCGGTGATCATGTGTGGTGGCCTCGGCCCGACTCACGACGATCTCACCCGCGAGGCGATCGCGCAGGTCATGGGGGTCGAATTGCTCCACGACGACGATGTGGCCGAGGCGATCATCCAGATGTTTGCATCGCGCGGTCGTCGCATGGCGGCCAACAACCTGCGTCAGGCGTTGGTGCCGCGCGGCGCGACGGTGATACCCCAGAAGCGCGGCACGGCGCCCGGTCTCATTTGTCCCGTCGGCGGCAAGGTCGTCTACGCGGTTCCCGGTGTGCCCCACGAGATGCACGAAATGATGACGCGGGCGATTCTTCCCGATCTCGCACGCCGCAGTGGTCGCACCTCGGTCATCCGCAGCCGGGTGCTGCGGACGTGGGGTGAGAGCGAAAGTGGTCTGAACGAACGCCTCGATGCCGTCATCGCCGAACTCGACCAACCGGGCACGGACAAGCCGACGCTCGCGTTTCTTGCGAGTGGCTGGGAGGGGATCAAGGTACGACTCACGGCCGGCTCCGCGACCGCCGCCGACGCGGATGCGATCCTCGGCAGGTGGGAAACACGGGTACGCAGCCTCGTCGACGACGTCGTGTTCGGAGTCGACGACGAAACCATGGAATCAGTGGTGCTCGCACTTCTCGATGCGCGCGGCCAAACACTCGCAGTCGCGGAATCGGTCACCGGTGGTCTCGTGACGGGACGATTGACCTCGGTTCCGGGTTCCAGCAGGGTCCTGCGCGGTGGCGTCGTGAGCTATGCATCCGAGGTGAAGTTCGACCTTCTCGGTGTGACGCCCGGTCCCGTCGTGAACGAGCGCGCCGCGGTCGAAATGGCACGCGGGGTTCGGGCGAAGCTCGGTGCGTCGGTCGGGTTGTCGCTCACAGGTGTTGCCGGCCCTGACGAACAGGATGGCATCGCGGTGGGGACGCTGTTCGTCGGATTGGTGATGGCCGACGGCGCCGAGCACGTGACGACGTACCGCCTGCCGGCAACGCGGGATCAGATGCGGCAGATGAGCGTGATCTCGGCGCTCAATTTCCTGCGCTTGCAACTCGCAGCAGACTGATCAGAGTCGACGAGAACGGGTGAAAGTTCAGGTCGTGCAGATCCGTTTCGTACGACTCGACGAGTGACAACCCGAGAGGAATTGACTGACCACCGCGTGCGACGAGTCGGATCATGTCATCGTTCATTTTCGACCGCCCGTCGAGCATGTCGTGGTAACGAACGATGCCGGCTGCGTGGATCCGCCGCAGCGCGGCGCGCGGCTCTTTGCGGGTTCGCGCAGCCGCGTATGTTTCGAGCCGGAACTGGCGCCAAGGTCGCCGGGTGGGTGCGACTCCGAGTGTGTAGATCTTGCCGACCGATTCGCCCAGGTCACCGGCCGTCACGCCGTGAACGGTCAATTCGCTCGTGCCGACAACCGCGCCACTGAGGAGGGTGTCGAGCGTGTCGATGATGAGATCGTCCTTCGAGTCGTAGCGCGTGTAGACGGCGCCACCCGTCAATTTTGCGCGTCGGCCGATGCGCGACACGGTGGCTCGTTCGTATCCGGCGCGTCCGATGACGTTGGCGGTCGCGGTGATGAGCGCGTCGCGCAGGGGTTCGCCAGTACCCGGCGACACTTCGACGTTGGGCAGTTCGTCGCCGATGATCGGCGCCTTGGTGACTGCGGTGTCGGGTGTCTCGCGAATCGCCGCCGACATGATCGCAAGAACGAGGTTCCAGTCTGTCAACTTCGGCTCGGCGAACCCGTAGACGGCGGCACCGAGCACGGTTGACAGCGCAACCACGTTGAGCGTTCGCACGGCGGGATCGGTCTTCGTGTCGAGGCCCCACTTTTCGCACCACGTGGCGAAGTCGTCGCGAACTTCCTCGCCCAGCACGTCGTTGCGACGACCGACGATGAGGGCCTCAAGGCCGATGGCAAGGTGCTTCGGGGGATTGGCAACGGTGGCCGCGATGGTCGCGATCGTCGGCGCACCTTCGATGCCGAGCATCGCCCCCATCGCGCCCGACATGAAGTCCAAAAGTGGGCTGCGCAGTCGTTCGGACCAGACCGATGCGATGAAGTCATCGGCGTCTTCGTAGCGGCCGTAGAGCGCGCCGCTGGTGAGATTGCAACGCCGCACGACGGCGCGTAGGGCGATGCGGTCGAGGCCGACTGTATGCGCCTCGGCGATGCCCGCTTCGAGAATCCGTGAGTCGTTTTCCTGTGTCGCCTTTGATTTGGCACGCGGCTGGAGGGGCACCCTGATGTTCTAGCAGCGTCTCGGTACGATGTAAGGAGGCCCCCGTAGCTCAGCCCGGATAGAGCAACGGCCTTCTAATCCGTAGCGCGCAGGTTCAAATCCTGCCGGGGGCGCAAGCGAGGCAAACGTGTTCGCGGAGCACTGTCGCCTGAGTAAAAACGACTCGCTACGTCTAGTCTGAAAGAGTGAGTTTCAAGAAGGGTGACACCGTCATCTATCCCCAGCACGGTGCCTGCATCGTCCATGGGATCAAGAAGATGAAGGCGTTCGGGGCGACCCAGGAGTATCTCATCTTGAAGACCGTCATCAATGAGATGACGCTGTCGGTACCCACCTCGAAGGCTGCCGACGTCGGCGTTCGCCCGCCGGTGTCGCCCGACGAACTCGAGGACTTGGTGTCGGTGTTGTCAAAAGCCGATCCGCGAGTCCCGTCGAACTGGTCGCGACGTTTCAAGAACCACCAGGAAAAGTTGAAGAGTGGCGACGTCTACCAAGTGGCCGAAGTGGTGCGCAACCTTGCGGCACGCAATCGGGACGCGTCGCTTTCTGCAGCCGAGCGCACGATGTACGACCGTGCCCGCATCAACCTGATCTCCGAAATCGCGCCAGCTCTCAAAGTGTCGACGGAAGAGGCCGAGGCGTTCCTCGATGAAGCCCTGGCAAAGGGCGTGCTGAAGCCGGCAAAGGCGAAAAAGGCAGCAGCTCCGGCCGCAGAGAAGAAGACACCGGCTGCGCCGAAGGCGGATACCGACGACGACGTGCCTCCGGCACCTGTGAAGAAAGCGGCAACCAAGGCCGCACAGCCGAAGGCAGCCGCGAAGGCTCCTGCAAAACCGAAGGCGGCCGCCAAGCCAAAAGTCGCGCCCGCGGCAAAGGCAAAGTCGGGTGGCAAGAAGGCCTGAGTCGGCTCTCGTACGATTCGACGCAGCGGGGGGATGATGGCGTCAGGTAAGGCACTCGACAGGGCGACACTCACGGCACTCGTCGAGGCGGGTGACATCGACACCGTCGTGATGGCGTTTCCCGACCTATTCGGGCGACTGGTGGGCAAGCGCACCACCGGTCGGTTCTTTCTCGAGCACGTTGCCGAGCACGGCACCGAAAACTGCGACTACCTGATCGCGTGCGACATCGAGAACAACCCCGTTCCGGGGTACCGGTTTGCCAGTTACGACCAGGGTTACGGCGACATGGTGGCGCGGGCCGACTGGAACGCGGCCTGGCGGGTGCCGTGGGTCGATCGAACCGCTCTTGTCATTTGCGACGTCTTCGACGTCGAGTCCGGGGCTCCCGTCAACGAGGCGCCACGGTCGATTCTTCGTGCACAGGTCGATGCGGCGGCGCGACTGGGTTACCGCTCGATGATCGGCAGCGAGATCGAGTTCTTCCTCTTCGACACGTCGTACCCCGAGGCCCACGCGTCGGGCTATCGCGACCTTTCGCCCTCGGGGAACTGGGTGCAGGACTACCACGTGGTGCAGACCACGCGTGACGAACCGGTGATCGGTGCCATCCGCCGCGGGCTCGAGGCTGCGGGTGTGCCCGTCGAGTTCACGAAGGGTGAGGCCGGCCGCGGACAGCACGAGATCAATCTCGACTACACCGATGCACTCGCCATGGCCGATCGCAACGTTCTCTACAAGACCGCCGCGAAGGAGATCGCTGCGCAACACGGGAAGTCGGCGACGTTCATGGCCAAGTACGACATTGACGAGACGGGTTCGTCGTGTCACGTGCACAGCAGCCTGTGGTCGTCCGACGGATCGCGGGCCCTTTTCCACGACGAATCGACCCACGGTCCGAGCGATCTCTTTCGCCACTATCTCGCCGGCCTGCTCGCCACCGCGCGTGAGTTCTCGCTGTTGTGGGCACCGACGGTCAACAGCTACAAACGCTTCCAGCCCGGTTCCTGGGCGCCGACCGGCGTTGCGTGGGGTGTCGACAATCGCACGCTCGGCTTCCGGCAGGTGGGACACGGTGCATCACTGCGCATCGAGAACCGCGTGCCGGGTGCCGATGCGAACAGTTACCTGGCCTTTGCGGGCGTGCTGGGCGGAGGGCTGCATGGAATCCGCCACGAACTCCCGCTCGGCGACGCATTCGTCGGCAACGGATACGAGGCGGAGTTGCCGCGCATTCCCTCGAGCATCGTCGAAGCGATCGAGCTGTGGCGCGGGAGTGCCGCCGCGCGGGAAGTCTTTGGTGACGACGTCCACCACCACATCCTCGTGATGGCCGAAGCCGAATGGCATGCCTTCAACGAGACGGTCACCGACTGGGAACGCCGTCGCTACTTCGAGCTCATCTAGCCACGACCGAAAGCGGGCACACATGGAACGGCTGATCGGCAAGGTCGCACTCATCACCGGTGCGGCGTCGGGTCTCGGCAGGGTCGCCGCCGAGTTGTTCGCGCGCGAGGGTGCGCGCGTCGTCATCGCCGACGTCGTCGACGGCGCGGACGCGGTGAGGTCGATCAGCGCCGCGGGCGGTATCGCGTCGTACGTGCACTGCGACGTCACCAACGAGGACGGTGTCACTGCTGCAGTACGACACGCGGTCGACACTCATGGCTCACTCGATGTCATGTACAACAACGCCGGCGTCATGTTGCCCGACGATGACGACCCGGTGTCGACCCCGCTCGCAACGTACGAACGCACGATGGACATCAATGTGAAGGGCGTTTTGCTCGGATGCCGCGCCGCGATCCCCGTGATGGAGGCGCAGGGGTGCGGTTCGATCGTCAACGTTGCCTCTTTCGTGGCGCACATGGGTGCGGCAACGCCACAGGTCGCCTACACCGCGTCGAAGGGTGCGGTACTCGCGATGACGCGCGAGATTGCCGTCATCTATGCGCGGCGGGGCATCCGCGCGAATGCCTTGTGTCCGGGCCCGGTCATGACGCCCTTGTTGGCGAAGTTTCTCTCCGACGATGCGAAGCGTGAACGGCGACTCGCGCACATTCCGATGGGACGTTTCGGTGCTCCCGAGGAGATTGCACAGGGCGCCTTGTTCCTCGCCTCCGATGATTCGTCGTGGATGACCGGCCAGTCGTTGATCATCGACGGCGGGATCACCGCGGCTTATGTCACGCCGGAGGGCTGATCATCGGCGCGTGATGTCACGCACGGGGTCGCTGCCGTCCCAGTTTTCGTGGGCCGCACGCACCATCGCGTAAAAGCCGAGCAGGCCGGGACTCGATTCGTAGAGTTCCCAGTAGTGGCCGTGACGCGCCACGTCGTCGACGAAAACGAATGTCGTCGCACCGGCCTTCGCGCTTTGTGCCACCTCGAGCCCCATTCGTGATGCCGCATCGAGGGCTTGGTCAAGGCTGGGAACGATGCACGCCATGTGGTGAAGGCCTCCGTCACCAACTGCGAATCGCTCGCGCACGGCTGTCATGTCGTCGTTGTGCTGGCAGAACAGTTCGACCATGATTGTTCCCCACCAGCCGTAGGCCGACGTGTGGTCGAACGCTGAGGGTCGCCCGCGGTGCACCACGTCGGTGACGGGAATGCGGCGGTTCAAAAAGAAGGGCCCGGCGCCGAAGTTTTGTGCCCAAGCGTGTGCAGCCTCGTGAGGGTCATCGACCACGTAGGCGATCTGAACCGCAGGGCCGAAAAGCATCAGAGTCCCGTCACGATGTCCCGCACCCGCGCGACGTCGGCCCGCCCGCTCGGCGGGAGGTGCTCCATCAGGGCGCCGGCCACGTCGTCACCCCGTGTGTTCCTGAGCCCGAGGTGCATCTCGAACCGCTGTGTTTCATTGATCACCACTTTAGACGCCCTGTTTTACCTTCTCTTGTTTTCACGGTGTCGGGTCAATGTGCGCGTCACAGGTGGTCTGACAGACTGCAGGCATGACACGTGTGGGGTTCGTCGGTCTCGGAGTGATGGGTTACCCGATGGCGGGGCACTTGGTGAAGGCCGACCACGACGTGAGCGTGTTCAACAGGTCGGCCCACAAAGCCGCGAAATGGGCAACTCAGCACGGTGGACGTGCGTTGCCCACGCCCCGTGAAGTTGCTGCCGCGAGCGACGTGGTGATGGTGTGCGTGGGTAACGATGACGACGTGCGCAGTGTCGTGAACGGCCGGGACGGTGTGCTTGCCGGGCTGACGAAGGGTGGAATCCTGGTCGACCACACCACGACGTCCGCGACGTTGGCCCGCGACCTCGCGGTGGCCGCAGCCGAGGTGGGAGTCGGGTTCGTCGATGCGCCGGTGTCGGGCGGACAAGCCGGCGCTGAGAATGGCATGTTGACGGTGATGTGCGGAGCCGACGACGAAGCCGTGTACGGGCATGCGCGTGAGGTGATCATGTCGTACGCGCGGGCGTGCGAGCGCTTGGGTGGTGCCGGAAGTGGTCAACTCGCCAAGATGGTGAACCAGATCTGCATCGCGGGCATCGTTCAAGGTTTGTCGGAAGGTGTCAACTTCGCACAACGTGCGGGTCTCGACGTCGAGCAACTGATCGGTGTGATCTCGCAGGGTGCCGCGGGCTCGTGGCAAATGGTCAACCGTTCGTCCACGATGGCGCGCAACGAGTTCGATTTCACCATCAAGGACGTGGCCGACGGGGTGGCCTGGAGCGACATCAAGGGGCTGTCCTACCGCAACAGCCAGGGCGTCATCGTGCACAACGAAGACCGCGCGGTCATGCACGACATGGACACGCTGCCCTTCGTGACGCCGGTCTATAAGCGCGACCTCGTGATGGAGAACTACTTCATCGGCTACCTGAAGCACCCCTACATCTCGTTCTACACGGGACGGGGCTGCAAGAGCCGGTGCACGTTCTGCCTGTGGCCGCAGACCGTC
>SXZT01000050.1 GCA_005787785.1 Actinomycetota bacterium
AATCGTGCCCAGGTGGCAGCCAAGGACGTTCGCCCCGGTGACACCGTCACCGTGCGCAAGGCCGGCGACGTCATTCCCGAGGTCGTCGGTCCGGTCCTCGCGAAGCGTCCGAAGAACTGCAAGCCGTGGGTGTTTCCCGACACGTGTCCGTGTCCTCTCGCAACCGAACTCGTGCAGGTCGAAGGCGAAGCCGACACACGGTGTGTCGAACCGTCGTGTCCGTACCAACGCGATCAACGAATCATCTATTTCGCGTCGCGTGGTGGCATGGACATCGAGGGCCTTGGCGAACGAACCGTTTTTGCTCTGTCCGATGCGGGGTTCGTCGAGGACGTGGGTGACATCTACTCGCTCACCGAAGAGCAACTGCTGCAGATCGAAGGGTTCGGCAAAGTCAGCGCGCAGAAGTTGCTGGCGGGTATCGACGCATCGCGGCATCGACCTCTGCCGAAACTCCTCACGGCTCTCGGCGTGAAGCACCTCGGACCCGCGGCGTCCGAGTCACTCTCGTTCGCGTTCGGATCGCTCGACGCGATCGCGACGGCATCAACGGATGATCTTGCGTCCGTTGATGGTGTCGGCGAAGTCATCGCCTCATCCATCAGCTCGTGGTTTGCCAAGCCGGCGAACAAACGACTCATCGACAAACTGCGCGATGCCGGAGTCGACTTCGGCAACGTCGAACGCACGTCGCTGCCGCAAGTACTCACCGGCAAGGCCGTGGTCGTCACGGGCACCCTCGAGGGCTTCTCACGTGACGAGGCCGAGGCCGCGATCAAGCAGCGTGGCGGCAAGAGCCCGGGAAGCGTCTCGGCGAAGACCTTCGCCGTGGTCGTGGGGGCCGAACCGGGGGCCTCAAAGCTGACAAAAGCCGAATCTTTGGGGGTTCCGGTGCTCGATGAGGCGGGTTTCAGGGTGCTGCTCGAGACGGGCGAATTGCCCGCCTAGGCCCTGCTCACTGCGTCAGTCGACGCTGAATTCCCACGTGTACGACTTCGCCTTGTCACGCGATTCGGTGATCTTCCAAAAGAACACACGCGCGGTGTGCTTGCCCTGTTCGAGACGTTCGACCGGTGCACCTTCCTGCGGGAGGAACGACAACGTGAAGTTGCCCGGGTCGTATACGGCGGTGGGCGGGAGGTCGACTTGTTCACCGGGCCGAGGTTGCTTGCCACTGCTTTGCAACTCGTCGAGTCGCGTCGTCGGAATCTCGATGCCGTTCACTATGAGCGCACCTTGGTACCCCTCGATGAAGTCGATGCGAATCTCGGACTGGCGCAACACCTTCTCGTTGTTGGCAGGTGACATCTTTTCGATCTCGTCGGGAAGGTTCAATGCATCGCGTCCGGTGGTGGCGGCGTTGAGTCCGAGAATGATGAGAATGAGGCCGACTGAAACACCAAAGCTGGCAAAAAGTGCACCCTTATTGATTCTTTTCGGTGTTTTCACGGTCTCATTCTGACGTGTTGTGGCGGAAAATGCCCATCCGGCGACTAGTTTCTCTTTGCCCCTATGGAAACGCAGCGCGACCTGATCGGCTACGTACTCGCCGGTCGCTATCGCCTCACATCGCGGCTCGGACTCGGAACGAGTGACGAGCCGCGTGGAATGTTCGACGCACTTGATATTCGGACCAACGTCACAGTACGCATTCGGCTCACGCCGCTGAATGATCTCGTCGACCCACGGTCGACCAACCGTCGCACATCGGGTGATGCGCGTCGCGCGATCCAACAGCATCTCCAGCTTGCACTGTCGACGCGCCACCCCGCGCTTGCCCCGATCTTCGACTGGGGCGACACCGACCTCTTCGGCGCGCGTTGCATCTACACGGTGCTCGGCCAGTTGCCCGGGGGCAGTCTGCGCGAGATGCTCGATCGCGGTCGCCGTCTCGCCCCCTCCCAGGCTCTGGTCGTGGGCCTTGACATCTGCCGCGCCCTTCAGGCCATTCATGCCGTGGGCTGGGTCCACGGGGACCTCCGCCCCGCCACGATCGTTTTCGACGCCAATCGCCGGGCCCGGCTGGGGGGTCTCGACACCCTCACCCATGAGAACATTGGGGAAGCCGACATCGAACGGGCCCGCTACGCCGCTCCCGAGGTGGGCCAGGGCACCCCGCCCAGTCCGGGGTCCGACGTCTACTCGCTGGCCCTGAGTCTGGTCGAGGCAGTCACGGGTGAAGTGCCATTCAATGCCGATTCGGTGACGGTGGCACTGTCGAATCGCGTCGACAAGTTGCTTCCGGTCAACGCCGACATCGGTGCGCTCGCAAGCGTGATGGAGCGCGCGGCGCGACCCGACGTCGACAGCCGCTTTTCTGCGCGCGAGTTCGGCGAGGCGCTCGTTGCGGTTGCCAAGCGCGTTCCACGTCCGACGCCGATCGACGTCGTTGGTGTCGACGAACTTCTCATTCCGATGCCGCCGCCGCCGTCCGTCATCGACCATGGTGATGCCGGAGACCCGACGGGTGAGATTTTGCGACCGATCCACAGCGCAATCGAAAGAGACAGGGATCCCGCGAGCGCAGAACAAGGCGTGCGGCCAACGCAGGTCGATGACCCAACGGGTGAAATCGCTGCGGCGCGGAGTTCGCGTCTACGTGGTCGCAAGATCGTCGCAATCGTGGCGGCACTCGCCGTCGTCGGTGGCGCGGTGGGTGGTTATTTCCTCCTCAAGAAGGAGAGTTTCCAGGTCCCCGTACTTGTCGGACTCACACAAGGTGAGACAGAGAATCTGATCCTGAACTTCGACTGGACGCTCGACGTGCGCGACGGGCGCAGCGACGTCGTTGAAACCGGGCAGATCATCTCCACCGATCCATCCGATGGACGCATGCTGCAAGAGGGAAAGACTCTCACCATCGTCGTGTCGCAGGGCCGCACCCTTTCCACCCTCGAAGATTTCAGCGGCAAGACCATCGAAGAGGCCACTCGCCGGATCGAAGAACTGGGTCTTGTCGTCGTTTCGGCCAAGATCAACCACGAGAACACCCCGGCCGGCACCGTCCTCAAGTGGGCAGTTGCCGAGCAGCCGGCGGCTTCGGTGGGTGACCAGGTCGTGAGGGGTACCACGATCACTCTCACCGTGTCCGATGGACCCGCACCCCGCATCGTGCCCAGTCTGGTCGGTCTCGATCCGGCGACGGCCGAGGCGGAAATCCTGAAATTGGGTCTCACCGTGACGAAGTTGGCCGACGACATCGGCGAGGCCGAAGCAGGCAAGGTTGGGGGACAGGTGCCCGCCGCCGGTGAAACCGTCCCGCGCGGTGGCAGCGTCAGTTACTGGGTGTCGAAGGGCAAGGAACTCACCACCATCCCGTACGTGCAGATGCAGTACAGAGCGACAGTCGAAAAGCGTCTCACCGAAGCGGGCTTCGTGATCGGAGAAGTCACGGGCAAGGCTGCGACCCACCGATTGAAGAAGTTGTTCATCGGTGGTGTCGAGGTGAAGAGCGGAGACGAAGTCTCGATGGGTGCAACCATTGACCTCGAGTTCTACGGTGCGTGAGTTAGCGCCCTGCATGAGCTGAGTTACTGCCATGCATGAACAAGGCCCGGGCGTCGACGAGGTCGGCGTTCTTCCATGGCAGGCGGTACGTGGCAAACGCTTCGTCCGGAAAGTTGCCAAGCGCATCGGCCTCAACCGGGCATGGGCGACCCTCATCGTTGTGCTGTCCGGTCTGTTTGCGGTCAGTGCAACGATCACCGTGCTCGTTGTCTCGCTCGACACGATCGCGACCGATCTGGGTACTGACACCTCCACGATCAATTGGGCACTCACGGGCCCAATGCTCGCTTTCGGTGTGGTGGGGCCGGCATTCGGCAAGGTGGGTGACCTGTGGGGTCACAAGCGGCTCTTCTTGTTGGGCCTACTCGGCGCTTCGATTTTCGCCGCGCTGACCGCAGTTGCCTGGAACGCGACGACGATGATTCTCTTCCGCACGCTCTCGGCCACCGCGGGTTCGGCCACGGGCCCGGCGGCGATGGCATTCATCAATCGCATGTTCGAACCCGAGGAGCGGGTGCGGCCCCTTGGTTTTTGGAGTTTCACCACGGCCGGCGCGCCGGTGCTCGGGGTCGTTCTCGGAGCGCCAATCGTCGAATCGGTGGGCTGGCGCGTGATCTTCGTCGTGCAGGCACCCCTCCTCGCACTCGCGTTGCTGGTTGCGTGGCGTTTGCTGCCCGAAACCGACCGTCAAGCGAACGTGAAGTTCGACCTGCGCGGTTCGGCGATTCTCGGCATCGGCGCCACATCTCTGCTGCTGGCCATCAACCGTGGCCACTCGTGGGGCTGGACGAGTGCGCCGGTGCTGGCTCTCTTCGTCATAGGTGGATCGGGTCTGTGGGTTTTTTTCCGTGTCGAACGAACCGCCGAGGCGCCTCTCTTACCGATGCGTTGGTTACGAACGCGCAACGTCGTGTACCCGACGCTCAGTCAGGCACTGATCAATTTTGCCTACATGGGCGGTTTCTTCGCGGTGCCGCAGTTGTTGGAAAAAGGTCTCGACTATTCGACGTCGCACGTCGGGTGGCTGATCATTGCGCGTCCGCTCACATTCTCGATCGTTGCTGTAGCGGCAAGCATCATCACTCT
>SXZT01000051.1 GCA_005787785.1 Actinomycetota bacterium
GGCGGGCGGAACCGAGAAGAGTTTCACGTTCCATGAAGCCGGTGCACCGAAGGTGAACGAGAGCGTTCTCGCCGGAGGCCTCGAGGCGTCGAAGAGGTGGATCAAGGAGTCGATCGCGCTCCAGCGTCAACTCGTCGCCAGTGTCATCGCGACCAAGGGCCCGATCGAGCCGCTGTCGTACACCCCCGTTCTCGACTACACCGACGAGGTGTTCGCCGCGGTCGAAGCCTCGGCAACCGCCAAGTTGGCGCCAGCCGTGAGCATCTCACTGAAGAGCGCACGCAATGAGGCGATCGACAAGGCGACGGCCGAAACCCTCGCGGAACTGTGTGGTTCGTCCGATGCGGCCGGTCGGTTCGCCGGCCAGGAAAAGGGCGTGAAGGAAGCCGTGCGCAGCCTCACCAAGAAACTGGTGCGCAAGCGCATCGTCGAAGAGGGCATGCGCATCGACGGTCGTGGACCGCGCGACCTGCGTGCGCTTTCGTCCGAAGTCGGCATCCTGCCGACCGCCCACGGAACGGGCCTGTTCCAGCGCGGCGAGACCCAGGTCATGAACGTGTGCACGCTCGCCATGCCGCGCATGAACCAGATGCTCGACACACTCACGCCGGACACCGAGAAGCGCTTCATCCACCACTACAACATGGCCCCGTGGGCCAACGGTGAGACTGGTCGCGTGGGTTCGCCCAAGCGTCGCGAAATCGGCCACGGTGCGTTGGCCGAGCGCGCTCTGCTGCCGGTCGTGCCGAGTCAGGAAGACTTTGCGTACACCATTCGCCTCGTCAGCGAAGTGCTGTCGTCGAACGGCTCGACCTCCATGGGCTCGGTCTGTTCGTCGAGCCTGTCGCTCATGGACGCGGGTGTTCCCATCAAGGCGCCGGTTGCCGGTATCGCGATGGGTCTCGTGTACGCCGAGGGCAAGTACACCACCCTGACCGACATTCTCGGTGCCGAGGATGCCTTCGGCGACATGGACTTCAAAGTCGCTGGCACGGCCGACTGCGTCACTGCCTTGCAGCTCGACACCAAGATCGACGGCATTCCCGCCGACGTTCTCGCTGCCGCACTGGATCAGGCAAAGGAAGCGCGCCTTGCGATTCTCGAGGTGATGAACCGCGCGATTGGGGCGCCGCGTGCCGACGTCGCTGAGACGGCACCGAAGATCGTTTCGTTCACGATTCCGCTCGACAAGGTCGGTGAGGTCATCGGCCCGAAGGGCAAGGTCATCAACACCATCCAGCAGGAGACCGGCGCCGACATCGCGATCAGCGACGACGGAGCCGTGGGCATCGTCACCATCGGCTCGCCCGACTCTCTGAAGGTGAATGACGCGCGCGAGCGCATCATGAACATTGTCCAGCCACCTACGGCCGACCTCGGCGCGATCTACAAGGGTCGCGTCGTGTCGATCACGAAGTTCGGCGCGTTCGTCAACGTCCTTCCCGGCCGCGACGGCCTCGTGCACATCTCGAAGTTGGGCAAGGGCAAGCGCATCAACAACGTGGAAGACGTCCTGCAACTGGGTGATGAAATCGACGTTCGCGTCGATGACATCGACGACAAGGGCAAGATCAGCCTCACGCCGGTGGGCGAGGGTTACGAAAACCTGCCCGTCGATGATGGCGGCGAACGCCGCGAGCGGGGTCCGCGCGAGGACCGCGGCGACCGCGGTGGGCGCGGCGACCGCGGTGGACGGGGTGACCGCGGAGGTCGCGGTGGTCGTGATGATCGCGGCCCGCGCGAAGACCGTGGCCCCCGTGAGGATCGTGGCGAGCGTCGTGCGCCAAAGTCCGACGATGGTGACGGAGGCGAGGCGGTCTCGGTCAGCTTCGAGGACGAGTTCGAAAGTGAACTCTCCGAGCAGCTCGGTGACCTCGGCCCCGGCCGTGATTCGGGACGCCGTCGCCACCGCTGACAGCTGCGAACAAACGAAATCAGGATCACGACCCCGACCGAGTACGGTCGGGGTCGTGGCGTCTTCGGGTGTGATTCGCGTCGGGGTTGTGGGCGCGGGTGGTCGCATGGGCGCCACCGTGTGTGGTGCGGTCGCGGCCGATCCGCAACTCGAGCTCGCAGCGGCCGTCGACCCGGGTCACGTGGGCCTGTCGATTCAGGGGGTCACGGTCGCCGGCGACCTGAAAGCGCTCGCCGATGCCGAGTGCGAAGTTGTCGTCGACTTCACGGTTGCCGCTGCGGCGCGCACGACGTTGCCTTGGCTTGCGTTGCACGGCATGCACGCGGTCGTGGGCACCACGGGTTTCAGCGACGATGACATCGACGGGTTCCGCCGGGCGTTCACGGCCAACAATTGCTTGATCGCGGCGAACTTCGCGATCGGTGCGGTGCTGATGATGAAGTTCGCCGAGCAGGCGGCCCCGTTTTTCGAGACTGCGGAGATCATCGAACTTCACCACAACGCAAAGGCGGATGCTCCGAGCGGCACGGCCGTGGCGACCGCGCAGCGCATGGCTGCAACCAGCAGCGATTGGGCCGACGATCCCACCACCCACGAGGTGTACCCGGGGGCACGGGGCGGCGAGGGCCCCGCTGGCATTCGCATCCATGCGGTTCGGATGGTCGGGATGACCGCGCACCAGGAAGTCATTCTCGGTGGTTCGGGTCAAACATTGACGATCCGCCACGACAGTTTTGACCGCGTCAGTTTCATGCCGGGGGTCGTGCTGGCATGCAAGAAGATCGCTCAGTTGCCGGGTCTCACGCTCGGCCTCGACGCAATTCTCTAGAGCCGCTAGCGCGACTCGGGTGCCTCGTCGTTGGAGGGAGGGTCAAGCGGGCGGCGCTTGCGGGCCTGTATCGCCGACAGGCCGAACAAAGCGATGACGACCCACCATTGGTAACGCTCGATCGACTTCAGGAACCCACGTACCTGATCCTCGAAGATGTCGCCACCGATGCGCAGAAGAACCAACTTGATGACGATGCCGACCACGAGGCACGGCAGGTACTTCGCAAACGACATCTTGCGATGTCCCAGAAGCACACAGACGACGTTGCTGCCGGGCATGAGCACAACCGCGAGACCACCCGCCTTGTCGACGGCGCGTTCGATCCAGCGGTAGATCGCGGGGGTTTCGCCGACAGTCTTTTCGACCCAGCGCACCGTCCGCTCGCCGTACCAACGTCCGACGAAAAACAGGGCACTGCCGGCGGCGAGAACGCGCAGGAAGCCGATGATGAACCATGGAACTGGGGATGTGAAGGGCACCGAACCGAACAGATTTCTGTTTCGGGACGAGAGGACGAGCATCGGGAGCGGGTGTTCGTCGACGAGTGCCGGGCCAATGTTCGAACCGATTGTTCCCGCGACGAAGAGAAGCGACGTGATCGCGAGAACCGCTTTGCGCACGGGCGAAAACTAACCGACGGAACGCAAAACGACGCCATCCAACCGAACGTTCACGGCTGACTACTCTTGCCCACATGCGCGGACTCATGCAGGACACACCGTTGACGATCGTCCACCTCTTCGACCGGGCGGAGAAATACCACAGGGACAAAACCATTATCACCGCGACGCCCCGCGGCAAGGAGACGATCAACTACGGCGATTGGGCCGAGCGAACACGCAGATTGGGTGGAGTTCTCGACGACCTCGGGATCTCGACCGGTGGTCGTGTCGCAACATTTGCATGGAACACGCAGCGCCACCTGGAGTTGTACTTTGCGGCGCCCTGCACCGGCCGAGTACTGCACACGCTGAACATTCGTCTGTTCCCAGAGCAGGTGACGTACATCGTCAACCATGCGCATGACGAGGTGATCTTCGCCGACAAGTCGCTGCTCGGTCTCTTGCTGCCGCTGCTTCCGACGTTCGGATGCGTCAAACATCTCGTCGTGATGGATGACGCACCTGGTGACATGCCCGTGCTGCCGGGTGTCCAGGTGCACGATTACGAGGAACTTCTTGCCAAGGCGAAGCCCGTCAAGTTCGACGTGCGCGACGAAAACCTGGCGGCAAGCATGTGTTACACGAGTGGCACGACGGGCAATCCGAAAGGTGTCGTCTACAGCCATCGCAGCACCTACCTGCACACGATGGGTGCGATGACTGTCGACAGCCTCGGAGCGCGCGAGAGCGACATCATCCTGCCGGTGGTGCCGATGTTCCATGCGAACGCATGGGGCCTCGCCCATGCGGCGGTTGCGTCGGGAGCGAGCCTCGTGATGCCGGGACCGGATCTGTCGGGCAAGGCAATCGCGAACCTCATCGTCGAAGAGAAGGTCACCGTCGCAGCCGGAGTGCCCACGATCTGGATGGGTGTCCTGCCGGAATTGAAGGGCCGTGACACGTCGTCACTTCGGGCGATTCCGTGCGGTGGCTCCGCGGTGCCGAAGGCACTCAGCGAGGCCTACCGCGAGCAGACGGGTCTGCCGATTCTGCAGGCATGGGGCATGACCGAAACCAGCCCGATCGCGTCGACCTGCACCCTCTCTGCCGCCGACAGGTTGTTGTCGCACGAAGAACAGGCCGAACTGCGCACGACGGTTGGCCGCATCAACTTCGGCGTCGAGTGTCGTGTCGTCGAACCTGATACCACGAACCCGGTGCCATGGGACGGAGAGACCAGCGGTGAATTGCAGTGCCGTGGTCCGTGGATCGCGGCGACCTACTACAACGACGAAAGGGCGGGGGAGAGTTTCACCGCCGATGGTTGGCTGCGCACCGGTGATGTGGCGACGATGGATGCGCAAGGCCGCGTGCGCCTCGTCGATCGCACGAAGGACCTGATCAAAAGCGGCGGCGAGTGGATTTCGTCGGTCGACGTGGAGAATGAACTCATGGCGCATCCGAAGATCAAGGAAGCGGCAGTCGTCGGCGTGCCGCACCCGAAGTGGGCCGAGCGCCCGCTCGCCTGCATCGTTCCGAAGGACGGCGAAACGATCTCGAAGGACGAGATCATCGACTTCCTCGTGCCGCGACTCGCCAAGTGGCAACTTCCCGACGATGTGGTGTTCATCGACGAAGTCCCGAAGACGAGCGTCGGAAAGTTCTCGAAGAAGACCCTGCGCGACCGCTTCGCGGATTACGTTCTGCCGACCGCGTAGTCAGCGGCGATTGGTCCGCGCAAGGAACGTGCGGGTTCTCTCTTCGCGCGGGGCATCGAGGACCTCTTGCGGCGTGCCCGATTCGTGGATGGTGCCGTCGTGCAGGAAGCACACGGTGTCGGCGATGCTGTGTGCAAAGGACATCTCGTGTGTCGCCATCAGCATGGTCATGCCTGAAGTCCGGAGCTCGGCGATGAGGTCGAGGACTTCGCCCACCAACTGCGGGTCGAGCGCGGCCGTCACTTCGTCCAGCAGCAGAACACTCGGCTTCAGGGCGACCGCGCGAATGATGGCAACGCGTTGCTGTTGGCCACCGGAGAGGTGTTCGGGATACGCACGGGCCTTGTCGGCGAGACCGAACCGGGTGAGCAAGTCCATCGCGGAGGCTTCGGCGGCGCTTTTCTCGGCGCCCGCTGCGTGTGTGAGTGCGAGGGTGATGTTGCGCATCACGTTCATGTGGGGGAACAGGTTGTAGTTCTGGAACACCAGACCAACGTCACGGCGCGCGACGTTGGCATCGAAGCCGGGGGCCGAGATGTCGGTTCCATCGAGCACGATCTCGCCGTCGTCGATCGGCTCGAGAAGGTTGATGCACCGCAACAGGGTGCTCTTGCCCGAGCCCGACGCACCGATGAACGCCACGACGTTGCCGCGGGGAACGTCAAGCGAGACGCCACGCAGCACCTCGTTCCTGCCGAACGCCTTGTGGACGCCGCGGATGGAAAGGTGTGCGTTCATGCCGCGACCCTCGTGGCTCCGGTTCGCCTGCGTTCTCGGGCGAGAAGCCAGTCGGCCGTGCGTGTCAGCGGAACTGTGATGCACAGGAAGATCACCGCCGCAACGACGTAGGGAGTGAAGTTCGCGAACTTCGACTTGTCGATACCCGCCTGGCGAAGGATTTCGATCGGGCCGATCAGCGACACCAACGCGACGTCCTTCTGCAGGCTGACGAGGTCGTTCATGAGGGGAGGAATCACGCGTCGCACCGCTTGGGGAATCACGACGAGCCGCAACGCCTGGCCGTGTGTGAGACCGAGCGAGCGCGCCGCAGCTCGCTGGCTTTCGTGCACGCCTTCGATGCCCGAGCGGAACACTTCGGAGACGTAGCTCGAGTACGTGAGGCAAAGCGCGACGGTTCCCCAGAGCAACGGGCTGTTCCAAGGCCGTTCGAGGCCGAGACCAGGCACGCCGAATCCGATGAGATAGATCCACAACAGCACGGGTACGCCGCGCATCAGGTCGACGTAGATGACGCACAGCGCTCGGATGGGGAAGAGGGCGGGGTTGCGGCTCACGCGGGCGAGGGCAACCAACATGCCGAAACCGAGAATGACCGGCACCGACCACGCAAAGATCTTCAGGTCGAGAACGAACGCATCGAGCAGTCGAGGAAAGGAGTCAGCGAACTGCTCCCCGCTGAAAAACGACTGTTTGACGCGGTCCCAGCGCGGCATGCGCGGGACGAGTATGACGACGAGGGCGACGAAGGCGACTGTGCTCATCGCGGCGATGGTGATCGATCGCCGCCGCCGTTGCTCTTCGAAGGCCCGCCGCGCGGAAGCGCGCGACGGGCCCGTCGAAGAGTCGAAGTCCATTGTGCGACGGTACCGCTATTCGGTCGCGATGACCGGTGCACCCGTCTTGTCCGACAACCACTGCTTCTCGATGGCGGAAAGTTCGCCGCCGTCCTTCAGTGCCGCAAGCGCAGTGTTCACGCACTCGACGAGCGGGTTTTCGAGGTCGAACACGAGGCCGAATTCATCGGCACCCGATCCGGCGTTGGCGGGGAACTGGCCGATGACCTTGGTGCCCTCGATCTCGACGGCGCTGACATAGAACGCGGTCGGAAGGTCGAGCACGATGGCGTCCACTTGCTTGGCTTCGAGAGCGGCCTTCGCGCCGGCGTTGTCGTCATAGGCGAACGGCTCGGAAGACGGGGCGATGACCTCGGTGATGAAGTCGAGGCTCGTCGTGCCGGCCTGTGCGCCGAACTTCAGGTCCTTCAGGTCGGCGATCGAGGTGGCGTTGGCCGCGGCCGAATCCGCGAAGCCGACGATGGCCTGGTTGCTCGTGTAGTAGGGATCGCTGAACGACACCGTCTTTTTGCGCTCATCGGTGATCGAGTACTGCTGCAGGTTGAAGTCGAAGTTCTTCGCGCCGGGCTGGATGGCCTCGTCGAACGACGTGCGGACCCAGGTCACGGTGTCCTTCGAGAAGCCGAGTTCCTCGGCAACTGCGTAGGCAACGGCTGCTTCGAATCCTTCGCCGCTTTCGGGTGCGTCGTTCTCGACCCACGGTGAGTAGGCCGGGTTGCCCGTACCGATCGTCAACTTGCCTTCTTCCAGGGTTTTGCCGGCGGTGCACTCGTTGCCGGTGCCGGCTGCTGCCGCAGCACCTTCGGCTGCCGCGGTGGTGTCGGCCGTGGCTGTTTCTTCGGATGCGGCGGTCGTGTCGGCCGTCGACGAATCGCTGTCCTCGCCGCAGGCGGCGAGGATCAGACCGGCCGTCAGGGCGAGAGCGGCCAAGGACTTGGTCTTGCGCATGGGTAGGTGTCTCTTTCTGGTCGGGATGATGAAAAATTGCGCTCAAAGTGTGACAGATGTCTTGACCATGAGACAAAGCCATGCGTAACGTCTCACGCATGGGGCAGGGGGGCATCCGCGAGTTGACCCGCGACGAGGCGCGCGTGCTCGATGCGACGCGTGCGTGCATCGACGAACTCGGGCTCGCCAAGGTCACCATCGACGACATCGTGGGGCGCTCGGGCCTGTCGCGGGCGACGATCTACCGGCTGTTCCCGGGCGGTCGCGAGGTTCTCTTCGAGGCGATGCGCGTGCGCGAGCTTGAGGTCTTTTTCGAAAAGTTGCGCGGCTCAGCCGAGGAAGCGACCGACCTCGGTGATCTGCTCGCTCGGTGCATCGTGGTGGCCAGTCGTGAGTTGGCCGACGACGACCAGCTCGCGATGCTGCTCGCAGCCGAGCGCGGCGAGGTGCTGGGGCAGTTGACGGTCGACGGTGTGCCGCGCATCGTGCTGATGGCGACCCAGGTTCTCAAGCCCCTTGCCGAGCAGTACATCTCACACGAGGCCGCGACGCAGATCGTCGAGGTGCTTGCGCGTCTCGTCATCTCCTACTTCCTTGCGCCGAGTGTGCAGGTCGACTTCACCGACTACGCAAGTGTTCGTCAGTTTCTCGATTCATTCAATTTCCTCACCCATCCATCCGTGCACGTCAACGACTGATACGCATCAACGACTGAAAGGCAGACCATCGTGTCGATCACCGAAAGAGACAACCAGGACATCATCGGCCGTGAAGGCCTCGATGACATCGAGGCAATCCTCAGCATCACCAATACCGATGTCGACGAAGTTCTTCATGCGGTGCGCGACGACTCTGACGCGCTCTTCACGTGGGACTATTCGCTCGCTCGGCCGAATCTGCGTCGTCTCTACGAGAAGGCAAAGGTGGGGCAGTGGAACGGCACGACCGACCTGCCGTGGGAGACGCCCGTCGACATCGAAGCCACGATCGCGGCCGACCAAGCGGCAATCGGTGCCGGAATTGATCCCTCGATGTACGCGAATACACCCCTCGCAAAGTGGGGCGAAAAAGAGTGGATCGAGTTCGGTATCGAGGGTCGACGCTGGAGCCTCTCGCAGTTCCTGCACGGCGAGCAGGGCGCTTTGTTGTGCACGGCCAAGATCACGGAGACCGTCCCGTGGTACGACGCGAAGCTGTACGCAAGCACGCAGGTCGTCGATGAAGCTCGCCACGTCGAGGTGTTCGCGCGCTATCTCGACGAAAAGTTGGGTGGCGGTTACCAGGTCAATGCGCACTTGCGGATGCTTATCGACGACATCATTCAGGACAGCCGTTGGGACATGACC
>SXZT01000052.1 GCA_005787785.1 Actinomycetota bacterium
ACCGACGTCTTGTGTGAGGTTGTCGTTGATTGCGGCTAGCCGTCGGTCGACCGTCAGGTCTTTGCTCGTTGAGCGACATTGAGAAGCTGGCGGCGCAGCATGATTCCGTCACCCGGAGCGAGGAGGAGTTTTTCGATGATTGGTCCACCAGGTAGATCGATGCGAGCACGCATGCGCGTGACGAGACGGGTTCCCTCGGGGCAATCACGCAGCTCGTAGGCAAGTACGAAGGTGATCTTCTTTGAAGCGCGACCCTTCTGCGACAAGCGCATGACGAGAGCGCGCGGTGGGTCGACAATGACGGCCTCGAAATCGGCCGGGCCACCGGGGAGAATTCCACCGGCCTCGAGCGTTTGGAGGTGAGGTTCAATGGAGGTCGCACTCTTGCGGCCCAGGTTGTCGATCCAGTCGTAGCTGTACCAACCGGCACGACCGAAGCCCATTTGCCGCAACCACGGGAAGACCTGGTCGGGCGGCGCCGCAATCGTGATGCACCGTGTGGCAATGATGCGGGCGTTCGGACAAAGGTTGTCGCCAATCACGGGGGATGCGATTTCATCGCGGGTCGCACCCCATTTTTCGAGGATCATGCACGCTCCTTGCTGTCGTTCATGGGCCAGAGCAGGACGAGAATCCACACTGCGGTGATGCCGCACACCGTCCACGCGAAAGTACGGACGAGGTCTGCGGTCATCAGCCTGTCGTAGACGTCTCTGTCGAATCCCTTCATCAAGTCGCCGTGCGCCGGAGCCGACCAGAAACCGCTGATCGCCAGAACCACACCCATCGCCCCCGCATTGATCGCAGCAGGTAGTCGTAGGTCGCGACGCGAACCAACAAAGGCAAGCGCGAGTATCGCGAGGAGGGTGACACCCTCGGTCAGCCATGGAAGGAGCAAGAGATTGCCGATGCGGTCGACGTGGGCGTTCTCGAATGCAACGAACTCTTCGGTTCCCACTTTCGGAAAGAGCGCGTAGTGAATGAAATGAATCGTCCACATCAAGCCCACGAGGAACCACGTGGAAGCAAACTGGGAAATGGCGAGAGCGCGCAGCGCTCGGGGGGATTCGAACACGCTCGGAAACTACCGACGTGTCGTCGTGTGTGCGTCACCGTGCTCGCCGCGAGGCCGGGCGCGGGTGGGTTGTGCGTTACTTCGCCATCTGGCCGCCATCAACCGGGATGATGGCGCCGGTGATGACACGGGCATTGTCGGAAGCGAGGAACAGCACCATGTCGGTGATGTCTTGCATGGTGCACCGCCACTTTGAGCCGGGCATATTGCCCTGCGCCGAAAATGTCTCGTAGGCCTCGAGCGGAGGCATGTCCATCGCGCCCGAGAGACCCTGCACCATTCCCGAACCGCGACCAGCGGCGGGTTCGATGGTGCCGGGGCAGATGGCATTGACGTTGATGTTGAATTCGCTCAACTCCATGGCCCACGCGGAAGTAAGGCCGACGATGCCATGTTTTGATGCGACGTAGTGCGAGAGCATCGCATGACCCGACCCGACGACCGCTGATGCGATGTTGATGATTTTGCCGGACTCTTCGCCGTTCAGGTAGCGGCCGATCATCGGCGCAACGGTGTACTTTGCGACGAACATCGCGCCCTTCAGGTTTGAGTCGATGACGGCGTGCAGCACATCAGAGCGCATGTCGTGGATCGTGTCGAGAGCTGCAATACCGGCGTTGTTGACGACGATGTCGATGCGGCCGAGTCGCTCGAGAACCTCTTCGACGGCCGCCTTCACCTGTGTTTCGTCACGTAGGTCGGCGGTGACACCGACTCCTTGGCGACCACACGACTCGATTTCTTTCACCGTCTCGGCGACCATTTCGCGCGTCGACAACGCGTAGATGTTGGGGATGTCGTGGTCGATGTCGAGAACCGCGACGTTGCAACCCGCTGCTGCAAAAGCGCGTGCATGGCTTGCACCTTGTCCCTTGCCGCCACCCGTGATGAGGACGCACTTGCCCTCGAGACCCCTCAACTGTGCCGACATTTTCCCTCCCAAGAACGCGCGGACACCTCAAAGCTAGTTCATGCCGGGGAAGGCATCGCCGTCGGGGTATGGGAACCACTCAGGGTCGGCTTCAGCGGTTGGGGAGATCATCACCATCTTCGAGCGACGAAATTGTTCGAGACCCTCGGCGCCGAGTTCGCGCCCGGACCCGGTGAACTTGCGACCGCCGCATGGCGATCGTGGGGCTCGAACGTGCAATCGCCGCGGTCATCGACCGCGGGTTGCTGACGCGTATTCCGAGTTGAAACCCACGACCCTCCATCGCTGGCTTGCAGTTCTCGCGGCCTGGAGTTTTCTCGCGTGGTGGGGCGAGTCGCGCCTGCTGTTGTCGGATGGGGGTCTTTATGCGATGGCGGGGTTCGTGGATGGAGTTCGCTATCCCGGGCGATGGTCGGTGTTTGATGCGTTCTCTTCGCCACCAGTGGTCCGAGTGGTCATCGGTTTCTCTATCATCGTGTGTGTTGCGCTGCTCGCGAAACCCACCGGGCGTGGCGCCACGGCACGTCTGTTCATTCTGTTCGTCTGTGCGGCGTCGCTGAATGCGCGCGCACCGTTCGCGATTTCGTCGGCGGAGATGTATCTCGCCGTGTTGTTGTTCTGGGCCGTGTTGGGATCGACGATCCGATGGTCGGTGCACATGCTCAGGGCACTTCGTATTCAGATCGCCCTCGTGTACCTGTCACCGCTCTTGATTCGTTTTCTTCATGGTGGCGAGACATGGATCGACGGTTCGGCCTTGCGGCTCGTCGTCGGCAATACAGACGGACGTCGGGGTCCGTTCGGCTCGATTGTCCGGCATGCGCCCGATGTCGTGTCGTCGACTGCGACCTGGGGCGCGATCGTGGTCGAGTCGGCGGTCGCGGTTCTGCTCGTCGCGCTCGTGGTGACCGATCGGGTTCCGGATTCGGCACGACGTTGGATCAGGGGACTGGCCGTCGCGCTGCACGTGTTCATTGCGCTCGTCTGTGGCTTGTGGTTCTTCTCGGCCGTTGCAATCGTCGGTCTTGTGGCGGCGCTGCGACTCGAGCCAGGCGAAAGAACGACCGCACGCCTGCGGATCGTGCCGTGGTCGGTCGCGGCGTGCGTTCTCGCCTGGACTTTTCTCAGCATTTCGGGATCACCGGCGACGGCGGCCGGTCGGCAACGCAACATTGCGTCGTACGTGGTGCGGGCCGCGGGGATTACCCAGGTGTGGGGGGTCTTTTCACCGAATCCGCCGCGGGTTGAGCGGTGGATCGAGATTGCCGACGGCGAGGGCAGCGTTCTCCTCGATTCGCGCAGGCGGGGTGAGCGGATCCGCAAACTCGCGCAGAATGTGCGCTCCAACCCCGACGGGCTGCTCGCTCGCGCCTGGCTGATGACGCTGTGCACGACCGGTGCGGTCAGTCTCGATGTCGTGACCGGCAGTTCCGATGCGCGGTTGACCGCCGTCAGTCTCGATTGCCCTGTCGACTCCTGACGAAAACCGGCCGAAAAAGTGCTGTATGTTCCCGTTTGAAGGAAGTTCACGTCCGCAGACCGGACGGGACGCTGAAAGGGGCAGAGACGTGATGAAAACGCGCAAATTGCTGTTTGCGATCGGCGCATGCGCGGCGGTCGTTCTTGCGTCGTGCGGAGGATCGGAGTCGGCAGCCAACCGGGTCAAGAACGCCGCGCTGGGCAAGCCTTCCGTGGCTCCTCGGGGAAGCTGCGACGATGGCGAAATGATCGAGGGCGTCGACGAAGACGATTGCGTGATCGCGATCAAGCTCGGCAAGTCGACGCGCAAGGCCTCGCTGCAGTTGCTGAACACCGATGGCGACTGGGACACCATCGATTCGGTCATCGCCAAACGTGGTGCGGCGAAGTTCGACGTCTTTGCGACCGACGATGATGGCGCATGGCTCGACGGTCAGTACACCTACCGCGTCTTTGCAGCCCGCAGCGGCAAGCTGCCCGAGTTCATCTCGGCAGATTTCGACGTGCTCTACGGCACCGAAGTTGAGGCCGGGGATGTCGCGGAGCTTGGCGGAGATGAGACAGATGGTGTCGCCCCCGAAATGGAGTCGGCGATGTCGGACATCAAACAACCCACGACGAAGTTCGACGACAACTGCTCGAAGATCTTCAACCAGGTCGACTGCGCTCTGATGTTCCGACCGGGTAAGGGTCCCGACTTCTCGACGCTCGGCAAGTCGAAGTGGGTCAAGATGTGCTCGACGCTTCTGTCGCGCCCCGAAGGCGACTGCGAGATGGAATTCAAGTTCGCCACGAGCGGTGGCACACAGGGTGGACAGCAGACAGCACCGAAGGGTCCGGGCCTCGACCCGGTGAAACTTGCTGCAGCATGCGCTGCGATCGGCATGGCCGAAGCGGATTGCCGTGCAGCGATTCAGGCCGGCCCGATGGCGGCGCTGCAGAAGTTCGGTGCCAAGGCTGAAACT
>SXZT01000053.1 GCA_005787785.1 Actinomycetota bacterium
ACTTCACCGTGTTCGAATGGGTTCATCGTGCCTGGGTCGACATTGATGTACGGGTCGAGCTTTTGCATCGTCACGCGCAAACCGCGCATCTTGAGCAGACGACCGAGTGACGAAGCGGTCAGACCCTTGCCGAGCGAACTCGCTACCCCACCGGTAACGAAAATATGCTTCGGCATGTGAACCTCCCGTCAGCGCCACTGCATGAGCACGACGGGATGTCAGAATATCACCGCGACGGCCTGTTGTAAGTGACCGGACTCAGACGGCGAGCATGTCGCGGGCGGTCTGCAGCGCCGATGCCTTGGCCTGTCCTCCCGACAACATCCGGGCAACTTCCTCGACGCGGGCATCACCCTCGAGGACCCCCGCCCGTACGAACGTCTCTTTTTGCTTCACCGACTTTGCAATACCCACCTGCACGTTGGCCCTCGCGGCGACCTGCGCAAGGTGGGTGACGACGAAAACCTGGTGGTTGCGCGACACGTCGCGCAGAGCGTCACCAACCGCGACAGCGGCACTACCGCCGATGCCGGCATCGACTTCGTCGAACACGAGGGTTGGTGGCGCCTGGGTGAGAACGAGACGCAGGGCGAGCATGACGCGCGCCAACTCGCCACCCGACGCAACCTTGGCAAGCGGCGCGGGAGGATTACCGGGGTTGGCCGCGATCAGAAAACACACACCGTCACCCGCCGGGTCGGACGCGGATTCGGGAACCTCGATGCGGATCTCGGCGTGGGGCAGGGCAAGGTCACGCAGGCTGGTTTCGACGGCTTTGGCCAGCTTCGGGGCAGCCTTGCGTCGAGCCCCCGCCACCGTCTTTTGGGCCGCTTCCAGTCGCCGCTGTACGTCGGCGCGCCGCGACGTCAGGGCCGCCACGGTCTCCCCGTGGGACTCAAGCTCCGCCAATCGCACTGCAGCCTCTCCTCCGAAGCGCACCACGTCAGCCAGGTCGGGGCCGTACTTGCGGCACAGATCACGCAGCAGCCGGCGGCGCTCGCCGATCTCGGCCAGGCGCTCGGGGTCGTGTTCCAAACCCTCGGCTAGACCCCTCGCCTCGGCAACCAGATCACGCACCTCGGCAACCAGCGCCGCGAGGCGTGCCGCGACCGGTTCGGCAACCGCGCGTGTAGCAACCGCAGCGAGGGCCTTGCCGACGAGATCGCCGGCTGCGCCCTCCTCGCCGAGCAGTGAATGAACGGCCGCGAGCGCTTCGCGGTTCGCCGTCACGTCACCCAGTGCGTCTTCCTCGCGTTGGAGGCGTTGGTTCTCGTCGTTCGATTCGATGCGCGCTTCCTCGATTTCCCGAACCTGGAAGCGCAACAGGTCGATCTCGCGGTTACGCGATTGTTCGTCACCGCCCAAGGCGCCGAGCGCAGAATCGATCTCGGACAGTTCTTCCTTTGCGGCCACGATCGCCGAGAGATCGACGTTTCCGAACGCATCGAGCGCGACACGTTGGGCTCGCTCGCCGAGAAGACTTTGATGGGCATGCTGGCCGTGCAGGTCGACCAACCGCGCACCCACCTCGGCAAGCGCGCCCACCGTTGCAGGCGCGCCGTCGATGTAGGCCCGCGACCGACCATCGGAAGGAATGACACGGGACAAAATCACCTCGTCGTCGGTGGACGGGTCGATGAACCGGCCGTCCACACGGGTTTCGTCGCACCCGTGGCGCACCATTCCGGCATCGGCACGTCCCCCGACGAGCAGGTTGATCGCCTCGATGATCATCGTCTTGCCTGCACCGGTTTCGCCGGTGAACGCGGTGAAGCCCTGACCGAACTGAAGAGTGACCGAGTCGATGACACCGAGATTGCGAATGTGCAACTCGGTCAGCACTAGTCGTCTCCCAAACCGAACTTGTCGCGCAGAATCTGGTGGAATCCACGCTTGCCCACCTGCAGGA
Source organism: Actinomycetota bacterium (assembly GCA_005787785.1). Taxonomy (GTDB): domain Bacteria; phylum Actinomycetota; class Acidimicrobiia; order Acidimicrobiales; family Ilumatobacteraceae; genus F1-20-MAGs119. The sequence goes on from SXZT01000053.1 coordinate 1,910, forward strand.
ATCGCGCCACGTGCGGGTCGGCAGTCACCTCGACCACATCGCCGGGATTCAGTTCGACAAAGCGCAGACCGTCGACGGCCAAGCTGACACTGCGGTGGCCCCGCACCGTGACACGGACGGTCTGGCGCGGGTCGAGCACCAGCGCACGGTCGAACAGCATGTGCGGGGATACGGGAGTCACGACGAGTGCCCGATGGGCGGGCGACACAACCGGTCCCCTTGCCGACAACGAATAGGCGGTGGAACCGGTCGGAGTGGCGACGATCAGCCCGTCGGCCGAATACGTCGCAAAGTGGTCGTCGTCGATGGCGACCTCGAGACGCACCGTGTGCCCGGATTCCACTTTTTCCACGACCATTTCGTTCAGCCCACGCAGTGTGTGCGTGACTCCGTCGGAAGTTTTGACGGCCACGCGCAACAACATGCGCTCGACGACGGACCCCCCGCGCGGCATCGAGCCGCGCCGCACCTCGTCGAGGACGTCAATCACTTCGTCGGGCTCGATCGTGGTGAGATAGCCAAGCGTGCCGCAGTTGACTCCCAAGACGGGGGCCGTTGCGTCGCCGATCATCTGGACCGCACGCAGGACGGTGCCGTCGCCACCGAGAGACACCACCAGGTCAACCGCCACAAAGGCACCATCGTCGGCAGGTTTCGGCTGGACCACCACGACACCATTTGTTGCGGCCCACGCCCGCACCGCGGACGCCGCAACTGCAGCATCATCGCGCTCGGGGTTCACGACGAGGCCGAGTGATGTGATTTCGCCGGGCACCGTCATACCCCTCATTGTGTCCGATGGGTGCGCCGCGTCGCCCACACAAAGAATTCCCGGTTCCCATCGGCGCCGGGAAAGCGCGATTCAGCCGTCCCACGCACCTCGGCACCGGCTGCCTCCAGGGCTCCGACCACGGCCGCCACGGCCCGCGCATGTGTGGCCGGGTCACGCACGACACCGCCCTCAGGGACCTTGTCACGCGGGGCCTCGAACTGGGGCTTGACCAGCACCACGATGTCGCCGCCCTCGGCGGACAGTTCGACGAGATGACTGGCGAGGCGCGCCGACGAGGTGAAACTGAGGTCGGCGACGACCACTTCCGTTCCGCCTGCATACCCGCCGATGAGCGCGATGTCCGTGCCACTCACGTCGAGGATGTTGCGCGATTCCCAACTCGTGACGCGATCGTCGGAGAGCAGACGGTGATGAAGTTGCCCGCGACCCACGTCGACTGCGATGACGTGGGTTGCCCCGTGTTGCAAGAGACAATCCGTGAAGCCCCCCGTTGAAGAGCCCGCATCAAGACAGGACCTGTCCTCGACGGCCAAACCGAAGTCGGACAGCGCTCCGTCCAGCTTCCCCCCACCCCGCGAAACCCAACGAGATGGCTCGTCGATGACACTCACTGCATCCGCGGCAGCGACAAGTCTCGCCGGATTCGACACGATCGCCCCATTCACACGCACGCGGTTGGCCGAAAGCGCAGCTTCTACCTCGCGCGCATCGAGAAGGTGTCGACGCACCAGTTCGTCGCGCAGTGCGCGTCGTGCCGCCATCAGTTGCCCAGCAGACGGCCGGCAATCTCCGCGAAGTTCTTGCCCGTCATGTCGAAACGCACCCCGTCGACAGGCCCACTGCACGGCGCGAGAACCCCCGACCACACCTGTGCATACGGCACGCCGAGCGCGGCTGCGAACGCACCGTCGGTGCTCGGCCTGTCGCCCACCATGACCTCGACACGACCGTTGATTCGGGGCACGAGGCGACGCGCGAGCTCGGCCATCGGCTCGAAAGGCTTGCCCGCAACGACCGGACGCTTACTCCCCGCGTAGGCGAAGGCCGCAAGCATCGAGCCACCACCGGGCCACGCTCCTTCGGCGGTTGGATAGGTGGCATCATCGTTGGTCCCGACGAGACGCGCACCTTTCAGCATGCATTCGGTCCCGATGCGCAGCGTGTCGAAGCCGAACGACTTGTGGAACGCGACCACGACGACGTCGACATCGGGCGCCGCGCCGACTCGGCTGTGCACGTCGTCTTCGAGAAGGTCGTGGACGTCGAGCACCTCGACTCCGTGGTTGCGCATCGCTTCAAGCACACCCTGGCCCGCGCAGACCAGCGCGCGCTCCCCTGGCTGAACGAGCAGGGTTGCGGCCATCGCACTCGTGATGACGTCGCCCTTGGCTTCGATACCGAAGCTTGCCAACTTGGCTTCCTGTTCGGCAGGTGTTGCCGATCCGTTGTTGGTGACGAACACGACACGCCAGCCCGCGGCCTGCAAACGCCCGACGGCGTCGGCGGAACCCTCGATGGCCGAATGGGTGCGCCAAATCACCCCGTCGAGGTCGCTGAACACGACCCCCACCGGTGCGGACGTTTTGCCCCGTGCCTGTGCATCTGCCACCCTGAGAGTGTGCCTCGTTTTGAAGCCTTTCCAGCGTTGCGCTACCGCGACGCAGACACTGCCTTGCGGGATCTGTCAGCTCCGCCCTACGACGTTCTGAGCGCCGACGACCGCGCCGCCTATGCATCCCGTCATCCGCGGAACATCGTCCATGTCGATGTCCCCCTCGAAGAAGATGGTCCGAGTCGATACGACGAGGCCGCCCGTGTGCTGGATGCATGGCGCGCCGAAGGCTCCCTCGTCATCGACAATGCGCCGACGTTCACGCTCTACCGCATGACCTTCACCGACGATGCGGGTCGCAAGCGCAGCACCGTCGGCGTGCTCGGCGCCCTCGAGGTCGTCGACGAGGGAGCGGGCGGGGTGCTGCCCCACGAACGCACCACACCCAAGGCCAAGACCGACCGCCTCGACCTCACCCGCGCCACGCTCACCAATCTCTCGCCCGTCTGGGGTTTGTCACTCTGCTCCGGGCTCTCTGAATTGCTGCGCGAACCGGGTGAACCCGTCGGTGCGTTCACCGACGTGAACGGCGTCGAGCACCGCGTCGAGCGTGTGAGCGACCCCGAACGCATCGCAGCCATCTCCCGTGCCGTTGGCTCACAGCCCGTTGTCATCGCCGATGGACATCACCGCT
>SXZT01000054.1 GCA_005787785.1 Actinomycetota bacterium
GACGCGCCGTACCGAAGTGTTCACCACGGCCGAGGACATGCAACCGTCGGTGGAAATCCACGTGCTGCAGGGAGAGCGCGAGATGGCGGCCTACAACAAGACGCTCGGAAAGTTTCAGCTCGTCGACCTACCGCCCGCTCCGCGAGGCGTGCCGCAGATTGAAGTCACTTTCGACATTGACGCGAACGGAATCGTGCATGTGTCCGCGAAGGACCGTGCGACGAACAAGGAACAGTCGATGACCATCACCGGCCAGTCGTCGCTCGACAAGGACGCAATCAACCAGATGGTGAAGGACGCCGAGGCCCACGCCGAGGCAGACCGCAAGCGCCGAGCCGACGCGGAAGTGCGCAACAACGCCGACTCGCTCGTGTACCAAACCGAAAAAGTCCTGCGCGATCAGGGCGACAAGGTGAGTGGAGAAGAGAAGTCGGCGGTCGAAACCCCGTTGGCCGATCTGAAGGTCGCACTCGCGGGTAACGACATCGACACCATCAAGAATGCGACCGAGAAGTTGATGTCGGCCAGCCAGGCGTTCAGCCAGAAGTTGTATGAAGCGGCCGCGCGGGACACCAACGCCGCGGGAACCTCGGCAAGTGGCCAGACGCCCGGCGACGACGACATCGTCGATGCCGAAATCGTCGACGAGAAGTGATCCGACACCGTCATGACGGAACAAACCACCAACGATGAAATGGCCGCACCGGCCGACGAGACCTCCGTCGACTTGGCCGGTGCGCAACCAACCGAACCAGTCGATCCCCTCGTTGTCGAACGTGATCAAGCGCTGGCGCAGCGCGACGAATACAAAGACATTGCGTTGCGCCTCCAGGCTGATTTCGAGAACTACCGCAAGCGGGCTGCTGCCCAGACCGCCGACGAGACCGAACGTTCCACGGGGAAGATCGCCGAAGCGTTGTTGCCGGTGCTCGATGCATGTGAGGCCGCGTTTTCCCATGGCGTCGAAGGCGTCGAACCGATTTGGTCGGCGCTCATCGGTGCGCTGCAGAAGCAGGGCCTCGAGGCACTCGATCTCCATGGAAAAGTCTTCGACCCCGAATGTGCCGAGGCGGTGATGCACGAACCCGCCGATGGTGACTCGGGGGGTGAGACCGTCGTCGTGGAAGTGTTGCGCACCGGATACCGCTGGAAGGGTCGCGTACTGCGCGCCGCGATGGTGAAGGTGAAGGGCTAGTCCGATGGCACCGCAACGCGAGTGGTTCGAAAAGGACTACTACGCGGTGCTCGGCGTGTCGCAGTCGGCAACCGCGAAAGAGATCACGAAGGCGTACCGCAAGCTCGCCCGCGAACTTCATCCTGATGCCAACCCCGGCAACGCCGCAGCGGAGGAACGCTTCAAGGAAGTGTCGGCGGCTTATGACGTCCTCGGTGACGAGGAAAAGCGCAAGGAATACGGCCAAGTCCGCGCGATGGGTCCGATGGGTTTCGGTGGTGAAGGCGGCCCGGGCGGATCCCGGTTCGACATGGGTGATGGTCTCGGTGACCTGCTCGGCCAGATGTTCGGTGGGCGCGGCCGTGGCGGCGCACGCGGTGCCGGACCACAACGCGGAGGTGACATCGAAGCGGTGTTGACACTCGACTTCGCCGATGCTGCGCATGGCATCACGACGTCGTTGCATCTCACGTCCGAGGCGTCGTGCACGGGTTGCAACGGCAGCGGAGCGCGGACCGGAACGACACCGCAGTCCTGTCCGCAGTGTGGCGGCCGCGGTGCGGTCGACAGCAATCAGGGCTTCTTTTCTTTTTCTTCCCCGTGTCAGCGATGCCAGGGGCGCGGTGCGATCGTCGAGTACCCGTGCGTGTCGTGTCGTGGGTCGGGAATCGAGCACCGCGCTCGTGAGGTGAAGGTCCGTATTCCGGCCGGCGTCGACAACGGACAGCGCATTCGTCTGAAGGGACGCGGTGCTCCGGGACGCAACGGTGGCCCTCCCGGTGACCTGTTCGTTGAATGCAAGGTCACCACGCACCCCGTTTTTTCACGCGAGGGTTTGAACCTCGTCGTTCACGTACCTGTCGCGTTCCACGAGGCCGCACTCGGTGCCGATGTCGAGGTTCCGACCCTCGACGGGCCCAGTGTGACCCTGAAGGTCAAGGCCGGAACCCAATCGGGTAGCAAACACCGCGTGAAGGGTCGGGGAATCGTCAGCGACGGAAAGTCGGGAGATCTCATCGTCACGGTCGACGTGGCCGTGCCTGCGAAGTTGAGCGACGTCGAGCGTGGCGCGATCGAAGACCTTGCGAAAGTGGCCGCCAACCCACGGGGACGTTGAGAGGGGCAAACCCATGGCAGAAAAACGATCCACACAAGAGACGGTGTACGTCATCTCCGCCGCTGCGGAACTTGCCGGTATGCATCCGCAGACGTTGCGCATTTACGAGCGTCGAGGCCTCGTCAACCCTGGCCGCACGACGGGCGGCAACAGGCGCTACACCGAAGCCGACATCGCGCGCCTGCGCCGTATCGCGCAGTTGGGCACCGAAGGATTGAATCTGGAAGGAATTCGCATGGTGATGCACCTTGAGGACGAAGTGACCGAACTTCGTCACCAGGTTGCCGAACTCCGGACCCGCATGAATGGTGAGGCGGCACGCGGCGAGATTGTCCCGCTGCGTCAGGCCGTCGTCGTGTTCGGTCAGCGACCCAGCATTTTTGACCCCGAGCGGTACTGAGATCCCGAAAGGACGGTAACGACATGGCAATCGACCCGAAGAAGTGGACACAAAAGACGCAGGAAGCGGTTGCTGCGGCGATGGAAGACGCACGCGGCCGGAGCAATCCCGAACTCACCCCCGACCACGTGATGGCTGCATTGCTGCGCCAGGAGGGCACGATCGTCCCGGCCGTGCTGCAGACCGTCGGCGTCGCGCCGCTGATGTTGCGCAACAAGGCCGACGAAGCAGTTGCGAAGCTGCCCAACGCATACGGCGGTGAAGAGCCGCGGATGAACCGCGAACTCAACAACGTCTTTGCAAACGCCGACAAGACGCGCAAAGACCTGCGCGACGACTATCTGTCGGTCGAACACCTTCTCTATGCGATGAACCAACGGGTGGGGATCGGCAGCGATGAACTTCTCGAGGCGATCCGTCGCGTTCGTGGATCCCACCGTGTCACGTCGCCGAACCCCGAAGAGCAGTTCCAGGCACTCGAGAAGTACGGCCAGGATCTCACCGCGAGGGCGCGCGAGGGCAAGATCGACCC
>SXZT01000055.1 GCA_005787785.1 Actinomycetota bacterium
AGCGCAACTGGATCGGCGGCAGCGAAGGTGCCCGTGTTCGCTTCGCCTCGCACGCCGGCGAGATCGAGGTCTTCACCACGCGTCCCGACACCCTGTTCGGGGCGACGTTCATGGTGCTGTCACCCGAGCACCCGCTCGTCACTGCACTCACGACCGATGCCCAGCGTTCCTCCGTCGAGGCGTACCGTGCCACCGCCACGGCGAAGAAGGACGACGAACGCGCCGATGACGCGCGCGAGAAGACGGGCGTCTTCACCGGCTCTCACGCCACCAATCCCGTCACGGGCGAACAAATTCCGGTCTGGGTCGCCGACTACGTGTTGATGGGTTACGGAACCGGGGCGATCATGGCCGTTCCTTCGGGTGACGAGCGCGACTTCGCTTTCGCACGGAAGTACTCGCTTCCCATTGTCGCGACGCAACGTCCCCCACAAGAGTGGTTCGACGCACACGGCATCGCAGCGTCCCTTGACTGTGCGACATGGCCCGACGCGTACGTCGGTGACGGTCCGTACGTGAATTCCAAGAACGCGTCCATCTCGCTCGAGTCGCACGACACCGTGTCCGCCGCGAAGTCGGCGATGAACGCATGGCTCCAGTCCCAGGGCAAGGGCACGGCCGCAATCACCTACAAACTGCGCGACTGGCTGTTCGCCCGGCAGCGCTACTGGGGCGAACCCTTCCCCATCGTGTTCGACGACGACGGCAACCCCCACGCGGTGCCCGACAACCAGCTTCCCGTCCTTCTTCCCGAACTTGCCGACTTCAAGCCACAGGGTCTCGACCCGAACGATGCGACGAGCGAACCCATCCCGCCACTCGCCAGAACCAAGGAGTGGATGACGGTCCAGCTCGATCTGGGCGACGGCACGAAGACATACCGCCGCGAGGTCAATGTCATGCCGCAGTGGGCCGGTTCATGCTGGTACGAACTGCGCTATCTCGACCCCACCAACACGAACGCTTTCGTCGACAAGGAAGTCGAGCGCTACTGGATGGGCCCGAAGGCGCCGGGCCACACCGGCGGAGTCGATCTCTACGTGGGTGGAGTCGAGCACGCCGTACTGCACCTTCTCTATTCGCGCTTCTGGCACAAGGTTCTCTTCGATCTCGGTCACGTGTCGTCCGAAGAGCCGTTCCACCGTCTCTTCAATCAGGGTTACATCCAGGCATACGCGTACCGCGACATGCGGGGCCAGCCCGTTCCGGCGAACGAGGTCGAAGAGCGCGACGGCAAGTACTTCTTCGAAGGCGAAGAAGTCTCCCGTGAGTACGGGAAGATGGGCAAGAGCCTGAAGAACATCGTCACGCCCGACGACATGTACGGCGAATACGGCGCCGACACGTTCCGCCTCTACGAAATGTCGATGGGCCCGCTCGAAGCCAGCCGGCCGTGGAACACCCGTGATGTCGTCGGCATGCAGCGATTCCTCCAGCGCGTCTGGCGGAACATCGTCGGCGAGGACTCGGGCGAGACCCGCGTCTCCGACGAGCCTGCCTCGGACGACATCCGTCGCGCCCTGCACAAGTGCATCGATGGCGTCGGCTCCGACATGGACGGACTGCGCTTCAACACCGCGATCGCCAAGCTCATCGAGCTGAACAACGCCCTGACTCCGTTCGTCACCGAACGAGGAACGTGCCCCCGCGAGGTCGCCGAGCCGTTGGCGATCATGCTGTCGCCGCTCTGTCCGCACATCGCCGAAGAAATCTGGAACCGTCTCGGACACACGACGACGATCACCTACGAACGCTTCCCCGCCGCCGACCCCTTGCTGCTCGCCAGCGACACAATCGAGATTCCGGTGCAGATCAACGGCAAGGTCAAGCACCGCATCAACGTCGCAGTCGGGGCGGATCAGGCCACAACGAAAGCCGTCGCGATAACCGACCCGAAGGTGATCGAACTACTTGCCGGAGCAACACCCAAGAAGGAAGTCATCGTCCCCGGACGACTCGTCAACTTCGTCCTGTGAGACAGGGTTCAGAGACGGGCTCAGAGAATGCGGTACACGTCGTAGTCGACGCTGCCCGCTCCGGGCGCACCAACGGCAACGGCCTGTAGGCCATTCAGCCACGTGTAGCGCTCGTCGCCCGCCTCGAACAACGGTGCAGTGACGATGCGCGGGCTGCCGTCGGCGCCCGGCGACATGATGCCCAAGTAGTGGGCGTGAATCGACGCCCCGTCATCGGTGGTGATGAGCGCACGCACATCGAGCTGTGCAGTGCCATCGGCCCGCAACGTCAACCAGTCGGCGCCGAGGTGCGCAACCGTTCCGTTCACCTTCGGCCCTTTCACCGAGCCACCGGTGATTCCGACGACCACACGCGTACCCGCCGGGCCGTTGGGGATGATCACGGGGTCCGCCAACGTGGCGTGCATGTGAAACAGGAATTCGACGTTCAGGGATGTGATCTCGCTCATCGCGCGAGACTACGCCGCCGGCCGCGGGGTCGAATCATCTGTCGCCATGGCGGGCTATGCTGAATCTCGTTCAACACTTGCTTTACGGCACGCACTTCGGGGGTTGCCCATGAACCATTCACCACGTCGGTATTTGCGAATTCTTTCGCTTGGGTGCGCTCTCGCGCTCACCGCCCCCGTCGCGACACTGGCGCCAGCCTCCGCAGCCCCGTCCAAGATCACCATCACGGCCCAGCTAGCCGGCGGCTACCGACTTCTCGCGACCGCAAAGTCCGGCAAGTCGTACCTCGGCACTTCGTCGGGTGGCAGGGTGTCCATCGCGAATGTGACCGCGGGCGACACAAACGGCATGAGCCTCTCGATTCTGTCCACCAGTGGCGCCTATGTCGGCCCGGTGATCTTGAAGTACTCGACCGATGCTGCAGGCAAGAAAGCAGCCAAGACACTGAAGACCGCCAAGTACGGCTTTCTCAAGATGAAGAAGGCGACGAAGGCCACCATCGCCTTGAACAAGATCTCCGTGAATACGCCCGGCAAGTTCGCTTCGCTGAACCTTGCCAAGCCTCCGGTGGCCGTGTCGGGCAAAACGGTCGCCGTCATCGAGGGTGCACCGCCAGCAGCCAAGTCCCTGGGGCGTGCTTCCGGGGTCAAAGCCACCGGACTCGGAAAGTTTGCAAACCCGACCGAAAATGACCCCGGCGACGATGCCGACGCCGACGGCGTGATGGCGTTCGCCGACGTCGACGACGACAACGACGGCAAACTCGACCTCGTCGACGACAAGTTCTTCGACACGACGGTCAGCGCCGACACGAATGTGAACGGCGATGCCGGCTTGTACACGGCCCTCGTGTGTGGCGGCCAGTGCGTCAACCTGAACGCCTTCGGCATCACGAAGCCCGAGGACAACCCGACGGCCAATACAGCGCTGAAGACGATGGTCAACACGTTCCAGGGTGTTTTCTTCGCCTACTCCAACACCGCGGTCCAGAAGTCCTTCCCCACCCGCTCGTCGCGCGACTTCGGTTACTTCAACATCGACTGCACCGGCATCACGTGGTGCAGTGGTTCGACCGCCAAGGCCGTCACGATCTCCCCCGACTTCGACAACGGAAGTCAGCCCGCAAACAACGCACTTCCGTTGAATGCCGGAGAAAAGTCGTACACAGCCCTCTGTGGTTCGGGCGTCATTGCCAAAGATCCGACGAACGACGCAACTGCTCCGAGCGGTTGGCCGAAGAACGATGCCGGAACAGCAAGTGCATACGACCGAATGATGGATGAGTGGGTCTTCAACTCGTGTGACCCCGACGGCGACAAGCTCCCGAACATCATTCCGTCGAAGGGCACCATCAGCGCCGGCGCCGAATGGGTCAACGAAATCAAGCCACGCATGGCCGGCCCCGACGGCCTGCGTGTCGGCGATGCCGTTCGCTTCGCGCTCAGCGATTCATCAAAGAATCTCGTCGACGCTTCGACCCAGGTCATCTCGGGCGTGATCCAGACCGCGCCGTCGGTTCGCACGTGGAGGGGAACGACCATCCACACGGCATCCGGTTCGTACACCATTCCCACCGAGATGCAATCACCGACTGGCGAGGTGACGCTGACCTTCTGGCGGCCGCAGCGTGCGCCGATGAACGACGAGTCCTCGTGGCAAGACGTTGGCGGCCTGACCTACTCGTTCTCCGGCCCCTCCGGCCCCTGCGCGATCAAGTCGGCAAAACTCAGCAACGGCACGTCGATCGCACCAACGACAATGAACATGATGGGAAAGTCTGCGAGCGTCCTCGTCGACACCGCAGTCGATGCCACACCGAACGCCGCCAACTTCATCGAGATCACGGCCGACACATCGGGCTGCGGTGCTGGTGCTGCGGTTGGACAGTGGTCCGTGTCTGCCATGGACAAAGGCAAGAACTCAACGCACTTCAAGTGGCAGAAGATGGGCAACCAGCCGGCCCCGCAGAACCCGAATCCAAACGGTGGCACGCCACAAAATCCGGCGCCACAAAATCCGGCACCTCAGAACCCTGCGCCACAAAACCCTGCACCGAACAACGGCTGAGCTATTCGGTAACCAACGACCACAAAAGTGGAGCTAAGGGGAATCGAACCCCTGA
>SXZT01000002.1 GCA_005787785.1 Actinomycetota bacterium
GTGGATGCGCAAGGACCTCGGTTTCTGTCTCGACGAGGCGCGTCGCAACGGCGCGAGGCTGCCCCTCACCGAACTGGTCGACGTTTTCTATGAGGCGGTCGAGGCGATGGGTGGCCGACGCTGGGACACCAGCAGTTTGATCGCACGCCTGCGCTGAGGTTCAACCGAGTGTCGGTTCGGGTAGTCGGCTGATCGGTGCGCCGGGGAACACGACCCAGTGGGCGCCGGGTGCACGCTCCGCAACCGCCATTTGTGCGGCTTCGACGACTTGGTCCACGGTGAGCACGTCGAAACCTGTCTCGCGGATCTGGGCCTGTTGTTCCTTCGGCACGAGGGGAGTGTCGACGAAGAAGGGGCAGATCGCCGACAGACACACCCCGCGTTCGTGGAGTGCGGGCGCAAGTGACTTCACGAAGCCGCTGACGGCATGTTTGGAGAGTCCATAGATCGGGTCGGGTGGTATCGGGTAGATGCTCGCCATCGACGCCGTGACGACGATGTCCCCTGACCCGCGCGCAACCATTCCCGGCGCAAGATGCGCGATACCGAAAACGACACCGTCGACGTTCACCCCGACGGTCCGACGGTAGGCGGCGACGTCGAACGAGGTGAAGGGCGACGTGTCGGGGTTGCCGAAGATGAGGTCGCCGGTGGCGACACCCGCGTTCAGGAAAACCACGTCGAAGGGTTCCTGTGCCGAGGCGAAGGCGCGCCATTCGTCGTCGCTGCGGACATCGAGGCGGGTGTAGGTGCCACCGAACTCGGCTGCAAGGGCGGCGCCAGCGGTGTCGTTGACGTCGGTGATGGTGACGTTGTGGCCGAGGTTCGACCAGTGTCGGGCGATGGCGGCGCCGATACCGCTGGCGCCGCCCGTGACGAGGATCCGTGATGCGCTCACTTCGCTGACTCCTTCGTTACTTCGATGGTCACCGAGGCAAACGCATCGATCAGTCGGTCGAGTTCCGCGTCGGTGATGACAAGTGGAGGACAGAACGAGTTCGTGTCGGTGTTGAGCGCCCGTGTAACGGCACCGGCCGCCAGCATGCGGTCACGCACCACGAACGGGTCGATCCCCGTCTTGTGAGCCGCCGCCCAGACCGCGACTCGTCCACGGGCATGGTCGATCATGCCATCGGCCACCAACGCGCCGAGGCCCGACTCGAGTCGGCGCCCGATGTGCACGGCGCGCTCGAGCAGCCCCTCGCGTTCGATGATGTCGAGATTCGCCATCGCGGCGGCACAGGCGGTTGCGTGGCCCGAATAGGTGTAGCCGTGGCGCAGGAGGAAGCCGGGGTCGGCCTCGATCGGGTCGCACACCGCGCGCGACAGAATCACACCACCAAGCGGCTGGTATCCCGAGGTGACCGCCTTTGCGAAGGTGAGCAGATCCGGTGTCACGCCGAAGTGTTGGGCGCCGAACCACGTTCCGAGCCGACCGAAGCCGGTGATCACTTCGTCGAAAATGAGATATGCCCCGTGCTTGTCGCAGAGTCGACGCAACTGCTGCAGGTATCCGTCCGTCGGAGGGAACACGCCGCCCGCACCCTGCACCGGTTCGCTGATCACTGCAGCGAGCCGTTCGGTGTTCTCCGACATGATGTTCGCGAGTCCCTCAATGTCGTCGGGTTCGACGTGAAGAACGTCTCCGACGAGTGGGCCGTAGCCCGCACGGTTCGGCGGGATTCCCTGGACGCTCGTTCCGCCGTAGTTCGTTCCGTGGTACCCGCGTCCACGCGAAATGATGAGCGTGCGTTCCGGCCGGCCGGCCTGCACATGGGCGAGGCGTGCCAATTTCATCGCAGAGTCGACGGCCTCCGATCCGCTGTTGCAAAGAAACACGCGGGATTGATTGATGGGTGACAATTCAGCGATCCGTTCGCACAGTTCGTCTGCGACGCGAGTGGTGAAAGGGTCGAATGCCGAGTAAGCCTCGATGGTGCCGACCTGTCGTGCGATCGCATCGGCCATCTCGCGGCGCCCGTGGCCGATGGCGCAGTACCAGAGGCTCGCCATACCATCGATGTATTCGTTGCCGTCGACGTCATAGATGCGCGCGCCCTCGCCCCTCGCAACCGTGATGAATCGCTCCCTCGTGGGCTTGGCAAACGGGTGCAGGAAGCGGGGAAGGGCTTGCGGCTGGGGCATGTTCCGATGGTAGGTCGCCTAGGCTGTCGGGCGATGAAGGGCCTCATTCTCTCGGGTGGTGCGGGTACGCGACTGCGGCCGATCACCCACACCAGCGCCAAGCAGCTGGTGCCCATCGCCAACAAGCCGATTCTTTTTTATGGCATCGAGGCGATGGCCGAGGCGGGCATTGGCGAGATCGGCATCATCATCGGCGACACCGGCGATGAAATCCGTGCCGCCGTGGGTGACGGCTCTCGATTCGGGGTCAAGGTGACGTACATCCCGCAGGACGCGCCGCTCGGACTGGCCCACTGTGTGCTCATCGCTCAGGACTTCCTCGGTGACGACGACTTCGTCATGTACCTCGGCGACAACATGCTCCAGCAGGGCCTCACCGACTTCGTGACGCGTTTCGAGTCGGCTCGCTCGGCCGGTGGGTCCGGGGCGCCGTCGGCGCAGATTCTCCTGTGCGAAGTCGACGACCCCCGCTCATTCGGTGTGGCCGAAGTCGATGCACGCGGTGAGGTCGTGCGACTCGTCGAGAAGCCGAAGGATCCTCCGTCGAACCTCGCCCTCGTGGGTGTGTATCTCTTCGACAAGACCGTCAACACGGCGGTGCGCTCGATCAAGCCGTCGGCGCGCGGTGAATTGGAAATCACCGATGCCATTCAGTGGTTGGTCGACAACAAACACCGTGTGCGTCACGAAGTTCTGCGCGGTTGGTGGATCGACACCGGCAAGAAGGACCCGCTGCTCGAATGCAACCGTCTCGTCCTCGAGGTTCTTGAGCCGCGAAATGAAGGCAGCGTCGACTCCGCCTCGCAGATCGAGGGTCGAGTCGTCATCGAGTCCGGAGCCAAGATCGAGAACTCGCGCATCCGGGGCCCCGTCGTCATCGGTTCGGGCAGCGTCGTGCGCAACAGCTACATCGGGCCGTACACCTCCGTCGGCAACAACTGCACGGTCGCCGGCTCCGAAATTGAACACTCGGTCCTCCTCGACGGCAGTTCGATCAGCGACATCAACCGCATGTCCGACTCTCTGGTCGGCCGCAATGTCACGGTCAAGCGCTCGACGCTGCGCCCGTCGGCTCTGCGTCTCATGCTCGGTGACGACAGCACCGTGGAAGTCGAATAAACCCCCGTAAGAGAGAACGACAAGAGGAAGCAATGGCAGTCATCACCCCGTCCGACGTCATCAAGGGCGTGCACATCGTCGTACCTGCGATGCATGGTGACGAGCGCGGCTTTTTCATCGAGACCTACCGCCGCGAGTGGTTTCCGCAGGGCCGCGAGATGATCCAGGCCAACCGCGGTGACCGGCAGGCGGGCTGTCTCGTTGGGCTGCACTACCACCTGCACCAGGCCGACTACTGGTACGTGCCGTTCGGCAAGTGCCGCGTCGTGCTGCACGACCTCCGTCAGGGTTCGCCGACCGACGGCGCCACCCAGGTGATCGACCTCGGTGCGAGTGACGACGGTTCGCACGACCACCGTGGTGTGTTCATTCCGCCGGGCGTGGCACACGGTTTCGTCGCGCTCACCAAGATGACCATCACGTATCTCGTCGACGGGTACTACAACCCGTCCGACGAACTGGGCGTCGCATGGAACGACCCGCAGGTGGGTGCCGATTGGGGAGTCAGAGAGCCTCTCTTGTCGAACCGCGACCAGAACAACCCGCTGCGTCGCGACATCGAGGCCCAGTGGCAACCGCACTTCAATCTTCGCCCCTGAACGCATTCAACGACACGGAGTACCCCTCATGAAGCAATTCGTCACCGGGGCAGCCGGGTTCATCGGCTCCAATTACGTCCGCTACGTCCTCGAGCACACCGACGATGAAGTGACGGTCCTCGACTCGCTCACCTATGCGGGGAACCTCTCCACGCTGAAGGACGTCGATGACAACCCGCGTTTCACATTCGTCAAGGGCAACATCTGTGACCCCGGCGCGGTGGCGGACTCGATGAAGGGCCACGACGCGGTCGTCCACTTTGCCGCCGAGAGCCACGTCGACCGGTCGATCGACGGGTCCGAGGACTTCATCCTCACAAACTGCTTCGGAACCAACGTCGTCATCGACACCGCCCGCAAACTCGACATAGGCCGCGTGCTGCACATCGGCACCGACGAGGTCTACGGATCCGTCGAGGTGGGCTCGTCGCTGGAAACCGACCCACTCGAACCGCGTTCGCCGTATTCGGCTTCAAAGGCCGGCTCCGACCTCATCGCTCTCGCATATCACCACACGCATGGAACGCCGGTGCTCGTCACGCGTTGCACCAACAACTTCGGCCCGTACCAGTATCCGGAGAAGGCAATCCCGCTCTTCACGACGAATCTCATCGACGGACAGAAGATTCCGTTGTACGGCGACGGCCTGAACGAGCGCGATTGGCTTTTCGTCGACGATCACTGTTCGGGTGTGCATCTGGTGCTGACGAAGGGGACCGTCGGCGAGATCTACAACATCGGTGCGGGCAACGAAACCCCAAACCGTGTTCTGGTCGACAAACTGCTCGGCATCTTCGGCGTGGGTGAGGAAATGGTGCAGTACGTCGAGGACCGCAAGGGCCACGACCGCCGCTACTCGGTGAACATCGACAAGATCACCACCCTCGGCTGGAAAAAGAAGCGCACCCTCGACGAGGCGCTGAGCGAGACCGTTCAGTGGTACCGCGACAACCGCTGGTGGTGGGAGCCACTCAAGGGCAAAAAGTGAAGGTTCTCGTCACCGGTGCGGCCGGCCAGTTGGGATCCGAGCTGGTCGAGGTTTTCACGCGTGCGGGCCACGTGGTGGTCGGTTCGACGCACCAGACGCTCGATATCTGCAACGTCGCGACTGTTGACGGGCTGGTCGAAGCCGAGCGGCCCGATTGGATTGTTCATGGTGCCGCATGGACGGCGGTCGATGCCTGCGAGTCCGACCCGGGTCGAGCAGAGGCCGTGAACGGCGGGGGAACCCGCAACATCATTGCAGCCGCCGAACGTGTCGGCGCACGTGTTCTGTACGTCAGCACCGACTACGTCTTCGACGGATCGAAGACCGGCCCGTACCTCGAATCGGATGCACCAAATCCGCAGTCGTCGTATGGTGCGTCGAAGCTCTCGGGTGAGCGTGCGATGCGGCCGTCTGACCTGATCGTGCGCATCTCGTGGGTGTGCGGTTATCACGGCAACAACATGGTGAAGACCATCCTGCGCATCGCCGCGGCGCAACCGACCCTCGCATTCGTCGACGACCAGGTTGGGCACCCCACGTTCGCCGACGATGCAGCGCGAGGAATGTTGACTCTCCTGGAGGCAGGCGCCTCGGGGATCTTTCACCTGACCAACCAGGGTGTGGTCAGTTGGTGCGGTTTTGCACGCGCGGTGCTCGAGGCGGCAGGTGACGATCCGTCGCGCGTCGCGGCCATCAGGACCGCCGACCTTCAACCACCGCGGCCGGCGAAGCGCCCCGCGAACTCGGTGCTCGACAATGCGGCGATGCGTGCGGCAGGTCTGCCCCTGCTCGACGACTTCCGTGTTCCGTTGACACGGTTGGTTGGGCGACTGCTGGCAGACTGACCCGATGCGCGGCATCGGCACGATCACGAATTTTCTCACCATCATCGGTGGGACGATCGTCGGTCTTGGGGTCGGTCGTTACATCGCCGACCAGATGCGTACGACGATCGAGCAGGCGGTCGGCATGGTGACAATCGTTCTCGGCATCTGGACCGCGGCACAGACGGACAACATCGTCTTTCCTCTGGTCAGCGTCGTCCTCGGCGGCATCATCGGCGAGGTCATCCGTATCGAACACGGCTTCGCCGTTCTGGGCCACTGGGTGAAGGAAAAAGCCGAGTCGGCGCTTGCCGGTCGATCCCGATCGACGGATTTCCATCCACGGTTCGTCGAAGGCTTCGTCACTGCCACGCTGCTGTTCTCG
This sequence comes from Actinomycetota bacterium, assembly GCA_005787785.1. Classification (GTDB taxonomy): domain Bacteria; phylum Actinomycetota; class Acidimicrobiia; order Acidimicrobiales; family Ilumatobacteraceae; genus F1-20-MAGs119. The sequence continues at coordinate 6,061 of SXZT01000002.1, forward strand.
ATCGGGCCGATGTCGATTCTGGGGTCGATCGACGATGGCCTCGGACGCGGCGCGCAGATCCTCATCGTGAAGTCCGCGCTCGACGGTTTGGTCTCGATCCTCTTTGCCGCCACGATGGGGTGGGGTGTTGCGCTGAGCGCGTTCGTTGTCGCCGTCTACCAGGCGGTGATGACACTGAGCGCGTCGGGCCTCGATGCGATTCTCGACGACCGAATGGTGCACGAGATGAGCGCAACGGGAGGCATCATGGTGCTCGGTATCGGTTTGCGCTTCATGGACGTGAAGCCGATCAGAGTCGGCAGTTTGCTACCGGGGCTTGCGATCGCCCCTGTACTTGTTGCCCTGTTTGCCCGCTGACCCGAACTTCTTTTGACCGGCGGACCTGGCACCTTCGCTGTGTCCTCTCGCGCCTTCGCTCTCGCCCCTGGCGCCCGAGCCGCGGTTGTTGCCTGCGTATCCCGAACCACGGTTGCCCGAGCCGTTGCGTCCCGAAGCGTTGCGACCCGAACCGTTGCGATGGCCGTTGAACTGGCGTGGCCCCTCGGAGGAGCGGGCACCCTTGGTGCGCTCGGGAGCGGGGTGCATGTTGATCGAGGCGGTTTCCACGAACACACGGTCACCGGGGGCGAGTTCGTTGAGGAACGGATGGTTCGGTGCGACCTTCGTGGTGGTCGGAAGGATGCCCGCCTGCTTGGTGAGGGCGCGCACCGAACGGCGCTGCTTGTCGGTCATCAGCGTGACGACGGTTCCCGAGGCGCCGGCGCGGGCGGTGCGACCCGAGCGGTGCAGATAGGCCTTGTGCTCTTCGGGCGGGTCGGCGTGAATGACGAGGCTCACGTCGTCGACGTGGATGCCACGGGCGGCGA
>SXZT01000056.1 GCA_005787785.1 Actinomycetota bacterium
AACGAGCCAGAGATCCGACAGCCCTTGAGGGGCTTGGACCGACCGAATTCCTTGCGCAACGAGCGCAGGCCGGGCATTTCGTGTTCGGCAAGATGGATTTCCTTGCGGCCGAACGGGGCAAGTTTGAGGTCGGCGACGCGATAGTCCGTCTTCGAGGACAGCGTCGACTTCGGTTGAGTGGACATGAAGGAACCTTTCGGATGCGAAGGATCCGGGCTGGGGCCCACTGGCACCGTTCTGTCAGCCCGACGGGGATGTGCGCACGAAAACGTGCAGGTCTGAATCTACTCCGCGCGGAAGGTGGGGGTGATGTTCTCCGCCGAAATGCGCGCGGATATGCGCTGATGTTCGGCATCGCTCACCGTCGTGGCCTCATCGATGAGCATCACCGGAATGCCGCCACGCACGTCGTACGAACGCGCCAGACGCGGGTTGTAGAGGCGATCCTCGTCGGCAATGAACCACAACGGGCCCTTGTCCTCGGGGCAAGCGAGGATTTCGAGCAGGCGCGGGTCGAGAACGCTGGTCACCTCGCCGACGTTAGCCGCGAATCTCAGCCGGCGGTGACGAGCGCGAGCAGTTGGACCACGTGGTCATCGCATTCGGCCCGAGTGGGTGCCTCGAGATTGAGACGCAGCAGGGGCTCGGTGTTTGATGCGCGCAGGTTGAACCACCACGGTCCACAATCGACCGTGAGACCATCGAGCCTGTCCTGGGGCCGGTCGGAGAAAGCGCCGGCGACACGTTCGATCACCGCGGCGGGATCGTCGACCTGCGTGTTGATTTCACCGCTGGCGGCGTAACGATCGAAAGGTGCCCTCACCCCTGACAACGGTTTGCCGGCACGCGAGAGTTCCGCCATGACGAACATTGCGGCTACGAGACCGCTGTCGGCACGATAGTTGTCGAGGAAGTAGTAGTGCGCGCTGTGTTCACCACCGAACACGGCACCGGTTTCGGCCATCAACTGCTTGATGTAGCTGTGACCCACCTTCGAGCGGACCGCCCTGCCGCCGCCCTCGGCGATGACCTCGGCGACCGTTCGGGAACAGATGAGGTTGTGGATGATCGTCGCACCTGGATTCGAGCGCAACACGGCCGCGGCAAGCAGTGCGGTGGTCGTGCTCCCCGACATACCTGTGCCCGTTTCATCGACCACGAACACGCGGTCGGCGTCGCCGTCGAACGCGAGGCCGATGTCGAATCCCCCCGACACGACGCGCGCCTGAAGGTCCTTCTGGTTTGCGGGTTGGATCGGGTCAGCGGGATGGTTCGGGAATGTGCCGTCGAGTTCAGGGAACATCACTTCGAGTGTCATCTGTGGAAGACGTTCAAAGACGGCGGGCACGACAAGGCCCCCCATGCCGTTGGCCGTGTCGGCGACCACCTTCAGTGGCCGAAGGGCCTTTGCATCGACGAATCCGACGACGTGGTCGGCAAAAGCATCAAGCACGTTGCGTTGCGACAGTGTCCCGCGTGAGGGACTCGAGGCTGACGGTGACGCAAGTTCGCGCTCCGCCCCCGCACGAACCACCTCGAGGCCCGTCTCGGCTCCGACGGGTCGCGCCCCCGACAGGCAGAACTTGATGCCGTTGTACTGCGCGGGATTGTGCGAAGCGGTGAACATTGCACCCGGTGCGTTGAGCGAGCCCGCGGCGAAATACAACATGTCGGTGCTTGCAAGGCCGAGGTCGACGACGTTCACACCGCGCGACATCGCGCCGTCCGCAAAGGCCGCCGCGAGTTCGACCCCCGACGGCCTCATGTCGCGCGCAACAAGAACCGTTGGTTGACCCGCGAATTCGGCGAATGCAACACCGACGGCACGTGCAATGTCGGTGTTGAACTCTTCGGGGACGGTTCCCCGGACGTCGTAGGCCTTGAAGATCCTGTCGAGTTGCGGAGCGCGAGACTGCATGCTGTTGCTGGGTGCCATGGCCGTCACAGGCTATAAGGACCGCGCCTCCACCAATAGACGACGATGATGATTCCGATGAGCGTCAACAAATACGCAACTTTGTCGATCATCGACGACGAATAGTCGAGGCGCACTTCATTGTCGGTGGGAACGACGACCATCATGTTCGGCGCGGCACGATACGGACCCTCGGCACCGACGATCTTCCAGTTCGGAAAGAAGCTCACCCGAACGAGAACCGGAACGCCGACCTTGTCGACCCTGAACGACACCGAATCCTGGGTGCGTTTGAAATCGGAGATTCGTACCGCCGGCAGATCGACCCGCTTGATTTCCTGAACTGGCGTGACGATGTCGACGTTGCGTGACGGGTCACCGGGCTCGCCCACCCTGCGGTCGAGGTCGACTTCGACGTCGATGCGCTGCCACGAGTCGGGCCCGTCGTCGACGGGCGTCGCCACCCACTCTTCACCGTGCTGGAACCAACTGGAGCCCAGTTCCAACCAACGTTCGCGCTGGTCACCTTCGCGTTCATTGACGATGACCGGCTGTCTCGTCATCGGCACGACCCAGTCGCTCGCCTCGACTTCGTACACGGCCCACGGCCCCGATCGGGCGACTTCGAGAAGCGCGGGTTGGGTCGCAGCGGAGTTGATCGCCTCGGTTGTGAAGGCCATGTAGTACCGCACGCCGAGTTCTTGCAGGTAGCGAACACCCTTGCTCGCGTCGTTGTTGTCGTAGCGAAGTTCACGAACAGGGTTGCTGCTCTGCTTGGACAGTGCCGCGGCGGAGATGAAGTGGTACGGCGTGGTACCCGCAGCCTCGAAGAAGAGTCCCTCCTGCGACCCGATACAACCGTCGGTCCAGAACGGCAACAACATCAGCGCCATCGTGGTTCCGTACTTGTTGAGGTCACCGCTGTTTTCCCACAACGCGCGGCCGCATCCGTGGTTCGGGTCCTCCCCCAGTCGCTTCATCGTCTGGACGATGCCGTGGTACTCGCCGTACGAACCCTTGCCCTCGTAGCCCTCGAAGTTCCAGCGCGCCCAGCCGTCGACGAACGACTTGTTGTCCGACTTCGCACGGAACGGCCCCCACGCGTATTGCGACGTTCCGTCAGCCTTCGTGAGAATCGATCCGCCGGGCAGTTGCTGGAACCGGAAACCGACGATGCAGAGCACGCCGACGGCGACACCCCATGCCGTTGCGTTGCGCAGCACGTGGTGGGACGTCGAGAACCACGCACCGTCGGTGAGCGCTCCACGCTCACCCGCCACGAGACGAAGAGCCGCCGCAGCAATCGACCACAGACCGATCATGACGAGGAAGTATCGGCAGAGATACAGGAACGGCAGGAGGCGGGGGTTCCACAGCAGTCCGATGACGGGCAGGCTGTCGCGCGTGATGTAGACGCCGATGAACAGCAGGATCATCATGACTCCGAGCCAGACGCCGATGATGCGGCGACGCAGCAACGATGCGGCGAAGCCGATCAACGCCAGGGTCATCATGACGATGTCCCAGAACGGTGTCAACGGGAAGTACATGTCCCAGAACGAGTCGGTGGCACCGCTCGGCCGCGGCTCGTATTTCATGTCGGTCATGTACTTGTGGGCGGTGAGGAACGGGAACACCCAGAATGCGGCAAGCAACACCGCGGCGCCGATGGTCGTCGCCCCGAACAACAAACGCCGGCGACCGGTGTGCAACAACACCATCACCGCCGCCCCACCAAAGACGAAGATCAACACGATGCCGTGACTGAGGGCGGACAGTGCGATCAACACCGCAGCGGTCGTGCGGTACTTGCCTGAATCGAGCCCGCGGGCGAGAAAGCCGAGGCCGAGCACGCCAAAGGCGAGCGAGATGGAGAACGAGAACTCGCCCGCCATCGTGCTTGCGATGTTGCCGCCGTAGATGGTGAAGCTCTCGTCATAGAGAAATACCGTCGCGGCGACGGCGAACAATTCAGGGAGCGGGTACACGAACCGCGCCAGGCGTCCGAAAGCCCACGCGCACAGTGGAAGCGCGACGATGCCCGCGACCGCGACGATCTTGAACGCGATTCCATAGGGCAATACGACGTCGAGCAGCACGATGAACAGTGCCGGCACCACCATGTAGAAGCGATAGATCGGGAACCCCGAATACCAGTCCATCGTCCAGCCGCTCAGGCGGATGTTCGACAACAGATTGTCGCGCAGGAAGGCGGGACCCCACACGTGGGCACCCATGTCACCACCGGTCGGGGTGTTGTTCTTGAAGACGAGACCGGGATGCAACGTCGCGAGAAGGAACAACATCGCCCCGCCGACGATCACGATCGACGAGAACAACTGCAGCGAAGGGTATGTACGGGCTGGGCGCGGCGTCGAGTCCATCGTTTCGTCACCTTCGGCGAAATCGCTGGCCTTTTCGGATTTTTCGGGTTTGTCCGCTTGCAAAGAGTTGGTTCCGAGCGGCGGTGTGACGTCGGCATTCATACCTAATCAGTCTGTCAGGCGAGCAGTCAGCTTCCCGCCACCAGAATGAGGCCCGTCGCGTTGAAAGCCATGTGGGCAACGATCGCCATTCCCAGCCGACCGGTGCCGTGGAAACAGAGACCGAGCACGACGGCGAACGCAAAGAGGCCCGGATATTCGACCGGCGTGAAATGTATCAAGGTGAACCACACCGCCGCTCCGAGCAGTGCGAAGCTGTCGCTCAGCCGGCCGCGCAACGAGCCGTGGATGAAACCGCGGTACACAAGTTCCTCGACGAGCGGCGCACCCACCACGACCACGAGAACCAGCACGACGATCCATGCTCCATCGGCGCGGTCGAAGAGGCCTCGCGCGCGGTCCTCCACCTTGTCGACGTCGAACGTCGACGGAAACAATTCACGCAACGGCCAGTAGACGAGGTTGACGAGCAACAACTGCGAGGCGACTCCGATCGGAACGCCCGCGAGGTCGATCGCACGGAACCCGACCGAGTAGTCGCGCATGAAGTTTCCCGATCCCATGCGCTTCGTGACCATGACGAGGACGGCAATCAGCGGCGCCCACAGGGCCACCGCGACGAGACCGATGACCCAGATCGGCTCTTCCCCGGACGCCGCACCGGATGCGCCGAAGATCAGGGCGGCGAAAATGTTGGCGACGACAAAGGCACCGACCCAGCCAAAGAACAGGATCGGAACGGGAAAGTTGGCGGCGTTACCCCGGTTGCCGGGTGACGAATTTCTCGTGCTGTTCACGCGTTCCGACGGAGGTGGTCGGATCAGCCCGCGAGACGGTGGCCGAAGAGTCCATCGGCTGCTTCGGTGAAGACGAGTTGCAGCGGCTGGTGACGGCGGTCTTCGAGACGCCAACCCGACGGCACCGACAGGCGCTCACCGTGGCGTTCGCACAGGTCGTAGGCGTGCGGGTCACGCTCACGCGCGAGGTTGTCCAGCCACGCGACCGAACGGCTGTACTGGTACGTGAGAGTTATCGAAGCCGATGAAGTGCAACCGGTGCGCGAACAGTGACGTGACATGTGAAAACCGTAATGGAGCACGATTCACGTTTAGTGGATTGCACCTTTAGCATGAGTGCATGAGTCCTCTCCCTCCCCCGCCACCGCCGCCCGCGAACGGGTCGAAGCCGTCGGGCAACAAGCAACCGGGCAAGTCCGCTTGGGGTCGCTTGGGCGCGAAAAAGCCCGCCGACCAGGGCAACCTTCCGAAGGACGGACAAAAGCCGCAAGGCCGCGGACCACTGCCGCGATGGGCGGTGTGGGTGATCGCAGCGTTTGCGGTGTTGCTGCTCATCGGCCCGCGTCTGTGGCCGACGACGAATGGCGACAAGCTCACGTACACCGAATTCCTCACCCTCGTGCGCGAAGGCAAGGTCGAAAAGGTCTCCATCAACAACGCCACCAACCAGATCAGCGGCGAACTCACCTCGGGCCGCAGTTTTTCCACCACCGGCGCACCGTTGCTCAGCGACGCCGACGAGGAACTGCTGAAGGCGCGTGGCGTCGACTACAACTACAACACCCCGCAGCCGAACTGGTTCACCAGCCTCGTTCCCATCCTCCTGCCGTTCCTCTTGATCGTCGGTTTCTTCGTGTGGATGCAGCGTCGCGCCATGGGCCAGGCGGGCAACATCATGTCGATCGGCCGCAGCCGCGCGAAGAACTACGACGCGAGCAAGCCCTCCACCACCTTCGCCGATGTCGCCGGTTACGACGGTGTGAAGATGGAAATCAAGGAGGTCGTCGACTTCCTGCGAATGCCCGAACAGTTCAAGGAAATCGGCGCACGCGTACCAAAGGGCATCCTCCTCGTCGGCCCGCCCGGAACCGGCAAGACTCTCTTCGCGCGAGCCGTTGCAGGCGAAGCGGGAGTGGGCTTTCTCTCGGTCACGGGTTCCGACTTCATGGAAAGGTTCGTCGGCGTCGGCGCAAGTCGCGTGCGAGATATCTTCCAGCAAGCCCGCAAGATGGGCCGCGCCATCATCTTCATCGACGAAATCGACTCGATAGGACGCAAGCGTGGTGCGGGCCTTGGGGGAGGCCACGACGAGCGCGAGCA
>SXZT01000057.1 GCA_005787785.1 Actinomycetota bacterium
ATCTCTTGTTCATCGGTGGCGAGGGACGTGGCCATGCCGCGTTGCTGGCACGCATCGCGTCGAGTGGTGTCGCCGACCGGGTCCATTTCACCGGCCACGTCGGCACCGCTGATCGCGATGCGCTCGTCGCGGAAGCCGACGCGGTCGTGTTCCCCAGCGAGTACGAGGGATTCGGCGCACCGGTGGCCGAGGCGATGGCGCTCGGGGTTCCGGTCGTCGCGTCCGATCGCGCCAGCCTCCCCGGGGTCGTCGGTGACGGTGGAATCGTTCTGCCACTCGAAACAGATGCATGGGCCACGGTCCCCGAGCGGATCGTCGCCGACCGAGGTGCCCTCGTGTCGGCCGGCCATGAACGCGCGAAGAGTTTCACTCTCGCCGCATCGGGTCGCGACCTGCGCGACGCGTACGAAGGGTTGGTGCGCTGATGTCGCGCCCGTCCCATCCCGTCGTCGTGTTGTGTCCGCACTTCGCCCCCGACACCGCTCCGACGGGTGTCGTGATGACACGAATCGTCGAGGAACTCGTGCGACTCGGCCACCGCGTGCACGTCGTTACTTCGTTGCCCTGGTACCGGCAGCACCGTGTCGAAGAAGGTTGGACCGGCCGTGCGTGGCGTACCGAAGCGACGCAGTGGGGCTCGATCGTTCGTGTCAGTCCATTTGCGGGCACCGACAAAGCCAACATCCTGCGGCGGGCAGTCGGTTTTGCGGCCTTCAGCGTTCTCATCGGTCTGCGCGGAGTGTTCGTCGGTGGCGTGCACCGTCGGGCAGTGGCCGTTGTTGCCATGTCGCCTCCGCTGACACTTGGCCTCACGGGTTGGCTCGTTGCCAAGGTGCGCCGCGCACCTTTGGTCTTCAACATCCAAGACGTGTTCCCCGATGCGGCGGTGAGCACCGGCAAGTTGTCGAACCGTCGGGTGATTGCGCTCGCCGAATGGCTCGAACGCGTGAGTTACCGACGCTCCGATGCGGTCGTTGTTCTGTCCGACGACCTGCGCAGGAACGTCGCAAGCAAACTGTCGCCGAAGCACGCAGGCAAGGCGGTCGTCATCCCGAATTTCGTCGACTCCGAGCGCATCGTGCCGGGTGTAATCGACACGTCGTACCGACGCGAACACGCCCCCGGTGCCGATCATGTCGTCATGTACGCGGGCAATGTCGGGTTTTCGCAGTCGCTCGAACTCGTCATCGCAGCGGCCGAGCGCATGCCCGACGTTGCATTCGTCGTGAACGGTGAAGGTTCGTCGCGTATCGAACTGCAGCGCCGTGCCGCCGGACTCACCAACGTGGTGTTCGTCGATTATCAGCCCGCCGACAGGTTGGCCGAGGTGCTGGCGAGCGCCGACGTGCATGTGGTGCCGTTGCGGCGGGGTCTCGGCAACGTCAGCGTGCCGTCGAAGGCCTACTCGATCATGGCGGCAGCGCGACCGATCCTCGCGTCGATCGATGCCGACAGCGAAGTTGCCCGCATGATCGGCGCTGCACACTGTGGTGCGGTGGTTGCGCCCGACGACGTTGATGCGTTCGTCGCCGCGCTTGCGTTGCTTCTCGACCAACCCACCGAACGCGCCGCGATGGGCGGGCGTGGCCGGCAATGGGTAGTGGAACACGCGTCCCCCGCGGTGGTGGGCGAGGCGTACGCGGCCCTGATCGAGCGGCTCGGGACGCGCTGAATCGGCCGATTTTGGTCCGCGAGCAGATAGCCTCGCAGTCTCGTGGGTAAAGCATCGTCGGCCAAGAGAGTCGCCCGACTGGCCAGCAAGGGCAAAGGCAAGAAAATCCGCTTCCAGGGCGGGACACTCTTCCCGACGATCATTGTCGTCGTTCTCCTCGTCGGACTCGGCCTCGTCGCCTACGCGCGCTCGGGCACCTCGTCGGCAACCGAACCGCCGACCACCAACGACCATTGGCACGTTTCTTACGGCTTCTATGCCTGCGACAAGTACCTGCCGAACCTCGTCGGCAACAAGGAAGAGCCCCTCGACGACGAGTACTTCAAGTACGGCGTGCACAGCCACGACGACGGCGTCGTCCACTGGCACCCGCAGGCACTCGCCACCGGGAAGCGCGCCAAGTTCGGCATCTTCCTCGATATCTACGACGTCGAGGTGTCGAACTCGAAGTTGCAGTTCCCCGACGACCAGAACGGCGGCGCCAAGTACGAAGAGGGCGAAGAGAAGTGCAACGGCAAGGACGCCACCCTGAAGGCGTTCGTCTGGGACCGGTACGACAAGCCCGACGCCAAGAGCATGTTGATCGCAGATTTCGATGACATTCGTCTGAAGAACGACGGCATGGTGATCGTCATCGCGTTCGTCGCCGACGACACCGAAGTGCCGCCGCCGCCGACGGCTGCGAACCTGCAGGAACTCGGCGCGGTCGATTCCGGTGGCGCACCCACGACCACCGTCGCAGGTGAAACCACCACGACGGTTGCCGGTGCGACCACGGTGCCGGGTGAAACCACGACGACCGTGGCGGGCGAAACGACCACGACGGCCGCCGACGCCACCACGACATCGGTCGTCACGACAACCACCCAGGGGTGACCCGGGCGTGGACGCCGTCATTCTCGTCGGCGGCTTTGGCACCCGACTCCGGCCGCTGACGCTCAGCGTTCCCAAGCCGTTGTTGCCCGTCGGCAACGTGCCGATCGTTCAACGCATCCTCGTCGCACTCGAACGTGCAGGGGTGACACGTGCCGTGCTGGCACTTGGATTCAAACCCGAGCCCTTTCTCGCCGAATTCCCTGACGGTCGCTGTGGTGGGATCGAACTCGTCTACGCGGTCGAACCCGAACCCCTCGACACCGCCGGCGCGATCGCATTCGCCGCCCGACACGCCGGAATTTCGTCGACCTTCGTCGTGGCGAATGGTGACGTTCTCACGGGCCTCGACATCTCGCGCGTCGTCGACTCCCACCGCGCATCGGGTGCCGAGGGCACGTTGCACCTCGTTCCCGTCGACGACCCGTCGCAGTTCGGTGTCGTCGAAACCGACGCAACGGGTCGAGTGTTGCGCTTCGTCGAGAAGCCTTCACCCGGCGAAACCACCAGTCGCAACGTGAACGCGGGCACCTACGTTCTCGAACCATCGGTCATCGCACGCGTGCCCGTCGGCGGCAAGTTGTCGATCGAGCGCGTGGTTTTCCCCGAGATGGTCGCCTCGGCATCGTTGTACGCGATTCCCACCGACGATGCCTGGATCGACACGGGTCGGCCCGAAACCTTCCTCGCCGCGAACATGTCGGCGGTCGGGGTGGCGGGCTCGTCGATCATCGACCCGTCCGCGGTCATCGGTGCCGGTGCCGTCGTCGAACGCAGCGTCGTCGGCGCTCGAGCGGTCGTCGGCGCCGGGGCATGCGTCGTCGGCTCGGTGATCTTTCCGTCCGCCGCCGTCGGTGATGCCGCGGTCGTCGAGTCGGGGTTGGTGATGGGCCGAATCGGAGCGGGTGCCGTCGCACGCGAGGTCGTGGTGGGCGAAGATGGTGTCATCGACGCCGGTGCCACAGTCACAGGGGCAAAGATCCCCGCCCCCGAAGGTTCGTAGTGCGCGCCCTCGTCTGTGGTGGCGCGGGGTTCATCGGTTCGCATCTCGTCGATCGTCTGCTTGCCGACGGCCATGCGGTCGAAGTCGTCGACGACCTCAGCACCGGATCGTTTGCGAATCTCGGGCCGGCGCGTGCTGTCGGTGGTGAACTGAAGATTCACAACATCGACGTCACGGCTCCCGAGTTCCTCGACCTCGTGTCCTTGCGTCGGCCCGACGTCATCTTCCAGATGACCGCGTTGTCGCCCGCATCGGCACATGCGATCTCGTCGGTCAGCTCGGCGGCGCAGGTGGTGGCGGCACTCGAAGCCGCGCGTCTCTACGGCGCCAGCAAGGTCGTGGTGGGCCTGCCCGCGACGCTGTTGTACGGCGAGGTTGCCGTTCGCGACATTCCCGCAAAGGAAGGCAAGTTCGCCGATGCGGTGAACGTACCGAACGTGATTGCGCGCGCGATTCTCGACCTCCTCGGCGTCTACCGCGAGGTTCACGCAGTCGAGTACACGGCGCTTGTTGTCTCGAACGTGTACGGCCCGCGGCAGCGAGCAGAGGATGGTGTCGTGGCGTCGTTCGCTGCCGCGCTCGCCGCGGGCGAGGCGCCGGAGATCTACGGCACGGGTCGCCAGACGCGCGACTTCATCCACGTCGATGACGTCGTCGACGCATACGTGCGGGCCGCAACGAAGGGCGATGGCCTGCTCATCAACATCGGTACCGGCGTGCAGACGAGCATCGCGACGCTGTGGCGGGCGATGAGTGGTGCGAGCGGGTTACGACCCTCGACGGTCAAGGCGCGTCCCGGCGACATCTCGCGCTTCGCCATCTCACCCGTGAGGGCGCGCATTCATCTTGCGTGGGCGCCTTTCACCGAACTGAACGACGGTCTCGAGGCGCTGCTCGGCGCTAACTGACCGCGCCGGCCGAACCGGTCGACTCGTTCAGCGAAACAGGTCTTCGATCGGCGGACGAACGATTTCGTCCATGCCTGCCTCGCGGAACCACGACTGGTCGGCGCCGCGCACGATGCCCACCGGCACGCCGTTCGACTTGCCCATCACCAGCTCGGCGGCGCTCGCCAATTCGTCGGCGATTGCGACCTCGGTGACCTGCATCGTGCGACCGAGCGCGTCGGGTGTGCCGCGCAGGTCGAGCACCCCGGCGATGCCCGCAACTCCGATGGCAACGTCGGTGAGTCCCTTGCGCCACGGCCGACCGAACGTGTCGCTCACGATCACGCCCACCTGTACGCCGAGCTTCGCCTTGACGATGTCGCGGATGCGGCGAGCCGAGCGGTCGCTGTCGATGGGAAGAAGCGCCGCCTGACCGCGTTGGACGTTCGAGAGGTCGATGCCGCTGTTGGCGCACACGAAACCGTGCGTGGTTTCGGTGATGATGAGGTCACCACGGCGACGCACGATGCGCACGGCCTCCGATTCGACGAGCGCCTTGTGTGACAGCGGGTCGTCAGGGTCGATCTCGACGAGACGACCCTCGGCCTTCGACACGATCTTCTGGGTGACGACGAGAACGTCGTAGTCCTGCAGCGGGCCGTTGGGCTCGGCGCGGCATGCATCCACGATGACGTCGCCCAACTGCATGCCGGGCACGATCTCGCCGATGCCCTCGACACCCCATGCCGTCATCCTGTTCATGTGGTCATGCTGTCACGCCGACGGCGGCGAGACACGTGCGGGTGAGGAAAGCGGCCACTTCGGGGGTTTTCATGATGGTGTCGGCGACGACACAGCGCATGCCGGCGGCCTCGACCTGCGCTGCGAGTGCGGCATCGGCGGTGTCGATCACCAGGGTGCCCGCGATGTGGGCGTACAGCCGTGCAACCCCGACGACGGTCGCCTCGTGGCCGAGTTCGGTGAGCATGCGATCAGCGGGCCCCTTCAGCGCCGCCCCGGCGACGATCGGTGACACCGCCACGACCGTGTCGCGGCGTGAGGCGAGCGCATCGTCGAAGCCTGCGAGCGCGCGCATGGGGCCGATCGACACGATCGGGTTCGAGGGTGCGATGACGACGGCGCGCGATTCGTGCAGTTCGCGCAGGCCGAGTGGTCGTGCCACGACCGCACCGTCGAAGCGCACGGCGTGCACCGGCACGTCGTGGCGCAACTTCACGAAGTACTCCTGGAACGCGACCTCATTGCCGTCAGTAAGCGTGACGATCGTCGACACGCGATCGTTCGACATCGGCAGAACGCGAAACCCAATGCCGAACGCACGGGTGATCTCTGCCGTCACTTCTGCGAGAGTCGCCCCTTCGGCAAGGCGCGTCGTACGGTAGAAATGCGTCGCCAAATCCCGGTTGCCCAAACCGAACCAGCTTTCGCCCGCGTGCGAGTCGACGGGGCGAACGCTTGCGAAACGTTCGAGAGCCTGCATGGTGGTCCACGCCTCGTCGGAAAGTCCCCAACCACGTTCGGGGTCGATCGACCCCGACACTGTGTAGGTGACTGTGTCGAGGTCGGGAGAGATCGCAAGGCCGTGCATCGCGGTGTCGTCACCGGTGTTCACGATGGTCACCAGTTCGTCATGCGGAACGACGAGTGCCGCACCGCGCAACAGTCGTGCCGCACCGACACCACCCGAAACAACGGTGATCATTGGACGACCCGGCCACGCACGCCCTCGATCGTAGGGGCGGCACTGTTAGAGTCGGCATCCGTATGGCACGCGCACTCGTCACGGGTATCACTGGTCAGGACGGCCAGCATTTGGCCGAATTCCTTCACGGGAAGGGCTACGAGGTGTTCGGCGTCGTGAAGGGCCAGAACAACCCGCGTGCGCAACAGATTCGTGAAGAGTTCCCGTTCGTGGAGGTGCTGTCGGGAGACCTCACCGATCTGCCGAGTCTCGTGGCATGTCTCGAAACTGCCCAGCCGACCGAGGTCTACAACCTCGGCGCCATCTCGTTCGTTCACTTCTCGTGGACCCAGGCCGAGCTCACCGCCAACACCACCGGCCTCGGTGTTCTGCGGATGCTCGAAGCCATTCGCATGGTGGGTGGCCAACAGAACAATCCGATTCGCTTCTATCAGGCGTCGTCGTCGGAGATGTTCGGCAAGGTGCGTGAGGTCCCACAAAGTGAACTGACACCCTTCCACCCACGCTCTCCGTACGGTTGCGCCAAGGTCTTCGGCCACGACATCACCGTGAACTACCGCGAGAGTTACGGCTTGTACGCCTGCTCGGGCATCCTCTTCAACCATGAGGGTCCGCGTCGCGGCCTCGAGTTCGTGACGCGCAAGATCTCGAATGCAGTGGCCCGCATCAAGCTCGGCGCACAACAGGACATCTCCCTCGGCAACCTCGACGCGAAGCGCGACTGGGGTTATGCCGGCGACTACGTGAAGGCGATGTGGCTGATGTTGCAGCAGCCGGAACCGGATGACTATGTCGTGGCAACCGGTGAGACGCACAGCATCGAGGAATTTTTGGAACTCGCTTTCGGCGAGGTTGGCATCACCGACTGGCGTCCGTACGTGAAGCAGGACCCGCGTTTCTTCCGGCCGGCAGAAGTCGACCTGCTCATCGGCGACCCGACGAAGGCGAAGACAAAGTTGGGATGGAAGCCCGAAGTCGACTTTCCGGATCTTGTGAGGATGATGGTGCGACACGATCTCGAGGTCGAGTCGGCGAAGTTGTCGAAGTAATCAGCCTTCGAGGGGGTGCTCGCTCAGCGCCTCGGTGATCGATTCGGTGTCGGGCCTGTCGCCGCTGCTCATGCGTGCGCGCAACGCGAGAGCGAACACGACCATCGCCGCACCCGACGAAGCCGCCGCGCCGAGTTCGACGCGCAGGAACAGTTCGTCGCTCGACAGCCACGTGACGAGAACGAAGGTCACCATCGCGACACCCCAGCCGACCGTCACCCACTTGTGTCCGTGCAGTGCGATAACGGCTTGCGACGTGCCGAGCGCCAGCATGTAGAGCGCACTACCGAGAGCGAGAAGTGTGAGCGTGCGGCGGTCGAGGCCGCCTTCGTACACGACCTCGAGAACCTTCGGGCCGATGATCGCCGATCCGGCCACGCCGAGCACCCCGATGCCGATGACGGTGAAGAGAAGTCGACGGAGTGCAACGCGAAACTCGCCGAGGTCGCCGTGCGCGGCGAGTCGCGCGAGGCGCGGAAGAAGCGACGCCTGGATCGCCTGAAACAGGAAGAGGGGCACGCGGGTGAGGATGACTCCGTTGCCGAACTGCGTCACTGCTTCGGCTTGGTTGGCATCGGCGAGGACGTCGACTCCGATGGGTGCGGCGTTGACGAGTGCCGCGGCGAGCACCGAACCACCGAGCAGCCAGCCGAGGTTGGGCGTGATCTCCGACCACGATGCGGGCGGCCCGTCCTCGGTGCGGAGTGCGCCGCGCGACAAAACGATGAAGACCCCCAGCAGCGGGGCGGCGGCGACGACCATCGCATACGCGCCGACCACTTCGACACCGACAATCCACAGTGCGATGCAGCCGATGATGCGTGTCGCACCGTCGAAGCCCATGACGATGCCGTAGTCGACGAAACGACCCGAACCCGAACAGATGCCGCGCGCGAGGTGTGTCGGTGCATAGGCAAGAAATGCGACGAGAAGCGAAGCGGTGACGACCCAGTTCTCTTCGAAGAAGTCCTTCGTGATCCACGGGCTGCCGATGAGCACGATCGATGACACGACGACGGCAAAGATCGCTGCGAGCGGTATCACCTTGCGGATGACGGGTCTCCCGCCCTGGCCGAGTTCGCGGCGGTGGGCGAGTGCGCGGCCCACCTCTTGTTCGATTGGCATGAAGAAGCCCGGCGCGAGGGCGAAGGTCGCAAACCACAGGGCGACGATCGGCTTGAAACCTTCCTTGCCGAGCGCCTGCTGTCCCACTTTGAAAAACGCGTAGCTCGAGACTCCGGCTACGAGGAGACCCACTCCAACGGGCACCGTCCCCTCGGGGACTGCCGCTCTGACGTTGTCGATGCGCTTGGCACCGCCGGGGGAATCACTGCTCACGCGCCCCGCAGGTTAGTGCGAGACGCGTGAGCGGCGGGGGGTTCGGATGTCCGTCAGGCCGACGGAGCGATTTTTGAACGTGCCGACCCGATGGTCTCGGAGGCTGACTTCGTCGCGCGCTCGATCGTCTTTTCGGCAGTGTCCTTCGCCAAGTTGGCGATCGACGCAACGCGCGCACTGACGGCCGCGCCGGCGGCGGTGACGTCGCCAAATGACGACGGAATGCGTGCCTGCACGGCGGCGGTGACTTCACGACGACGCACCTGCACCTGCTGGAACGCGAGAACGCCACTACCGACGGCGACGTAGGCGACGTCCTTGGTGAGGTTGGTTGCCAACTCCACTGCGCGCTTGGTGTTGTCGCGGGCGGTCTCGAGATTCTTCTTCAGGTCGAAGTTCGTGAGGTCGATTCCGGGAATCTGGGCCGACGGGAACTTCAGGTTCGGGATGTTCAGGGTGGGGAACTTGATGTTGGGGGTTGCCATGCGCACAACTGTATCTCGTATTGCTAATTATTGCAAGCAGTCCACTGTCGCAATTGGCCGAGGGGCTGTTTCTGGGTTCCCCCAACTAGCCTCGCCACATCGTGGAGAGCGCTCCGGAGACCCCCTCCAGCCCGTCGAAGTCGGCCTCGGTTGGCGTTGCGGTGGTCACCTCGGTCGTCGTCGCCTACCCGCATGCGGGCCTGGATGTCGTCCTGGAGTCCCTCGCGGCACAGGACTACCCGTATCTCACATACCTCTTTTTCGTGGTTGGAGCCCCGGCGGGAGAGGCCAACGCTCCTCCGGCGCAGGCAGCCCCATTGGAACCCACCACGGCGGCAATCACCGCGGCGCTCCCGGGGGCGATCGTGCGGACCGTCGTCGGCAATCCTGGGTATGGCCCCACCCAGAACGAGGCGGCGCGGATGGTCGAGGGGGACAACGGGCTGTTCCTGTTTCTTCACGACGACGTCGCCCTTGCCCCGAATGCGGTGTCGGTGATGGTCGCGGAAATGTTCGTGTCAAACGCCGCACTCGTCGGCCCGAAGTTGGTCGACTGGGACGACCCGTCGGTGCTTCAACATGTCGGTCTCAGCGTCGACCGAACGGGTGAGGTCGATCCCATCGTGTTGCCCGGTGAGCGCGATCAGGAACAACATGATGCGGTCGGCGACGTGTTCTGTGTGCCGAGTGCGTGCATGTTGGTGCGCGCCGATGTGTTCCGCACCGCCGGCGGGTTCAGCCCCGAGATCGACTTCGGCGGCGAAGAGTTGGATCTCTGCTGGCGTGTTCATCTGACGGGGGGCCGCGTCATGGTGGTTCCCTCGGCGGTGGCGCGTCACCGCGAAGGCTTCGCTGACCGCAATCCTGACATCGATCTCGCGGCCCTTCGTGAACGTCACCGGGTGCGGACCGTTCTTGCAGCGACGTCGCCATCGCGATTCGCACCCGTCGTTGCCCTGCTCGTCGGCTTGTCACTCGTCGAGGGCGTTGTCGGTGTTTTCTCGGGGAGAACCAAGCGTGCTGTCGTCGCCCTTGGCGCCGTCTTTGGCACCATCGCCCGTGTCGGGTCGCTGCGGCGGCGTCGCGCAAAGGTGCAGGCGTTGCGCGCCGTGTCCGACGCCGAGATACACGACCTGCAGGTGCAGGGAAGCGCCCGGGTTGTTTCCTTCCTGCGGGCACGCAGGGCGCGAAGGGATGCAAAGCGGCTCGAGAACCGAATTGCCGCGGCCGAAAGGGAAAAGCGTGCACGCACGACGCTCGCCGTCTTCGCTTTTCTCGGCGCCGTGTTCGTTGTCGGTGTGCGCCGTCTCGTAGTCGACGGTGTCACCTTCGTCGGGCAATTCGTTCCGTTCACCGAATCATGGAGGTCCCTCGGCGCTGCTTATCGGCTCGGATGGTGGCCCGGAGGATTCGGGTCGGCAACCCCTGCTCCGACGGGCACCGCGCTCGTTGGCGTCGCGACGTTTTTTTCCTTTGGCAACCCCGCCGCGGTGCGAACCGCGGCGGTCGTTGGCCTCGGCGTGGTCGGCGTCGTCGGCATGTGGTGGTTCGGCCGCGATGTGACGCAATCGGCACGCGCACGGGCGGGCGGAACTCTCGCCTACGCCATGGTGCCCCTGCACTACGAAGCGGTGGCGACCGGTCGCTGGAGTGTGCTCGCCGCGTATGCCGCGGTCCCGTGGGTGCTGCTCGCATTCAGCAGGGCGAACGACGTTCTCACCGCGACGGCATCAGATGTGTTGCGACGCGCGTTGCGGTTGGGTCTCGTGGTCGGGGCCGTCGCGGCATTCGAGGCGTCGTTCGTCCCCGTGCTGATCGTTGCCGCTATCGCATACATCGTGGCCACAGCGATGTGCACGGGCGTGCGCTCGTTGCGCGGCCTGCCGGGAGTCGTCGCCGCGAGTGTCGTCGTGGCGTTGTTGCTGAACTTCCCGTGGATCGGCCACTACGTCGGTTCCGATTGGTGGTCGCTCGTGGTTGGTGCCGATCCCGGCGTCGGCCGCAACGAGGGAATCCTGCGCATTCTCAGTTTCGATGCGGGTCGGGCGGCATTCGCACCGGCGATTCTCGTTCTCTACGGCGTGGTCATCGCCGCCGTGGTCGTCGCTCGCGGGACGCGGTTCGTGTGGGCCGTTCGAGGTGCCGTCCTGACGGCGGTCTTCGTGGCGCTCGCGGTTGCATCCGACTCCCGCGTGTTCGGATTCTCCTTGCCCGAGTCGGGGGTTCTGCTGTCGTTCGCCGCCGGTGGTCTTGCACTTGGTGTCGTTGCGCTGCTCGATGCAGTCGAAAACGACGTTCGTGGCGCGCGCTTTGGTTGGCGTCAGCCACTCGCGCTACTCGCCGCACTCACGGTTCTCGTTCCGGTCATTCCGCTTGTCGTCAACGCAGCCGATGGCCGCTGGAACCAGCCGCGCTCGTCGCTCGACACCCTGTTGCTGCAACTGGCGAAGAACCCCGACGAGGGCGATTACCGCATGCTCTATCTCGGACACCCCGACTTGTTGCCGGCCGCGCCGCGAACCCTCGACACGCGAAGCGATTTGCAACTCGGCTACGCGGTCACCGACGACGGGGTCGCGACACTCTTCACGCAGTGGGCACCGGGGGAGACCTCGACGGTGCGCACCCTCGAAAACGCGCTGTCTCATCTCTTGTCGGGCGACACACCCCGGGTTGGGCGCCTGATCGCACCACTTGGGGTTCGTTACATCGTCATCCCGCGCATCGACGGCGCGCGCAGCACGCGCAGCGAACCGATGGCCGTGCCCGACGGTTTGGTCGATGCGCTGCGCGTGCAACTCGATCTGCGTCGCCAGTACGAATCGGCGGACCTGTTGATCTACGAGAACACCGCGTGGGTGCCGACCGTCGCGCAACTCAGCGCGGCAGGTTCGCAGGCAAGCACGACGGCAGGTATGGACGAACTCGTTCTGGCCGACCTGCGCGGAGCGACGCCCGCCAAGGTCGGCTTCGTTCCCGGCCGGGCCACGCAGCGTCTCCAAGTTGCTCCCGGCGTGGTGAGCATCGGGGTTCCGCCCTCGCCGCGCTGGAGCCTTTCGGTCGACGGGCGCAGATTGGCATCGCGACCGGCGTTCGGTGCGACGACCGGTTTCGACGTGCCCGACACCGTTGCGCAGGGTTCGCGCGCAACGCTGCGCTACGACCGCCCGGTCCTGCAGGTGGCTTTCGTCGTCGGACAGTTCGCATTGTGGTGTTTTGCGCTCTTCATCGCGCTTGGGCTGCGGGGGCGTCGGCGCCGACCGTTGCCGGTGCGCGTCGAGCGCAGTGACGACACGCCGATCATGTTCGAAATGAAGCCACGGTGAACCGCGTGCGTCGTCTCCCCGGCCTCGTACTCGTAGCCATTGCGGCGGTTGCGGTCGCCGTGGCCGACCGCGCCGGGCGTCCCGATGTACCGCAGGTCGAACCCGCCATCCCGGTTGCAATTGCCGATGCCGTTGCGGCCCTTCCACCAACTGCGAGTGACCTCGCTGTCACGTCGAGTGCTTGGTACTGCCCCGG
Source organism: Actinomycetota bacterium (assembly GCA_005787785.1). Lineage (GTDB taxonomy): Bacteria > Actinomycetota > Acidimicrobiia > Acidimicrobiales > Ilumatobacteraceae > F1-20-MAGs119. Next base: position 12,553 of record SXZT01000057.1, read on the forward strand.
GGTTCCACTCGGCGGCAAGGGCTACGACGGTGCCGACCACGGTGGCGAGGCGATCGTGGCGAACCCCACCGATGACGAGTTGACGGGAATCGTCACTCGATACGTCGACGGATCCACGCCGCAGACGAATGCGATCAGCGTCGCGCCACGTGACAAGGTCGTCGTCGACTTGGACGAGGGCGTCGATGGACGCTACGTGAGCGCGCTCATCGAACTGACCGGTGTGAACGGTGCCGGTGGGGTGGTCGTCGAACAGCGCGCCGATTTCCCCGCGGGCGAGTCGTACCAGCCATGCGCAAACGCGCCGTCGGACGCGTGGTTTTTCGCCGATGGTTTCACGGCAAGCAACAGCGAGGAAGATCTCGTGCTGACGAACCCGCTCGTCGATGCGACGGTGATCAACGTGCGGTTCGTGACGAAGGACGGCGAACGTGCGCCGTCGCTGCTGCAGGGCTACGTATTGCCGCCCCAGTCCTTGAGTGTCATCAAGATCGCCGAGCAGGGGGCGCGCGGCGAGGAATTGGTTGGCGTGGAAATACGTGCACAGAGCGGCGCCTTCGTCGCTGCACGCGCACAGCACTATCTGGGCAGCGGTCGATTGGGCTACACACTGAAGCTCGGCGCGCCTGCGGCCCACACCGATTGGTGGGTGGTGACGGGCAACTACGCCGGTAGACCCTCCGAACAGATCGACGTTTTCAACCCCGGTGAGAACGATGCGCTGGTCTCGGTTCTGTTCTCCGGTTCGGAGGCGGTGAGCGCGCAGCCGCTGTCGCTCGTCGTTCCCTCGCACCGCGTCGTGAGTGTTTCGATGGCAAATGTTGCCGGTCTGCCCGAGTCGGAATTCGTCGTTTCCCTGTCGGTTCTGGAAGGCGACCCGGTCGTCGTCGAACACGTCGTCACGCGTCAGCTCGACGATAATGCGGCCACATCGGTCGACCTTGCCCTGCCGTCGGCAATGGCCGCGACGAAATGGCGGTCGGCACTCGGTGCCGAAGCCGGACGTGAACGGGCGCTGTTGGTCTTCAACGTCACCGGCGTCGATGCAACCGCGGCGGTTGCGAGTATCGGGCCGGCGGGACGTCTCCCCGCGGCGGGACTCGAATCGATTGCGTTGCCGGCAGGTCGGTCGGTGTACGTGTCGATTCCGAAGGGTCTCGACCTTCTGCAATACGAGGTCACCGCCACGCAACCGGTGCTCGTCGTACGTTTGGTGCCGCGCGTGGTCGGCGTCGGGGGCCGCGACATCGTTCCAGCCCTGCCGGTTCTCGGCGGGTAGGTCGGAAGCGAGGTGAATCCGTGACGAACCTGTTCATCGTTGCTGCCGTAGTGGCGTGCGCGACGACGGCTGCAATCATCGGTCGTCGTCGTCGCCCGGAGGCACCGACACAACCGCGTATGCAGGTCCCCTCGCAGGTCGACCGCAACGACTTCACCCGATCAGAGGCCGAGTGGTTGGTGGCAGTGTTCTCGTCGGCGACGTGCCAGACCTGTGCCGATGTCGTAGCCAAGGCGCAGGCCTTGGCATCGCGCGATGTGGTGGTGCACGACGTCGAATTCTCAGCGGCGCGCCACGTTCACGAGCGCTACGAAATCGACGCGGTCCCCGTGGTTCTGATCGTCGACCGCGAGGGTGTGGTGCGGGCAAACTTCATGGGACCCGTCACGGCAACCGACCTGTGGGCTGCCGTCGCCGAATGTCGCGAACCCGGGTCTCGCCCCGACTCGAGCTGCCACGGCCACGACGATCCGCTCGACTAAGAGAGACGACCAACGACTAGAGGTGCGAGTCGGTCGGTGCTGACGTGCTGGCCGGCGACTCCGACAGACCCTGCTGCACGAGACGCACGACCGCCTGGCCGTCGATGGTTTCCTCTTCGAGCAGTTTGCCCGCAACGAGGTCGAGGCCACGTCGGTGCTTCAGCAGGATGTCACGTGCGCGGTCTTCCTGCTCGCGCAGAATGCGGGCTATTTCACCGTCGATCATTTTTGCCGTGTCATCGCTGTATTCGCGGCCGTTGGTCATGAGATCCTCCCCGAGGAAGACCTGTTGCTGCGTGCTCCATGCCATCGGTCCGACTACCCGGCTCATGCCCCATTCGCGAACCATGCGGCGGGCGATCGAGGTGGCCTGTTCGAGGTCGTTGGCGGCACCGCTGTTGAGATGGCCAAAGACGATCATTTCGGCCACGCGGCCACCCATCGCCTTGCAGATGATGTCGTCGAAGTACTCCTTCGAGTAGGTGTGACGCTCTTCAGGCAGAGACCACGTGACGCCAAGTGCCATGCCGCGGGGGAGGATGGTGACCTTGTGCAGCGGATCGCTGTTCGGAAGGACACTGGCGAGAACCGCATGACCGCCTTCGTGGTAGGCCGTCGCGCGCTTCTCCTCGGCCGACAGCACGAGGCTTTCGCGACTTGCGCCGAGAACCACACGGTCGCGCGCATTTTCAAAGTCGATGCGCTCGATTTGCTTCGATCCACGGCGCACCGCAAAGAGAGCCGATTCATTGACGAGGTTTGCGAGGTCGGCTCCGCTCATACCGGGGGTGGCGCGGGCCATCGTGTCGAGATCGACGTCCGTGCCCATGCGCTTGTCCTTCGAGTGGACCTTCAGGATCGCGAGGCGCTCCTCGTATTCGGGCAACGGCACGATGATCTGACGGTCGAATCGGCCCGGGCGCAGCAGTGCGGGGTCGAGGATGTCGG
>SXZT01000058.1 GCA_005787785.1 Actinomycetota bacterium
CGGTTCTCTTTCACCGCACTCGTCGTCGTCGGTGACGGCAACGGCAAGGTTGGTCTGGGCTACGGCAAGGCGAAAGAAGTTCCGCTCGCGATCCAGAAGGGAACCGAAGAGGCGAAGAAGAACCTGTTCGATGTCGCCCTGGCCGGCTCCACCATCACGCACCCTGTCATCGGGGAAGTCGGTGCTGGCCGCGTGCTTCTGAAACCCGCCACACCGGGTACCGGCGTCATCGCCGGTGGTGCTGCTCGCATCATTCTGGAAGAAGCCGGTATCCACGACGTACTCGCCAAGTCGCTGGGCTCGGCGAACGCGATCAACGTCGCACGTGCAACCATCCAGGGTCTCCAGGCGCTGCAGCGTCCCGACGTAGTTGCCGCCCGCCGCGGTCTCGCCGCCGAGGATTTCGTTCCGAAGGGAATGCTGCGCGCCTATAACGAGCGCAAGAAGTCCGGGGGAGCACACTAACCATGGCCGACAAAACCATCACCGTCACACTCGTGCGTTCGAAGATCGGCAACAAGCCGAAGTCACGCGGCACACTGCGTGCACTCGGCCTCAACAAGATCGGCGACACCAACACGTTGCCTGATCGTCCGGAAATCCGGGGCATGATCGCGTGCGTTCCTCATCTCATCGAAGTCAAGGAGAGCTGATATGCGCGTTGATGAACTCGCACCGACACCCGGTTCCAGCAAGCGACGCAAGCGCGTCGGTCGTGGCACCGGCGGCAAGGGTGGCACGACCGCCGGTCGCGGTACCAAGGGCCAGTACGCCCGCAACACGGTTGCGCGCGGTTTCGAAGGTGGCCAGATGCCCCTCAAGCAGCGCGTGCCGAAGTTGAAGGGCTTCAACAACCCCTTCCGTGTCGAATACTGCGCGGTCAACCTGGACTCGATCAACGAACTGTCCGAGTCGGAGGTGACGCCCGACGTTCTCATCGCACGGGGTGTGGCCCGCAAGGGCAAGCCGATCAAGGTGCTTGCTCGCGGACAAATCACCCGTGCGGTGAAGGTCAGCGCGCACGCGGTTTCGAAGTCGGCCGAAGCCGCCATCACCGCGGCCGGCGGCAGTGTCACAATTCTTCCGCCCACCTTCCGTGGTGTGCGTCCGCCCGCAAAGGGCAACCAGTTCACCAACCGATAGATGCGCCGGCGCGATGCGCTGACGAAAAGGAGCACTGCAGTGCTGTCGAACATGAAGAACCTGTTCAGGGTCGCAGACCTTCGCAACAAGATCCTCTTCACGATCCTCATGGTCGTCGTTTACCGCTTTGGTGTTGCGTTGCGCGTGCCCGGTGTCGACGGCGCGGCGGTGCGGCAGCTGAACGAGGCGGCGAAATCGCAGGGCGCGCTCGGCTTCCTCAACCTCTTCTCCGGTGGCGCGTTCGGCTCGTTCTCGATTTTCGCGCTCGGCATCATGCCCTGCATCACGGCCAGCATCATCATGCAGGTGCTCACGGTCGTCATTCCGAAACTCGAGGAGTGGCAGCAAGAAGGTGCGGTCGGCCAGCGCAAGATCACACAATGGACCCGCTACGTCGCCGTTGGTATCGCGGTGCTGCAGGGTGCGGGTCTGACGTTCATCTTTGGTCAGGGCCGAGGGTCGGCGTTCTTCGGTGCGGCGGCGCAGGCCCCAGATGTGGTTCTGCTCGACCCGTTCATGCCCCGCGCATTGCTCGTCATCCCGACGCTCGTCGCCGGCACGGCGTTCCTCATGTGGTTGGGTGAACTCATCAGCCAGCGCGGAATCGGCAACGGCATGTCGATGATGATCTTCGCTTCGGTGGTCAGCGGTCTGCCGTACAGCTACTACTCGATCTTGCAGAGCAAGAAGTTCATCGTTTTCGGAATTCTCGTCGCGGTTTCGATCGCCATTCTTTACGCGGTCGTTCGCGTGGAGTTGGGCCAGCGCCGTATCCCCGTGCAGTTCGCCAAGCGAGTCGTGGGTCGCCGCAGGTACGGCGGCCAGAGCACCTACATCCCGTGGAAGGTCAATCAGGCGGGCGTGGTGCCGATCATCTTCGCGTCGTCGATCCTTCTTCTGCCCGTCCTCGTCTCGAACATGCTCGGTAGTGCCGAAGGTTGGCGCGGGTCAGTCGCCGGTTTTGTGAACGACTACCTGATCAACAGCCAAAACATGCTGTATATCTCGGTGTTCTTCCTGCTGATCGTTGCATTCGCCTACTTTTACAATTCGATTGCGTTCGACCCCGTGCGTCAGGCTGACCAGCTGCGTAAGCAGGGCGGTTTCATTCCGGGTATTCGTCCCGGTACGCAGACCGAGAAATTCTTTGCAAAGACCGTGAACCGCATCACGCTGCCGGGCGCATTGTTCGTTGCGTTCATTGCAATCCTTCCGTACATCATCCTCTGGATCGGTGACGTCGATTCTTTCCCGTTCGCCGGCACGACGGTGCTCATTGCAGTCGGTGTCGCACTCGAATTGATGCGTCAGATCGACAGTCAGTTGATGCTCCGCAACTACGAGGGATTCCTGAAGTAGCGGCCCGCCGCGCTTCGCACATCGCGGTGGCTGTCCCCGTGTTCAGGAACCTTTGATGTCAAAAGGTACGCGCATCGTTTTGTTGGGCCGACAGGGCTCGGGGAAGGGCACGCAGTGCGTGCGCTTGTCGCGTCACTACGTCGTACCGCACATCTCGACCGGGGACATGTTGCGCGCGTCGGTACGTGAAAATTCCGCGCTCGGGCGCGGTGTTGCCGAGGTGATCGATTCGGGCAGACTCGTGGGTGACGATCTCATCGTCGAACTGGTTCGCGAACGATTGGGCAAGGCCGATGCTCGACGCAGGGGATTCCTCCTCGATGGTTTCCCCCGTACGGTCACCCAGGCCGAGGCCCTCGACGACATTGCGAACGAGAGCCCATTGAATGCGGTCATCGACCTGGTGGTGCCGCGCGAAATGGTTCTCGAGCGCCTCTCGGCTCGTCGTGTGTGCCGAGACTGCGGTGCGAACTACCAGGCCGGGCCCGTCGTCGCATCGCCGTGGATATGCGACACCTGTGGTGGCGACGTGGTGCTGCGCGATGACGACACGCCCGAATCGATCAACCGTCGACTCGACCTCTACGAAACCCAGACCGCGCCGCTCATTGAGTACTACGGCGCCAGCGGCAGGCTGTTCCCGGTCAATGGCGTGGGCAGCCCCGACCAGGTCTTTGAGAGGATCACCACGGTGATCGACTCCCGCTAGGGCCCGCACCCGGGGGGCCGGGCAGCCCTGCCGCCCTGTGGCGTTGGGTCCGACCACCGATAGCCTCCCCTACGCCCTGTCGGCGGTCATCACCGTCAGGTCGACCCCCGACCGGGCTCACCGTTCGCAGCAAGAAGAAAGAAGAAGGAGTCTCTTGGCCAAACCAAAGGAAGACGCGATCGTGCTCGAGGGCACCATCACCGAGTCCCTCCCGAACGCGATGTTCCGCGTCGAGTTGGAGAACGGTCATCAGGTGCTTGCGCATATCAGCGGCAAGATGCGCATGCACTACATCCGCATCCGTCCCGGCGACAAGGTCCAAGTCGAACTCACCCCCTACGACCTCACCCGTGGTCGTATCACCTACCGATTCAAGTGAAGTTGAAGTGAGAAGGCCATGAAGGTCCGCCCCAGCGTGAAGAAAATCTGTGAGAAGTGCAAGATCATCCGTCGCCACGGCAACGTGATGGTCATCTGCGAGAACCCCCGACACAAGCAGCGTCAAGGCTGACCGGGTTAGAAAAAGGAAACATCAATGGCTCGTATTTCTGGTGTCGACATTCCGCGCGAAAAGCGCCTCGAGGTCGCACTCACCTATATCTATGGCGTCGGTCGATCCACCGCACTCAAGATGTGCCAAGAACTCGGCATCGACCACAACCAGCGTGTGCGGAACCTCACCGAGGAAGAGACCAACCGCATCCGCGCCTACGTCGACGCCAATCTCACCGTTGAAGGTGACCTGCGCCGTGACGTGCAGCAGGACATCAAGCGCAAGATCGAAATTGGGTCGTACCAGGGTGTGCGCCACCGCAAGGGCCTGCCCGTTCGTGGCCAGCGCACCCACACCAACGCCCGCACACGCAAGGGACCGAAGAAGACCGTGGCAAACAAGAAGAAGGCAGTGAGGAAGTAATGGCAAAGCCAGCAGCAGGTGGGCGCCGTCCGCGCAAGCGCGAGCGCAAGCACGTCACGGTTGGAGTGGTGCACATCAAGAGTTCGTTCAACAACACCATTGTCTCGATCACCGATCTCGAGGGCAATGTCATCTCGTGGGCATCGTCTGGCGGC
>SXZT01000059.1 GCA_005787785.1 Actinomycetota bacterium
ATCCGTCTGGATGAGACCGGTGAGCGTCATCGAACCAATGGTCAACTGTCGGTTGAGCCCACTGATGATCCCCGATGTCACCGATGCCTGGTATCCGAATGGGCTCCCGAGCGCCACCACGGGCTGGCCGATGGCAAGGTCTTCGCCACCCAATTTCGCGGCCGGCAGTTCCTTCGTCGATTCGACGGCGAGCACCGCGAGATCCCGCGCCGGACGGCGCCCGACGACGCGGCCGCGCAACTTTGTGCCATCGTTCAGCACGACGTTGAAGGTTTCAGCCGACTCGACGACATGGTGCGCCGTGAGAACGAGACCCGACTCGTCGTAGATCACGCCGCTTCCGATTTCACCGTTCGACTCGATCTGCACCACGGACGGTCCGACCTCCTTTGCCACCCGCTCGGGGCTGCCGGCGGGCGCCTGATTACCGGCATCGGCTTCGGTGGTCGGCGTGCTGTTGTTGCCGTTGTCTTCGGTGCTCTCCGTTCGGTCGTCGACTGCGGTTGTCGACGGAATCGACTCGGCGGGCGAGTCGTCGTTCCCCGAGAAAATGGCCGCGGCGCCACCCAGTGCCAGCGCAACGGCGACGATGATCGCGACCACTCTCACCCCGCGCTTGGTCCGCGGTCGGGGCTGGGACGCGGAGCCGTCACCGTCGCCGAACGGTGCGTTCGGCGGCGGCAGCGGGACGCCAAGGGGCGGGCTTGGCGGGATATCTCGCCACGTTCGCGTGCGGGGTGGTCCGTCGAAGGGGTCTTGTGCGTTCACCGTGACGCAAGGGTAAACCCTCAGCCGCCCGCGAAAAGGTCGGCGACCGAGATTCTTTGCGATTTCTTACGAACCGCGCGTCACGGTTGAGAGAGATACTTGTCGATCACCTTGTGCACGTGACGCACGCGCACTTCCTGGTAGTTGCCGAGGGTTTCGCCACCCTTCAGGCTGCCCTTGAAACCGCGTTGCTGTGCTGCGAGGTTGTCGGTGTCCTGGTCGTAGACGAAACCAAGGCCCTTTTCCATTCCCGGCGCCGACATGTAGCTCTCCTGCACGTCGAGGTCGTAGGGGCTCGCCGGCGCGGGCGGGTCCTGCCCATCCGGAGCAAAACGCAGAAACAGCAATTCGAAGATGCATTCGTCGGGGTCGGTCGGGTGAGGCAGGAAGCGGTACACCATCGGCCGCGCGGCGCCGGGGAAGAAAAAAGCGTTCGGGAACACGAAGTACTCGATCGAGTCGAGAGTCTCGGCAACCTTGAACCGCGAGAAGTCGTGGTTGAAACGTTGCTTCAGTTCGTCCTGCACGATCCTGTAGTAGACGTCGCGCGCGGTCTTGCCCTCGGGCACCTTCGGCACATCGTCGGGGTTGCCGTAGCGGCGACGCAACACAAAGTTGAGAATCTCTTGTTCGGTCTGCTTGCGTTCGATGTGCGGACTCTGCGTACCCGATGTGTGCATGAAACGTGACACATTCTCGCCGAACACGTCGTACTGCGCGTTCGCGTCACCCGTCGCGCGCAAACCCTCGGGGTGTGTCTTGTACACGTGGTACGCCTCGAGAAACGCGCCCATCGACGCCTTCCAGTTCGCAGGCAGACGTTTGCGCAGGTGCAGTTCGAGATAGCGGTCGCTCAAGTCCCAGTTGCCGGTGAAGTGTTCGGGCATCACACCCAGGTATTCGCGCAACGGAGCCGCGTTCTTGTCGAAGTTCACCCAGACGAAGCCACCCCATGTCTCGACCTGAATCGACGGAAGCTTGAGATCGTCATCCGAGCGGCCCGGGAAGTCCCAACGACACGGCACCGATGCGATGTTGCCGGTGGTCGACCACGCCCAGCCGTGGAAGCGGCAGGTGAACCGGTTCGCATTGCCGTTGTCCCACGACGGTTTCAGCTGCGTTCCACGGTGACCGCAGAAGTTGTCCATCGCGCGAATCACACCGTCGTCGCCGCGCACGATAATGATCGAGCGGTGGCCGATGTCGTACACGTAGTAGTCACCGACGTTGGGAATGTGCTCCTCGCGGCAGGCCCATTGCCACACCTTCGACCACACCTTTTCGAATTCGAGTTCGAGGAACTCCTTCGAGGTGTAGCGGTAGAAGCCGATCGGCTCGTCACCGAGGTACTCGTACGATTCGGTCATCATCTGTGGCGGCGCGCCGGTCTCGTCACGGCGCAGGACGTCTTGATACGTCTCCCCCGGACAGCGGTGTTCGCCCTTGGCGAGGCCGGGATCGGGAAGTGTCTGTTCCATGGGGACAGGGTAACCCAGCCCGCCTCGGCGCCCGAGAGGCGGGGAAACCGTCAGGAATGAGCGATGGGCTCAGGAACGAACGACAAGCAACGACTCGATGAACTCGCTGAACATGGGGTCGAGCAGGGTGGACCTGCCATTTTCTCCCGCAAGAAGGTCGGGCAGCACCGAGCCAAGGTGGATTGCGAGCGCAAACTCCGCGATCGCACGGGCGCTGATCGTGTTGCGCATGAGACCGCGCTCTTGTGCGTCGGCGAACACCAGGGTCAACTTGCCCGTGAGGTCTTCTTGCACCTCGCGTAATGCCGTGGCGAGCTGTGGGCGTGTGCGCGACGACCCGATGATCTCGGCACGAAGGAACCGCACTGCGCGACTCGACTCGTCGGTTGCATGACCAAAGAACTCGCACAACACCTTTGACAACTCTGCACACGACGAGGCCCCACGTACCGCCTGCGAGAACCGCTCGTAGTAAATGCCCGTCGAACCTACGTACTGCTTTTGTCGCGCCGCAACGACCAGTCCCTCTCGGTCACCGAAGTGGTGGTAAAGCGTCGCGACGGAAACCTCACTGTCACGCGCAATGTCGTTGACACGCAACCCGGGTTCGCCCCCGACTTCGATCGCTGCGACTGTTGCGCCGACGATGCGATCCATGGTCGCCTGTGCCGAGGCCGAACGGGTTTTCATACGTTGCATAATCTATTTAAAACCCGCTCAAGTGCAAAGGGACGACCCGCGATCGGTCGTGGCCCATGTCGCTCCCGTTCTTCTCGATACGTAGCTGCTAGTGCAGGATCGTCATTCCACCGTCGACGACAATGCTCGCCCCGTTGAGGAAACTCGCCGCCGGCAGGCACGCGCTCAATGTCATCTGTGCGACCTCTTCGGGTTCTCCGTACCGGCGCAGTGGCACCTTGCGCTTGGCATAGATCGTTTTCGAGTCGTCGGGAATGGCCGCCGTCATGGCGGTATTGATGGGACCGGGACAAATCGCGTTCACGTTGATGCCGTGCCTGCCGAGTTCGGCGGCAAGGCTCTTCGTGAGGCCCACGACGCCATGTTTGGCGGCCGAATAGGCAGCGAGGCCCGGCGTTGCGACGATCGCTTCTGTCGATGCCACATTCACGATGCGACCCGACCGACCCGCCATGTGGGGAACGACGAGGCGCACGAGGTGCGCGTAAGCGCTGAGGTTGACCGCAAGTGTGGCGTTCCATGCCTCGCCAAAGGACTCGTCGTCGGCAAACACCGACGACGCACGACTGATACCGGCATTGTTGACAAGGATGTCGATGGTGCCGAACCGGGCGACCGCCGCGCCGACGAGTGCACGCCGCTGATCGTCGGCGGTCACGTCGGTGGGCACGCCGATCACACGGTCAGCCCCGTGTGCGGCGGTGATCTCGGCGACCACACGCGCCACGCGGTCGTCACCCACGTCGGCAACCACCACGTTCGCACCCTCGTCGGCGAAGAGATGCGCCGTTGCACGACCCATGCCACTTGCAGCACCGGTGACGATGACCGTCTTGCCCGCCACCGAGCGGTCGAGCGAAGTCAGGCGCGCCATTCGAACCTGCCGCCCATGCCGTACGCGGGAAGGTGCAATGCCCGGTACGGGTCGACGCGCATGAAGCCGGCATCGGGCGAATTGTCCGGCCCGCCGGGGGCGAAGAGGTTGAGGTCGTAGTCGAAGACTCCGTTCCACAGGCGGCGTTTCGTCTCGAGGTCGGCGTGCAGCGAGGCGGTCCCCCAGATCTCGACACCATCACCTTTTTCGGTCACCTGCCAGTGCAGTGCGACGTGGTTGTTGTGGCGCACGTTCTTCGCCTTCACCGATTCGTTTCCGATCATGATCCAGATGACGTCGCCTTCCCAGCACGGATGCACCGGCACGACGTCGGGACGACCGTCGCGGCCGATGGTGGCGATGTGCGCCCACGGGCTGAGCGCCGTGGCGGCTGCGCGGATCGATGCAAGGTCGTTGCCCGCCATCTCGCTCACCGCCCCGTCACGCGCGCGCCAGATCGGCGGCGCAGAGGATGCCGTCGAGCATCGGCGGCGGAAGCACCGTCGGATGCCCCGCCCACAACTGCACGCAATCACCCGTGCGGCCATTCGGCCCCTCGGTGATGAGGTCGACGAGAACTCCCGCGACGCCCTCGGGGGTCATCACACCCGGCGCGGGCGGCCGACCTCCGAGGAAGCCCAGGTACATGGGGGTCGCCGTCGCCCCCATACCGAAGGAGTTCACTCGAATCTTGTGAGGCGCGAGCGAGCGCGCCCACGCGTTGGTGAGACCCTTGATTCCCCACTTCGACGCGTCGTACACGTCGAAGCCCGGCCCACCGACGGCCGACCGCTGCACGTCTTTCCAGTTGCACAGTTGCGCGTCGTCGTGTGAGTGGGTTTCGGGCCAACCACACGTGTGGATGTGGTCGGTGGTGACATTGATCAGATCACCACCATTCTCCACGAGGTACGGGATCGCGGCGCGCCCCGTCAGATACACGCCGCGCAGGTTCACGTCCATCATGAATTCGAAGTCGTCGACCGCCTTCGAGAAGTCGTCCTTTGCCGGGTTGGTGACGCGCACGACTCCGGCATTCGCCACCACGATGTCGAGGCCACCCAACTTGTCGGCTGCGCCGTCGACGAACGCCTTCACGTGCTTCTTCTTTGCCACGTCGGCAACCTTCGCCCAACAGTTCACGCCGAGACCGCGGATCTCGTCGCGCACGGCCTTGACCGAATCATTCACATCGCAAAGAGCCACGTCGGCGCCCGCCTGAGCGAGTGCGATCGCGTATGCCTTGCCCAAGCCGGCTCCTGCGCCGGTGACGAGAGCCCGACGCCCCTTCAATGTTGTCCCCATGGCCACGAACTTAGCCCGACTCGGACGAGCGGATTTTCTACCTCTTATAGTGGGAGAAAACCGACAGTCGAACCGGGGGGCCACATGTCGTTGACCGAAAACCTGAAGATTGTTGTCGGCGATGCTTTCGAGATCGCCACCGAGCGTGCCGCGACCGAGCAGACGGACTTCCCGTTGATGCCGCTCGGCACTCCCTGCGACATGGGCCACGACGAGAACGGCATTCCGCTGATCGACCCCCGCCTGTTTGGTTCTCGCGAATTCCAGCGCAACCCGTATCCCTACTACCGCATCATGCAGGATCACTATCCGGTCTTCCACGACAAGTTGAACAACTGCTACTTCGTCACGCGCTACTCCGACATCAACGACGCGTACTTCGACGGTCTGGGTTTCAATACCATCCCGAAAGGCAGCTCGAACCACGTCCTCGGCAACACGCAGCTGGAACTGAGCGGCATCGAACACAGCCGTCGCCGCAACCTCTACGGTCGCCACCTTGTCGGCAGCGCGTTGACGAAGCGCTTCGGCGCGATCTGCAAAATGGCGAACGACATGATCGACGCATGGTTTGACCCCGCCTCGGGCGTGGCGGAACTCGACCCTTCGACGGGCAAGTACGTCATCGAACTCGGTCGCGCATTCGCCAACGACTTCCCGATCCGCGTCGTGTGCCAGGTCCTCGGCTTCCCGGACGACGCACAGGACCGTTTCTTCTACTGGTACAAGAACATGATGGGCGGCATCGGTGGTCGCGACTTCGAACAAAAAGGTCTGATGGCGCGACAGGACCTCGAGGACTTCGTCGAAGAAATCGTCGAACAGCGCCGCAAGTCGCCCCAGTACCTGCTCGACGACAACGGTGAGCAGGTCGCGCCCGACATCATTTCCGAGCTTTGCCAAACGGTCATCGATGGTGACTACCTGTCGACGGAGGAGATCACGTCGAACATCGCCCTCATCGTGGGTGGTGGAGGCGAAACCACACGTGGCGCAATCCTCAACATGTGGTATCTGCTGCTGCAGCATCCGGACCAGATGGATGCGGTCCTTGCCGACGATGCGTTGTGGGATGCCGCGTTCCACGAGACGTTGCGCCACTCGTCGTCGATCGGCGGTCAGCCTCGCCACAACACCTTCGACATCGAGATGCACGGCATCAAGATCCCCACCGGTTCGCTGATGCACATGGTCGACTGGGCCGCCAATCATGACCCGCGCGTGTTCACCGACCCCGAGCGCTTCGACATCTTCCGAAACGATCTGTACACCGAGAAAATCGTCCGTGCCGGCTACCGCAAGGAAGGCAAGTGCAACCACATGGCCTTCGGTGTCGGCCCGCACCTGTGCCCCGGCGCATGGATCTCCCACCAGGAAGCATCGATTGGTTCGAACATCATGTCGAAGCGCGTGAAGAACGTGGCGATCGTCGAGGGCCGCATGCCAAAGGACATCGACGGAGTGACACTCGCCCCGATCGGCCTCGGAGCCATCAACGAACTGTGGCTCGAGTTCGAAAAGGCGTGAGATGACGTACATCTCGGACAACGAGAACGACACACTCGCCAGCGAACGTGGCGACGACGAGGCCGGTTACCGCAGCTACGAGGTCTTCCAGCGCGAACGCGTCGGTGCTCCGCCGCCGGTCAAGCCCGGGCAAATGCGCACGCAGGACTACCTCGACGACCCCTATGCGTTGCTCGCAAAACTGCGCGCCTACGGGCCCGCATGGCGTGACTGGCCCGGCAATTGCTTCTGGGTCACGCACTACAACGACGTCACCTCGGTGCTTGCCGACAACGCAAACTTCGCCGTGCGCTCGAAGCGCTGGCACTACCACTTTTCCGACTTCGGTCGCGACCTGCGCAATCAGGTGCCGATTCTCACCGCACAGGCCAAGGGGATCGACGCGAACGCGCAACGTGCGGCCGAGGAACTGCTCGGTGCCGTGGTGAAGAACGGCTCGGCAGACCTTGTCGCTGACTTCGCTGCGCCGTTCCCTCTCGTGGTGCTCGGCCGCACCATCGGTCTTCCCGATGCCGACATCGCACTCTTTGCCGATCGATACCTGCGCATGCAGCGTGGCTGGCGCTGGTACCCCACCAACCAAGAGGCGGGACGCCGGGCGATGCGCGAACTGGTCGACTACTTCGCACCGCTGCTCGACAAGCGCCGCAGCGACCCACAGGACGACTGGTTGTCGGCCGTGGCGACGCTGGAAATCGACGGACCGCAGACCACCGCGTACGACGTCGTTGCCACGTTGCTCGAGGGCGACCATGAAACTCTCCATGGCGCACTCGCGAACATGTGGATGTTGCTTCTCACCCATCCCGAACAACTCGAGTCCGTTCGCGGTGAACGTCGACTCGTGAAGTACGCGTATCTCGAAACGGTGCGCCATTCGACGCCCGTCATCAGCGCCGACCGCTTCGCACGACGCGAAGTCGAACGCTTCGGGCTGTTGATCCCCGAGGGCGCGCTCGTGATCTGCTCGGCGGGTGCGGCGAACCGCGACGAGCGCATCTTCAAGAACCCCGACCAATTCATCGTCGGACGCAAAGACCTCGTCCAGCGCGAACCTCGCGGCCAGTACCGCGCCGACGGACTGCCGTCGGGCATCACGCCTGCACTCGGCACGCCGTCGAAGTACCCGGCACTCCCCGTCGGCCGCCCACGTTCGCTCTACGCGGTCACGCGCGACACGGCGACGACCGCGTCACAAGTGGTCCTCGAGATGCTGCCGAACGTGAGACTCGCCGCGGGCGCGAATCCCGTGATGAAATGCAAGGCCTGGGGCGAAATGCACGCCTGCTGGCACCTGCCCGTCACGTTCTGAAAACTCAGGCGCCGCCGGATACCACGATGTTCTGGCCCGTAATCCACGAACCTGCCGGCGATGCCAGCCACACCGCCGCAGCGCCACAGTCGGTGGGCGTGCCGAGGCGACGGATCGGGATGCGCACCGCGGAGGCCTCCAACTGGGCGTCTGTCACGTGGCCGACGGTCTTTGTCGCCTCGGTCGGCACCGTGCCGGGCGAGATGCAGTTCGAGCGGATGCCCTTTGGGCCGAGCTCGGTTGCAAGCGTGAGTGCGAGCGAGTTCATGCCCGACTTCGCTGCGCCGTAGGCGGCAAAGTTCACCGCGGGCTTCAGCGACGCAATCGACGAAATACCGATGAGTGTCGAACCCGGCTTCATGACGGCGGCGCAGGCGCGTGCGGCGACGAAGTGCGGGCGCAGGTTCAGTGCGATCTGATTGTCCCAGTGCCACTCGGGGAAGTCCTCGAAGGCGAAATTCCCCGGATAGTCGGAGGTGCCGGCGTTGCTGACCCAGGTGTCGATGGATCCCAGTTCGTTCATCGCCCGGTCGACGATGGTGGAAATCGTGTCGGGATGGGTGATGTCGGCCACGACCTTCATCGACTTCTGGCCGCGCTGGTTGATGCGCTCGGCAACTTCGTCGAGCTCGTGTTCACGGCGCGCGGTGAGAACCACCGTGGCGCCCGCATCCGCAAATGCGAGGGCGATGCCGCGACCGATACCGCGGCCGGCACCCGTGACGACGGCGACCATTCCGTCCATGCGGAACAGATCCATGACGTTCGCATCGGCCGGGTCGACCGGTGTGTGTGTACGTGAAACCTTTGATGACATGACAAACTCCCCCTCATGACTACGACGGCGCGCTCGGGGCTTCCCGACAAGGAGATCCTCGGCTACCGCTTCCCAGGAGGACGGTACACGATTGCCCACTGGGAGAACTTCCTCCTGACGGACTGCACGACGTCCGAGCAACTACCCGACGCGCTGGTGCACCCGGTGGCGCTCTTTCACGTGCCGATTCTCGGGTCGGGTATCAACATCGCGAAGTTGTTCGAGGTCTGCGGCGCCGAGGGGCCCGGCTCGGTCGGCCTCGACGGTTACGACTGGGAATATTTCTCGCGCCTGCGCATCGACACCGAATACGACGTGCAGGGATCGATCGTGCACTGGGAGCACATGCTCGACGACAAGGGCAACGCATACGACGCGATGAAATTCGCGATCGAGTTGCGCGACGTCGCGAACGGCAATGCCCTCGTTGCGCGCGTCACCAACTCGTGGCGCTTCCGTCGCCAGCACGGCACCGCTGCCTACAAACGACCCGCAGAGAAGACCGCGGAAACAACGTCGACGACATCACAGAGCATTCCCGAGTTCGCCGTCGACGGTGTCGACGCACAACGCATGAAGACAATGGCCGCGATCCTGCGCGATCCGTACCGCGTGCACTGGGATCGCGCTGCAACGACCGAGATGGGCCTCGGCGGCCGCGTCATCAACCAGGGTCCGTTGAACCTCAGTTACATCGTGAACGCATTGCACGCATTTGCCGGTGCTGGCTGCGTACGTCGTCTCACCGTTGCGTTCCATCGTCCCGTGTTCGACGGAGATCACGTCACTGCCGGCGGCGAAGTCGTCGGCGCAGAGTCTTTCGCGGACTTGTCTGTACGGAAAGTCAACGTGTGGCTGCGCCGTGACGACCCGACGCCGGGCGAGATCGTGGTGTCGGGAACCGCCCTCATCGACTGACAGGCCACCCCGTCATTCGTCGAAGGCGTTCGTTGCGGGCGTTGCGAGTACCGTTCGGTAACCCGAACCGGGCATTTTCCGACCGTGCCAATTCACGCGCGAACTCTCTGCACCCTGCAACGAAGCCTTGATTCTCAAGGACTCTGCGGTGCGATCCCATTTACACCGCGATGTGAAGGAGGTTATAGTTGCCCCGCCGGCATGCCGGTTGTCACATCAGCAATCGGGCATGCGTGCCCGTGTTCACAGGGGGAAGATTTGAAGAACCAGAAAAGGAAATTCCTGGTTCCAGTTGCAATGGCCGTCGCAGCGGCGTTGTCGATGGGAGCAGGAGCGGTCTCCGCAAAGAACAACAACACGGGCGTCAAGTCCGCGGGTGCAAAGTGCGCGATCAAGGTGAACGCCGCACTCGATGCTAAGGAAGGCAAGAACGCAGGCTGGCTCGCACAGCGCTGGGCCTGCGGCGACAAGGCGCCTCTCGTTGCCTCTGGTGAACCGATCACGATCGGTTTCCAGAACCCCGAGGGTCCGGTCATCAACTTCCCTGAGTACCGCGTGGCAGCTGAAGCAGCCGTCGATTACGTCAACAACCAGCTCGGTGGTATCGGAGCAAACGTTGCCAAGGGAACGCCTGGTCGGCCACTGAAGTTGGAGATCTGCAAGTACAACGCACTCGTTCCCGCAGAACTGCCGGGTTGTGCGAACTCGCTCGCCGCGAAGAAGCCGGCGCTCGTGCTCGCAACCCTTGCTTTCGGTGAGTCGCACTTCGCGATCTACCAGGGCGCAAAGATTCCGCTTGTCGTCGGTACGCCGATCATGCCGAAGGACTTCACCGCACCCGGTACCGTCGCCATTGGCGGCGGCGGTGGTTGCCTTGGTGTCCACCTCGGTCTCATCACCTACGCGACGCAGTACATCCTGAAGGACAACTTGAAGAAGCCCAAGGGTGGTCGCGTTGGTGTTCCGTGGGCGAAGTCGGCTCCCGGCATTTTCTGCTACAACGACCTCGAGGCCAAGCCGCTTGACGTTCTTGCTGGCAAGACCCTCTCGGGTGCGAAGATCGTCTCCTCAGCCAAGCTGAAGGGAACCATGCCGCAATTGACATACCTCGGCGTTCCGGTCGTCACCGGCAAGGCCGACGTGTCGGCGGAAGTGGCTCAGATCCTCGGATTCAAGCCGGACATCATGGTCTACTCGAACCAGGGTTCGGAGTGCTGGACTTGGATGAACGAAATGATCAAGCAGGGTTGGACGCCGACGAAGTTCCCCGTCGTCTTGTCGGGCGCATGCATCGACCTTCCGACGATGGCCAAGCTGGGTAACCAGATCAAGGGCATCTACACCCTCGGTGGTCTTTCGATCCTCGACCCTGACGCGCTTAGCGGTTTCGCCAAGGCTCAAGCAGTGAACTACCGCGACAAGATGGCCAAGTACTCCAAGGAACAAAAGCTGAATGGAACCGGCTTTGCAACCCAGGGCTACGGCGTCGTCATGAACACGTGGATGATGATGGAACTTGCCGGTGGCGCAAAGGCCACGGGTACCGACGTCCTGAAGGCGTACAAAGCAACGTTGGATCACGTCGGCTTCGGCTCGACCGGACTCAACTGCAAAGACGCCATCAAGCCGTACGTCGCAGTGTGCTCGACCGAAGTTTCGGCGAGCGTCTGGAATGGCAAGGCACTGAAGGCCGTCAAGGGCGCCCAGGACTTCTCGGGCCTCGTGTTGGTCGGTAAGGGTGACGAACTCCGCTTCGACGAAGTGAAGTAACACTTCTTCGGGCACTTCGTTCACCACGTTGTGTCGACAGAAGGGGGGTGATCCTCTCGGGTCACCCCCCTTCGACATGAAACGACTCAATCGGCGGGAACGACACGTCGCCGACACCCAGCGTTGTCAAACGCCAACGCACGCAAAAGTCTTTTTTACTCAGGGGGAAAATGAAAGAAGCACTTCTCTATTCGATCATGGGCTTGGGGGCCGGTGGATTTTTCGCCCTCATGGCCATGGGAATCGTGACGGCATACAAGGGTTCGGGCGTCATCAACTTTTCGCACGGCGCCATCGCCATGTACGTCGCATTCCAATTCTTCTACCTTCGCAACGAGGGGATCTTCCACTTTCCGTGGTTCGACATCCTCCCGACCAAGACGCTGAACCTGCCCGTTCGTATGTCACTGAACAACGGTGTGGGAATCAACGTTTGGTTCGCGATGCTCCTTTCGATGGCCACGGCACTTCTCCTCGGTGCAGGAATTCACTACCTGGTCTTCAAACCGCTTCGTAACGCCGCACCGCTCGGCAAAGTCATCGGTGCCATCGGTGTCATGACCTACCTGCTTGGTCTTGCGTCGTTGCAGTTCGGTGCGATCATCCCGAACCCTGAAGCGGTGTTGTTCCCACGCGGCACTTTCAAGAACTTCCTTGGCCTCGGCGGCCAGGTGTCACACGAGTCGTTGGCATTCGCCGGGCTCGCGATTGTCATTGGTGCCGGTGTCTGGTGGTTCTACAAGAGCTCGCGTGCGGGTCTTGCAACTCGTGCGGCGGCGGGCAACGAAAAGGGTGCAGTCCTTTTGGGATACTCCCCCGATCGTCTCGCGCTTTACAACTGGATGCTCGCTGCGGCGCTCGCCGGCGTAGTCGGCATCTTCTCGGGCACCATCACAGGTTCGCTCGGCGTCGGAAAGTTCACCGGACTCATCGTGCCCGCCCTCGGCGCGGCGCTGATCGGGGGCATGTCGTCGATTCCACTCGCGGTCGCAGGTGGACTGATCATCGGCATGCTCCAGAACTTCACGGGAACATGGATGACCAGCCAGAGTTGGTTCCCTACGTGGGGCCAATCAGGTATCCGCGAAGCAGTCCCACTGATCATCATCGTCCTTGTGTTGTTCACGCGAGGAAAGAGTCTCCCGGTACGCGGCAACATCGAGGAAAAACGATTGCCGCTCGCCCCCTATCCGAAGCGTGTCGGCATCTACGTTGCGGTGTTCGTACCGCTTGGATTTGTCTTCGCCGCCGGTCTCCCCGGCGATTGGGGATGGGCTGGGCTCACCGGACCCTGGGGCTTCCACTTCAGCGTCACCCTCGTGGCTGCGATGTTTGGCCTGTCGATGGTGCTGCTGTCGGGTTATGTCGGTCAGATCTCGCTTGTCCAGATCACCCTGTCCGGTATCGCCGCGTTCGTAACGGCACGACTGGTCTCGAAGGGTGGCAATCGCTCCGCGGAGTTCGACCCGTTCGCTGTTGAAGGACCCGGGTGGCCGTGGCCGCTTGCCTCAATCGTTGGCGTGGCAGTTGCTGTCATCGTCGGCATGCTCCTCGCCATCCCGGCGTTGCGCATCCGTGGTGTTCAGTTGGCAGTAGTCACGATCGCGGCGTCGATCTCGATTTACACGCTGTACTTCGAGAACTCGGAACTCACTGCCCTACAGGGTGGCTCGGCCTACATCTTCCCGGCGCCGACCTTCTTCGGCGTGAATATGGGTTCGACGAGTAGTTCAGGTCTCACCGACTCGCCGAGATTCGCGTTGTTTGCGCTCGTGGTTCTTGCGGGCCTGTGCGTCTTTGTGGCCAACATCCGAAGAGGTAGCTCGGGTCGTCGGTTCCTTGCCGTTCGTGCCAACGAGCGTGCAGCAGCATCGGCGGGCATCGACGTTCCGAAGACCAAGATCCTCGCCTTTGGTCTGGCTTCGGCGATTGCCGGAGTGGCGGGCATCATGACCGCCTACCAAATCGGCCAAACCGCAGCAACGTCGTACGAGTACGGCATCGGCCTGTCGGCCCTCGCCTTCCTCTACCTCGGTGGCATTACATCCATCAACGGTGCAATTCTCGGTGGAATCATCGCCGGCGGTGGAATCGTTGCCTACTTCGGCACCTGGCACTCACCGGGTCTGTTCAATTACACCGCGATCATGGGCGGTCTCGGTATGATCCTGACCGCAATCATCCACCCAGCAGGTCAGGCTTCGATCTTCCAGCCTTTGGTCCAGCATCTCGGCGGATGGTTGATGAAGGCGCGAGGTACTGCATGGCTGAACTCGCTGAAACGTTACGGGCCGTTCATCGTGCTCGGCGCGATCTGGGGTGTCATTGGCATCAACCCATGGCGTACCGATGACTACTCGCGCTTCTGGATGGCACTGACGGGTGTCTTCCTCGTCTTCTTCGTCCGCAGCATCGTCGTTCAGATTCGTGCCGCACGTGCGGTGAAAGCCGCACAAGACGCGGAATTGAAGAAGTTTCTCGCCGAAATGGAGGCAGCAAAGTGAGTGCTCTGCTCGAAACATACGACCTCACGGTTTCGTACGGTGGTCTCCACGCCAACTCGAACGTGAACATCAAGGTCGAAAAAGGCAAACTGACGGGCTTGATCGGCCCCAACGGTGCCGGCAAGACAACGTTCATCGATGCCATCACCGGCTTCACGAACGTCTCGTCGGGGCGCGCGGAATTCTGCGGTCAGGACCTGGTGGGTTCGTCACCAGCCGAGCGCTCCCGTAGCGGGCTCGTTCGAACGTTCCAGTCACTCGAGCTGTTCGAGGACCTCACAGTGTGGGACAACCTCATTGTGATGGCCGAGACCACTCACTGGTGGTCGTTCCTCGCCGACATCATTCGACCCCGCCGCAAGGTGGGCGTCGAAGATCAGGCGGAATGGGCTCTCGAGCTTCTCGGATTGACCGACCTGAAGGACCGACTGACCCTCGACCTGTCGCATGGCCAGCGCAAGCTGGTCAGCGTGGCTCGTGGTCTGGCGGCTCGCCCCGAGTTGCTACTCCTCGACGAGCCTGCAGCCGGTCTCGATACCGTCGAGTCCCAGCAGCTCGGCTCCCACCTGCGCGAGATCCTCAACCGGGACATCACGTTGTTCCTCATCGACCACGACATGGGTCTTGTGCTCAGCGTGTGCGACTACATCTACGTGCTCGACTTCGGAAAGATCATCGCAGAAGGCACACCCGAAGAGGTTCGCAAGAACCCCGAAGTCATCAAGGCGTACCTCGGTGAGACCGCGGGCGAGATCCAGGCACAGGAAGGCGCCGCTGCGCGTCAACAGGGAGGCATTTAATCATGGCTGAAGCTCTCATCGAAGTGCAGAACCTCAACGCGGGTTACGGCGGAATTCCTGTCGTGCGCGGACTCAACATCCACGTGAACCCGGGTGAGGTGGTTGCTCTTCTCGGACCCAACGGTGCGGGAAAGACGACGACGCTCCTCACGATCAGCGGCATCTTGAAACCCGTATCGGGCAACATCAACGTGCTCGGCTCGTCCACGCTCGGTGAGCGTCCGGAGAAGATCTCGCGTCGCGGTTTGGCCCACGTGGCCGAGGACCGTTCGCTGTTCTTCGACCTCACCGTGCAGGAGAACCTGCGCCTCGGACTCACACCCGACCGGAACAAACGAGCAGAGGCCATGGAGAGCGCCCTCGAGATGTTCCCCGCGTTGCGACCGCTCGTCGATCGCCGCGCGGGACTGTTGTCGGGTGGCGAACAGCAGATGCTCGCCATGGCACGCGGCCTCGCCTCGAATCCGAAGGTGTTGCTGGTCGACGAAATGAGTCTCGGTCTTGCGCCGATCATCGTCGAGCGCATGCTTCCGATCGTCCGTGAAATCGCGAACTCAACCGGAACGGGTGTTCTCATGGTCGAACAGCACGTGGGCCTCGCGCTCAGCGTTGCCGACCGCGGCTACGTGATGGCGCACGGTGAACTGACGATGGAAGGCACGGCCAAGGAACTCCAGGCCAACCGCGCCCTCCTCGAAGCGAGTTACCTCGGCGGAGGGCACTAGCCCGACGCTCACAGACACGGCGGAGGGCACTAGCCCGACGCTCACAGACACGGCGGAGGGCACTAGCCCGACGCGGGAAGATACGGAAGACAAAAGAGCCCCGGCCGAATGGCCGGGGCTCTTTTCATGCGCCCACCACGGTCGCACGAATGTCAGCGCGTGTTGCGAGCCGGGTTGTTGACGGGCGCCCCCGCCACAACGCTCTGCACGAGCACCGTGCGGAGGATGTCGGGACGTCCCGCTCGCGAGATGCGCAGCGTCACGCGGCACTCCCCCACACGCGTCGCACGCACGGCCGCGCCCAGCACGGCGGTCAACACGTTGCGGCAGTTGCGCGGGTGGCTGACCCTCATCTCGACGCGCAACCGGGTGAACGGGTGCGCACTCACGCTGCGCGCACGACTGAGGGAACCGGCGATCAATGTCCCCGGCAGG
Organism: Actinomycetota bacterium; assembly: GCA_005787785.1. GTDB lineage: Bacteria > Actinomycetota > Acidimicrobiia > Acidimicrobiales > Ilumatobacteraceae > F1-20-MAGs119. The sequence goes on from SXZT01000059.1 coordinate 15,933, forward strand.
CGCACACCTGCGGCGCGGGCGATGCGCACCAGGTCCGCGTCACGACCGAGGCGCAGTTCCAACACTCCGCGCTTGGCGATGTCGAGCGGGCTCGTTGCGACGGGCGGCGTCACTGCCGGTGCCTCGAGTGTCGCCGATTCTGAGGGCGTGCCGGCGACCTGCTTCTCGACGGGCTGTGGCGCGACCGGATCGATCCGGACGGGCGCGTCCACAACATTTTCGGGTGTCGACGGTGCGGGCACGACCGGCGCAGGAGTCTCCGGCTGCGACGGCATCGGCTCGGGATCGACTGGTGACGGCTCGGGGCTCGGCGCTGTGGGTGGCACACCGACGATCAGGTTCACGGGGCTTGCCGAGAGCGTGAGTGAATGATCACCGGCCTGGCCAGCGACGCTGTCGCCCCAGCACCAGACCGACGAGTCGTCGAGGCGAGCACAGGTGTGCCGGGTACCGGCGACCGTTTCGAGAACCCCACGTCCTTCGACGACGACGTTCGCGAGTCCCAGTTGACCGAAGCTCGCATCACCCCAACAGCGCACGATGCCACCATCCGTTGCGACACAGGTGTGCGCACCGCCGGCCGAGACACGAACGATTCCTGCATCGATGGTGTTCGGCGTGAGCTGGCCGTAGTTGTTGAGACCCCAGCACCGCAGGCCGCCGACGGTGGTGCGCATGCAGGTGTGGGCACCACCCGCGCTGATCTCTGCAACGTCGGCGAACGTCGGATCTCCGGTGCGGCCATCGGCGGCGCGACCCCAGCACTGTGCGCGGCCCACGCTGCGCAGAACGCACACGTGGTTCGTCCCCGCATCGATGTCAAGCGCATCGGTGATACCGGTGACGGGTGTCGGGGTGTTGCGCATCGTGCGCGTGCCGTCACCCACCTCGCCGTACTGATTGCGACCCCAGCACTGTGCGGTGCCGTTCGACATCGACACGCACGTCGTGAACCCGCCCGCGGTCACGTCGCTGGCGACGGCCGCAGAGGGCGCGAGGGTGACAAGGACTGGAACTCGCTGCGCCGGGCTGTTTCCGATTCCAAGCGAACCCCAGCCATTGTCCCCCCAGCAGTAGACGCGGTGGTCGCGCGTCACCGCACACGTGTGGAACGCACCGGTGTCGATCGCAACGGCCCCGGCGTCTGCGGGCAACTGCACCGACACGGGCACGACCGACGACTCCACGTCGGGGTTGCCCAACTGACCGAAGTCGTTGCCGCCCCAGCACTGCACTGCCCCGTCGGCGTGCAGGGCGCAGGTGTGTTCCTCGCCCGCCGCCAGGGCCACCACGGGGCTCGTGGTTGCCGCGGCAACGGGTTGGGCGATGGACAGGCCGCCCACAATTGAGGCGGCAAGGACTGTGGTGGCAAGTGCCGATGTGAGCTTCATGCCCTACAGAGCCGCCGACCCCCGCGGGGCGGACACTTTTTTCGGGCTGAATGAGGGGCAGATCTAGGGGCAGGTCGAGGCGTAGACGGCCACCTGCGTGGAGGTCACCACACCGTCTTTGTCGGTGGCCTCGACGGCGACCGTGGCCTTGGTTGCCGCGATGTCGACCTTGTCGACGCTTGCCGACCACACCGGGGTCTGGAACGCCGCGGTGTGCCACACGGCGGCGGTGGTCAACCGCATCCGCACCGAGGCCACGCCTTGTGGGTCGGTCACCGGAATCTTCAGGGTGAACGCCTTCAGCTTCGTGTTGCCGAAACCCGAACACTGTGGGGTGCCGAACTTGGACGGCGAATTCGACCCCGGCTTCGTCGTTGTCGTTGTCGCCACCGGGGCGACGGTCGAGGACGCCTGCGGCGCCGGCGCCACCGCCGGCGCGATGGTGGTCTCAGGCGCCGGCGCCACCGTCGACAAGACAGTTGCTGCAGCGCCAGCGGAAGCAGTCGAGTCGATGGTGGTCGCCGGCGAGGACGACGTCGACGAGACAGAGGTTGGTGGCGACGGCGGGACCGTCGACGAGACAGAGGTTGGTGGCGACGGCGGGACCGTCGACGAGACAGTTGCTGCAGCGTCAGCGGAAGCAGTCGAGTCGACGGTGGTCGCCGGCGCGGCAGGTGCAGTCGAGTCGACGGTCACCGCCGGCGCGGCAGGTGCAGTCGAGTCGACGGTGGTCGCCGGCGAGGACGACGTCGACGACGACTCGACGAACTGCGGCGCCTGCGTCCCGTTGTTCGCCACCACCCCGACGACCGCAACGAAGGCGATGCCCGCCACCGACGACAACACCGCAGGCCGGCGTAGGAACGGTGGTTTGGGCATCGCGCTGAGGCCGAGGCCGACACCGGCGGCGACGGAATCGA
>SXZT01000060.1 GCA_005787785.1 Actinomycetota bacterium
AAGCAAACGCGGTAGTAAGCAAACGCGGTAGTAAGCAAACAAGGAGCACCAACATGGCGGCCACGCCGATTCCGTACTGCGACGAGACCGCCTGTCGCGCTGCTGCCTGTGTGCCGACGCTGTGCACAGGAGCCGGCGTGCGCTCGAACACCTCTCTGTACGAGCGTTCCACTCGCGTGATCCCCGGGGGAGTGAACAGTTCGATCCGTGCGTTCAAGGCCGTCGGTGGCAGTCCGTACATCGTCTCGCGCGCCGATGGAGCGCATGTGTGGGATGTCGAAGGTAACCGGTACGTGGATCTCGTGCAGAGCTATGGCGCGGTCATTCTCGGTCATGCCCATCCGGCCGTCACCGCGGCGCTGCGCGCAACTGCGCCCGATGGCACCTCGTACGGCGCACCGACACCGCGTGAGATGAAACTTGCCGAAGCGATCTCGTCGCGAGTTGCCAGTTGTGAACAGGTGCGATTGATGAACAGCGGCACCGAAGCGACGAGTACTGCGGTTCGACTCGCACGCGGTGCGACGGGTCGCAAACGCATCGTCATTTTCGATGGCAACTTTCATGGTGCCACGGATGCTTTGTTGGCCGCGGGCGGTAGTGGTGTGGCCACGCTCGGGCTGCCCGGAACAGCGGGTGTACCCGACGAGGCGGTTGCAAACACAATCGTTGCGCCCTACAACGTGGTGCCGACTCTTGATGACCGCGTTGCCGCAGTGATCGTCGAACCCGTGGCCGCGAACATGGGTGTCGTCGCGCCGACGCAGGGCTTCCTCCAGGGTCTGCGCCGGGAGTGTGACCGAGTCGGTGCGCTTCTCGTGTTCGACGAGGTGATCACGGGTTTTCGTCTCGGACCCGGTGGTGCGCAGGAAAAGTACGACGTACGCCCCGACCTCACCTGCTTCGGCAAGGTCATCGGCGGTGGACTGCCGATAGGGGCCGTCGGTGGTCGTCGGGATCTCATGGCGACGCTGTCTCCGATCGGCAAGGTGTTCCACGCCGGCACGCTCGCAGGAAACCCCATGGCGACGGCCGCCGGGCTTGCGGCGCTGAACGAACTGACCGACGACGTCTACATGGAGCTTGCCGCGCGCGCCCGTCGTTTGTCGTCGATGATGCGCGATGCATGTGCCGCAGTTGGCGTGCCCGCGCAGTTCCCTGTTGTCGGAACCCTCGTCGGAATGTTCGTGGGTGATGCCGCACGCGGCGCGTTGCCCGTCAACTTCGACGATGCAAAGAAGACGGACGAGGCGTTGTACGCAAAGTTGTTCCACGCGATGTTGACAGAGGGTGTCGCACTCGCTCCCGGCGCATACGAAGCCCTGTTCGTCGGTCTCGGCCACAACGACGATGTTCTCGGGGACCTTGCCGAACGCGTGCATCGCGCCGCCATCCGACTCGAGGCGTAGCGAATGCGCCAGGTGTTGACCAGACGGTTTGCATTGGCGATCGGGCTCCCCTTCGTCGTCGCGCTGTGCTGGTGGTTCGTCGTACTGCGCTCGACCGGCGAAGCCGCTGCACCGCGACGACCTCATTTCGTGTCCTATACGGCATCGGTGGTCACCGTGCAGGCCGACCCGAACTGGGCGGTGAAGGACGGCCTCACCACCGGCACCGCGCGTCTTGCCCTCGACGACGGCCGCACGCTCTACGTCGCGGAAGCGACGCTGGGTGAGATTTTCTGCACCGATTTCTCCACTCCGAACGCATGCGTTCTCGTCGCCGAGATGCTGGGCGATGCGCCAATTTGGTTTGCTCTCACACCGGCCACGGGTGAGGAACCCTTGTTGCGGCTCCCGCTTCCGCCCATCGTCGACATGCTGAACGACGGTGACGATGCGGTACTCGAAAATGGCTGGGTCGTTCCGCTTGCGACACCCACCAAGCGTGAATGTGACACTGCGACGCCGAACCTTCGCGACTTCATCGCGCGCTTCGGCTCGGACATGGAAGTCTCGCTGAACCTCGGAGCCGATGAGATTGACTCCGTGCGTTGCACGGCCGACTGATCGGGTCTGCGCGAACGATTGCTGCCGTCGCCCCGGGGATGGCGACTTACTTCGCTGCGGTGGTTTCGCGTGGTTCGACGCCCACCACGTTCGGCGGCGGCATCATCGCCTTGAAGTCATCGGCGAGGGTTGCGAACGTCGTCGACCCACCCTGGAGGGCGGCGAAGATTTCGGACTCCGGCGAGCACCAATGCTCGTACTCCGCCGCCCACTTCTCGTCCTTCGGGTCTGCTCCCGCGAGGTCGTAGCGAATGTGACACACGACACCAAGGATCTGGTACTCGGTGAGGCCACCGCCGTACTTTTCGCCCTGCTGGGGCATGGCATTGCCGTTGTACGAAAGGGGTGCGTGTGCTCCGCCCTCGCGGTCGGGGTCGCCGTACACCTTGATACCGGACGACGCAAAGGCCTGGCTCCCCGTGTAGACGAAGTTCAGCATGTCCTCGATATGCGGGAAGGTCTTGAGCGACTCACCCTGGTACAGCACACGGCCCGCACCGCCCTGGCCTGCTCCGCCATGGCACCCAGCGCAGCCTCCCCAGACCTCGATACCCTTGGCAATCGGGCCTTCGACGGTCTTTTCAGTGGGCTTGATAGCCAAAACGTACAAAAAACCCCACACCGGAAGAAGGCTCAGCGTTGCCATGGCCCAGAACGGGATCTTGCGGCGGGACTTGGCGGCGGCGACCACGCGAGAGTCAGGCTTGGCCACCTTTCGGGCGGGTTCGGGCTTTGCGGCAGCTTTGGCGGGTGCGGTTGTCGCTGGGACGGCGGGGGTCGAAGCACCCGAGGCCGCGGGGGTCGCTTCTCCGGAGCCGCCAGCGCGCCGGTCACGGGAACGCTTGAGGAGGTGCTCGGGGATTTCGGTCACGGTGCTTCAGCCTAATCCTTTGTGAGTTGCGAGATGGAATCAAACGTGCTTCTTCCACACTGCACGTGCAAAAGAGAATGTCACCGAAATAGGGGGCAAGCGTCGGGCGCTGACTAAAGTTCGCTCTGAAGTTTCAGGGCTTCCCTGCCCCTCAGTAGAGGACCCGGAAAGGATCTTCGGCGCAATGCTGGCAATCGACGTACTCAAGTGGCCGGGAGTGAACCAAGCGTTCATCTTCTCATTCCTGCTGACCACCGTCCTTGCGGCCGTCGTCATCCCCTACGGAAAGCGCCGCAAGCCCGGCTCTCCGGTGTCCTGGGGTGAGGCGATGATCGGCGCTGCCTTCATCTTTGCCGTGCTCTTCCTCGCATTCGGTGTGGTTCCCCACCAGTGGATTGACCACGCCGACAAGAACCTCGGATGGCGCAAAGACAAACCCCTCCTCGGCCCGGGCGGCATTCTGAAGGCTCAGTCGAGCGGCGGCAGTTTTCCGTTTGAGGTGTCCTATGAAGCTTTGCGCGACATCATCGTTGTCGTGATTCATGCGTTTTACATCGGTCTCTTCATGTACCTCGCGGTGTGGTGGCAAAAGCGCGGCCAGGTACAGGCAAAGGAACTCGAGACTTCGACGTACGGCCGTCCGCTGGTGCGCAAGACCTGATCGAACCGAATCTCGCGATACCGAAGACTCACAGCACAGAACACAGTCCAACAAGAGGAAAGGAGACACCAGATGGCCAAGACAGATGCGAACCCACCCATGCCCGACTGGTCGACCGAGTACCAGTTGGTCGAAGTCGACGCTGATTACCTCACGAAGGCCGTCAAACCCAAGCAGTTCATCCACATCGACCAGTCCGAATGCATCATGTGCGAGGGCTGTGTCGACATTTGCCCGTGGAAGTGCATTCACATGGTGGACCCGAGTGCCGTCGCCGAGGCGATCGGCACCGAACAGCCGGGCCTTGACCCGCGCGACAACGTGATGTTCATCATCGACGACGATGTGTGTACCCGCTGTGCACTCTGCGTGGATCGTTGTCCCACCGGCGTGATCATTCTGGGCAAGGTCGGGACACCCGCTGCCACCGGCGACTCTCACACTCGTACCAACAACCACGGCTACGCCTACGGAATGCGTTTCTAGGAGCACCCCCACATGGCAAAGACGATTGACGACCAACCCACACCGACGCTGAAGGACCGCGTCTCGAAGATCGGTGAACAGATGCAAGGCAGCCAAGCCTGGAACTCGATTTTCAGGCCGGGCTCGATCTTCCGCAAGGGTTACACAGACTCACCCCGCAACCGCTCGTACGTCATCATGAACTCGGTGCTGTACCACCTCCATCCGGTGAAGGTGAAGCGCCATGCGGTGAAGGTCAGCTACACGCTGTGCCTCGGCGGACTCTCGTTCTTCCTTTTCATCCTGCTCACGGTGACCGGTATCTTCCTCATGTTCTTCTACCGACCCACCGCTGCAAATGCGTGGCAGGACATCCAGACGCTGCAGACGTCGGTGACGTTCGGTTTGTTGGTGCGCAACATGCACAGATGGGGAGCGCACCTCATGGTGCTCACCGTGTTCCTCCACATGGCGCGCGTCTTCTACCACGGTGCGTACAAGCCACCGCGCGAGTTCAACTGGGTGATCGGTGTCATCCTGCTCACGCTCACACTGCTCCTGTCGTTCACCGGATACCTTCTTCCGTGGGACCAGCTGGCGCTGTGGGCTGTCGCAGTGGGAACAAACATGATGGGTTACACGCCGGTGTTCGGCAGCCAGGTTCGTTTCGTTCTGCTCGGCGGTGTCGAAATCGGATCCGAAACGCTGCTGCGCTGGTACGTGCTGCACGTCATCATGCTCCCGTTCGTCATCGTCATTTTCATGGCTATCCACTTCTGGCGCGTCCGCAAGGACGGCGGAATCTCCGGCCCCTTGTGATGCAGGAAATCAAAGTGATGGAGGAAATCAAAAATGACTGAGATCCCTGAACACCTCCTGAAGCGCGCACAGGCAGCGCGTGAAAAAGCAGTCGGCGGCGACGCCGCGGGTGGCGACGCCGGTGGCGATCGCATTCCCGATCAATTGCTCGACCGTACGAAGGCGGCCGGCTCGGGTGTTGCTGTTGCCGAGAAGCCGACGTCCGTCGTCGCTGCGGCATCTGTTGGTGGCTTGCCGATCGGCGCCGGGCCGGGCGGACACACCCAGCGTCTCCTCACCGTCGTCAAGTCCGGGTCGATCCAAGAGGTGAAGGCTGCACCGGTCGACAAGGTGCACACGTGGCCACACCTGCTGGCCATCGAGTTCGTCGCTGCACTTGCATGCACGGCACTCCTCTTCATTTTCTCGTGGTTCGTGAATGCGCCTCTTCTTCAGGCTGCCAACGTGAACCAAACACCAAACCCGTCCAAGGCCCCGTGGTACTTCCTCGGTCTGCAGGAACTGCTGACGATGTTCCACCCCATGATCGCGGGCGTGACGTTGCCGGGAATGGGTCTCATCGCGTTGATCCTCGCCCCGTACGTCGACAAGAACCCCTCGAACAAGCCCGAGGATCGCAAGTTCATCACCAGCCTGATGACCGTGCACCTCATGTTCTGGGCGGTGCTCGTCATGATCGGTTCGTTCTTCCGCGGCCCGGGATTCAACTTCGTCTTCCCGTGGCGCGACGGCATTTTCTTCGAGTTGTGATCATCGGGATTTGAGAGGAACACACACATGAGCACTCCCCTCATCATCGCGTTGGCGGTCGCTGCGATCGTCATCCTCGGCGGCCTCATCTTCGTCACTGCTGCACGCAAGTCGGATGTGCGTGGAGCGGGTGCCCTGTCGCGTGAAACCAAGAAGCGTGATCGCAGTGTCGCGGTGTCGGCCTCCGGTGCAACCGGTCGTGCCTACGAATCCGCCGCGACGTCCACGTCGACGGAAGTCGCGGTACGCGACTCCGTCGAACTCACCGAATGGGTTGCCCCCGACCCGGAGGCATTCGGTGAAACGCGCCGCGCATTCTTCAACCGTGCAACGGTGACGCTCATGAGTGCGTCTCTCGGAGCATTCGGCGCGTCACTCATCGGCTTCCTCTGGAAGGGATCCGCCGGCGGATTCGGTTCCAAGATCGCAGTTGGCAAGATCGACGATGTCATTCAGGGCATCAAATCGAACAAAGGTTTCATGTACTACCCCGAGGCCCGCGCGTGGGTGACGGAGTACCCGAAGGATTCCCTCGCCAAGGCGCAGGCCGTGTACGGCAGTCAACCTGCAGTGCTTGCCGGTATGGAAGCGGGAGTTGTGGCGTTGTACCAGAAGTGTCCGCACCTCGGTTGCCGTGTTCCCGACTGCAAGAGTTCGCAGTGGTTCGAATGTGGTTGTCACGGCTCGATGTACAACCGCGTCGGTGAAAAGAAGGGTGGTCCCGCGCCGCGTGGCATGGATCGTTTCGGTCTCGCTGTGAACAACGGTGTGCTCGTCATCGACACCGGTGCCGTCTTCGGTGGCCCACCGATCGGCGTGAATACCACGGGTCAAGAGGCCGAAGGCCCGCACTGTCTGGCGGCGGGCGGAGGCGGTCACTGACCATGGTCGCAGGTCTCACCGTCAACGTCGCGTGGATCGTTCTTGCGGCGATCACCGTGGCATGGGCGATCTACGGATTGTTCAACATCCGTGGATCGCGACGTGAATACGGATCCGAAATCGAACTGGCTGCAAACCGCAAGCCCTACTACGACGACGAAGTTCTCGAAGGCAAGAAACTCGAGCGCACGCAGTTGCTCGGCCTTGCCTTCCTTGCTGTCATCACGATCTCTCTACCGCTGTACTGGGTGCTCGAACCGAGCCGTCAATCGAATGCCGAATTCGGCTGGTCGAAGCGCTTTGCGAGCTGGGGCGGCAAGTTGTTCGATGTCACCGCCAACGGTGGTTTCAATTGTGCAGGCTGCCACGGTGGCATGAAGGCCAACGGCGGTAATGCGCCGTTCGCCGTCACCGACCCGAAGACGGGTGAGGTCAAGGCAGTCAGCTGGAAGGCGCCGGCACTCAACACCGTGTATCAGCGCTTCTCGGAATCGGAGGTGCGTTTCATTCTCGAATACGGCCGTCCGTTTTCTCCGATGTCGCCGTGGGGCACCATCGGGGGCGGACCGATGAACGAGCAGCAGATCCAGACACTTCTCGACTACATGAAGAGCATCCAGTTGCCCCTCGAGGACGGCGAGATGCCAAAGGCGAAGGCTGATGAAATCCAGGCCGAGGCCGAGCGACTCGTCAAGGCAGGCGCATACAAGTCGGTCGGTGAAGCACTTTTCAACCTCGACATCGACGGTGGCGCGTACTCATGCGCACGCTGCCATACGAAGGGCTGGTCGTACGGTGACGCTCAGATCACCGGCGGTGGCGCATTTGGCCCGAACCTGACGGGTGGTTCCACCGTTCGCCAGTTCCCGAGCCAGGACGAAATGATCTCCTTCATCACGAATGGCTCGGAGTACGGCAAGAAGTACGGCGAGCAGGGGCAGGGCGGCGGACGCATGCCTGGCTTCGGCGCCACGTACACCGACGAGCAGATCAAGGCAATCGTGGAATACGTGAGGGGTCTGTAGGTGTTGTCAACTCTCATCGCCGTCGGGTGGGAGCCCGAGATCCGCGGTGCGCTCACCGTGATCATCGGTGTCGTTGCATTGATGGGCAGTGTCTATCTGATTCTCGGAACCAACATGGGCGCGCGTCTCGGCCTGCTTGTTGCGCTCGCCGGTCTGTTCGGCTGGATGGCCACGATGGGTGCGATTTGGTGGACCTACGGTATTGGTCTTCAGGGCCGTCAGCCGACATGGAAGCCGGCTGCGCCGATTTCCATCGTGCGTGATGCACGCTTGCTCGACCGTGCGGAAGTCATCGGTGCTCCGATCAGGATCGATTCCGGTGCGACACCGACCGATGTCGCCAACGCCGCACAGGCAGAACTCGTTGCAGCGGGCTGGACGCGGCTCGACGATGCCGATCCGCGTCGCGGCCAGGCCGTCGCCTCGGCCGACGACATCATCCAGAACAAGGCCAAGGAATACGCCGCCGGCGAATACACGGCGGTCGCGGTGTACGACCGTGGTGGCGAACGCTGGCCGAAGATTTCCGAGTCGCTCGACTTCACCGCGTTCCTGCACAAGCCGCGCTATGCGTTGGTGGAACTTGCGTCGTTGGTGCCGCAACGTACCGAACCGGGTCGCGCACCCGCCCGCCCGGTCGTCGACAACGAGCAGCCACATCGCTATTTGCTCATGATCCGCGACCTCGGATCGAAGCGTCAGCCCGCCGTGTACATCACCATCGGATCCACGATCATTTTTCTCATCCTGTGCTGGCTCCTCCACCGTCGCGATCGCTTCGTCAACGAGAACACCGCGGGTGAGTTGAATCCGGCGAAGGTCTAGAAGGGGTCGGCAGCGTGGGGCAGTACCTCCCGATCATCGTTCTGCTGGTGCTGGCGGTCCTCTTCGGTGCTCTCAGTTTCCTCGCGTCGGTGCTTCTCGCCCCGAAGCGGCCGAATGCCGCAAAGGAAGCGCCATACGAGTGCGGCATCGTTCCCGGTCGCGAACCACCCCAACGGTTTCCCGTATCGTTCTACATCGTTGCGATGTTGTTCATCATGTTCGACATCGAGATCATTTTTGTCTACCCCTACGCGGTCGACCGCGAGTTCCTCGGTTCGTTTGCGTTCTTCGAGATGCTCGCGTTCAGCGCGGTCTTCTTCGTCGCATTCGTCTACGTCGTCGCACGCGGTGCGCTCGACTGGGGCCCGCTGCAGCGTGTCGGTCGCGTTGATTCATCGCACGAAGGTGTTGTGTCGGCGAACCGAACCACGACATCGACCATCCGTCGTGTCGGCGCCGAAGGTCGCATCGAATCCGAGCGCGAAGGTGCGGCTGCCTAATGGGCGTACGTGACGTTCTCGACGAGGGTCTTGGTGGCCTGCAACACAACTTCCTGACTGGTCGCATCGAAGACCTCGTGAATTGGTCGCGGTCGCGGTCGTCGTGGCCGGCCTCGTTCGGTCTTGCATGCTGCGCGATCGAAATGATGGCAACGGGTGCGGCGCACTACGACCTTGCGCGTTTCGGCATGGAAGTATTCCGTGCATCGCCACGGCAGGCCGACATCATGATCGTCGCGGGTCGCGTCAGCCAGAAGATGGCCCCGGTTCTGCGCCAGGTGTACGACCAGATGATGGAACCGAAGTGGGTCATCTCGATGGGTGTCTGTGCATCGAGCGGTGGCATGTTCAACAACTACGCAATCTTGCAGGGTGTCGACCAGGTGGTTCCCGTTGACGTCTACGCACCGGGTTGCCCGCCCACACCCGAGACGCTCATCCACGCGATCGAGACGCTGCACCAACTCATCGAAGATGGCGAGATTCTGCGCCGCCGCAAGGAGAGCGGTGCGGGCGCGAACGTTCATATCCATGAAATCCCCGCCGGCTCGGTGAGCACGCCGATCATTCTCGGAAGTCGCTGAAGATGAACGACGATGCGACCCTGACCGAACACGCACCTGCACCCGCGCCGATGCGTTACGGGTGTCCCGTCAGCGAATCGCGCGGTCAGACCGTGATTCATGCGACGCGTGAGACCTACATCGCCGCACTGAAGGCACTCGTCGACGACACGTTCGTGTTGTGCACCGACCTCACCGCCGTCGACTACTCGACCTACGTCTCGCGGGCCGGCCGGCCGATCGAGCGATTCGAGATCGTGTTGAATCTCATCTCGCTCGAGCGCCGTGAACGCATCCGTGTGCGCGTCGCGGTTCCCGAGTCCGATGCCACTCTTGCGTCGGCGTTCGATCTGTACCCGGGCACCGAGGCGATGGAGCGCGAGGTCTACGACATGTTCGGCATCGCGTTCACGGGTCACCCCGATCTCTCGCGCATCCTCATGCCCGAAGACTGGGTCGGCCATCCGTTGCGCAAGGACTACGCGATCGGTCGTATTCCGGTTCAGTTCAAGGGGAGCCCGTCGTGACCGACCTCATCACAGCGACACCCGGCGCAACCGCCGAGGGCAATCAGGAGATGCGCGCGCGCAGCGAACTCACCGCGCGCGAGGTGATGCGCGAAATCGGTGCGGTACTGCGCATGACCGAGGCACAAGCCGCCGCGCTCGCCACCGACAACGTCGATCCCACCGAGGGTCCCGAAGATCAGACGATGATCATCAACATGGGCCCGCAGCACCCCAGCACCCACGGAGTGTTGCGCCTCATGCTTGAACTACAGGGAGAGCGCGTGCTGCGCTGCAAGCCGATCATCGGCTACCTGCACACCGGTATGGAAAAGACGGGCGAGGAGCTTACGTTCATGCAGGGTGGCACCAACGTCACGCGCATGGACTACCTGTCGCCGTTGAACAACGAACTGGTCTTTTCGATGGCCGTCGAAAAGTTGCTCGGTATCGACGGCGACATTCCCGAGCGCGCAGTGTGGATGCGCATGCTCCTGTCGGAACTCAACCGCATGAGCAGTCACCTTCTGTTCCTCGCGACGAACGGCATGGACATCGGTGCTGTCTCGATGATGATCTACGGCTGGCGCGAGCGGGAGGAAGTGCTGCGTTTCTTCCAGAAGGTCACCGGACTGCGGATGAACCACAACTTCATCCGACCGGGTGGACTCGCCGCCGACCTTCCTGCAGGTTGGCGCGGCGACGTGCTCGACATTCTCGACCGCCTGCCCGATCGTCTCGCCGAATACGACGTCCTCATGACGGAACAGCCGATTTGGCGTGAACGTCTGCAGGGCGTCGGTGTCATCACCGCGCAGGAGGCCGTCGCTCTCGGCGCGACCGGTCCGATCCTGCGTTCGACCGGCGTTGCCTGGGACCTGCGTCGCGACATGCCCTACCTGCGTTACAACGACGTCGAGTTCGACGTGATCGTCGGTTCGTACGGCGATGCGTTCGATCGTTACGCGATTCGCCTGAACGAGATCCGCGAGTCGATGAAGGTCGTGCGCCAGATCCTCGATCGCATGCCCTCGGGGGACTATCGCATCCAGGACAAGAAGATCACGCCGCCGCCGCGTGCCCGAATCGATGAGTCAATGGAAGCACTCATCCACCACTTCAAGATCTTCACCGAGGGTTTCAAGGTGCCCGAGGGTGAGGTGTACGTCGGCATCGAGAGCCCGCGCGGTGAAATCGGCTGTTACATCGTGAGCGACGGCTCTCCGAAGCCGTACCGCATCCACATGCGTGCACCGTCCTTCGTCAACATCCAGTGTCTGCCGCACATGATGCGCAACGGTCTCGTGGCCGACGCTGTGGCCGTCATTTCGTCGGTTGATCCCGTTCTCGGTGAAGTCGACCGATGAGCCGCCTCACCGACGCCAATGTCGCGATCGCGAACGAAATCATCACTCGTTACCCACGACCGAAGTCGGCACTGATTCCGTTGCTCCACCTTTCGCAGGAGCAGAACGGTTGGGTGACCGACGACGCGATGAAGCACATCGCCGAACTCGTCGGTGTGACACCCGCCGAGGTTCTCGGCACGGCGTCGTTCTACGAGATGTTCAAGTTTGAGCCGGTCGGCAAGTACGTCATCAATGTCTGCGGCACCATGTCATGCGCTCTCATGGGCTCGGAGGAGTTGCTGCATCACGCCGAGCACCGCCTCGGTATCAAGGCCGGTGGCACCACGTCCGACGGCATGTTCACCATCGAACATGCCGAGTGTCAGGCGGCCTGTACCGAGGCGCCCTGCCTGCAGGTGAACTATCGCTATCGGTTTCGCATGACGCCCGCGCAACTTGACGCGCTGATCGACGACCTGGCGGCGGGAAATCTGGCCGGGGAGATTCCGCCACACGGCACGCTCGCGCGTGTGCGCCAACACATTCCCGCCGACCGCAGTGTCGGTGCGGTGCCACCCGAAACACCCGGACAGGAACCCGTGTGGATGAACGGAAAGGCGGCGCTGTGACCGGAACGTACGCGCACGCGGCAGGCTTCTATGCGGGTGATCGACCAAGAATCGTCACGTCACGGTTCGAGTACGCCGACTCCCACACCATCGAGCGTTACCTGGCGACCGATGGATACAAGGGACTCCGCGTGGCACTTGCGCGTCCGGCCGCCGACGTTCACGAGGAAGTCAAGAACGCGACCGTCTTGGGCCGTGGAGGCGCAGGGTTTCCCGCCGGAACGAAGTGGGGACTCATGCCTGCGGGCAACGTCCCGCGCTACCTCGTCGTCAACGGCGACGAGAGCGAACCCGGGACGTACAAGGACCGCCTGCTCATGGAGCGCGACCCGCACCAGTTGATCGAAGGATGTCTCATCGCGTGCTACGCAGCGGGTCTGTCGCGCTGCTTCCTCTACATTCGCGGTGAGATGGCGACGGCGCAAGAGCGCGTCGCGGAAGCGTTGAACGAGGCGTACGCGGCGGGCTACGTGGGTCGCAACATTCTCGGGTCGAACTTCTCCGTCGACATCGTCCTGCACTGGGGTGCGGGTGCGTACGTCGTCGGTGAAGAGACCGCACTCATCGAAAGCCTCGAGGGCAACCGCGGCATGCCGCGGTTGAAGCCGCCGTACTTCCCGGCCGCGATCGGTCTCTACGGCCAACCGACGATCGTGAACAACGTCGAGACTCTGGCAAACCTGCCGTGGCTCGCGCGCAACGGCGCCGAGGCATACACCGCAATCGGAACGAAGACCTCTCCCGGCACGCGCATGGTGGCCGTCTCGGGTCACGTGAAGCGCCCCGGCGTCTACGAGATCGTGAACGGCACGACCACGTTCCGCGACCTTCTGTACGGCGAAGAGTTCTGCCAAGGCATCCGCAACGGCAACAAGTTGAAGGCGTTCGTACCCGGCGGTGGTTCGGCACCTTGGTTCTTGCCGGACCAACTCGACCTCCCCTTCGAGGCAAGCCAGGTCGGCCCCGCCGGTTCGATGCTCGGCTCTGGCGCGATCATGGTGATGGACGAGACAACCGACATCCCGCACGCCGCGCTCACGCTGACTCGCTTCTACGCGCACGAATCGTGTGGCAAGTGCACACCGTGTCGCGAGGGTGGCACGTGGCTCGAACGAATTCTCACTCGCATCGTCGAGGGCAACGGCACCGATGCCGACCTCGAACAGCTCATCGAAGTCGGCACCTCGATCTGTCCGGGTGACTTCCCGCATGCTTCGAGCGAACGTCTCGGTCTCTCGGCCGTGCCCTTCCCGTACAAGATGACGACGATCTGCTTCGTCGGCCCGTCGGCGTACGCACCGGTCAACTCTGCCCTCACGTTGTTCCCCGAGGAATTTGCGGCACGCGTCACGAAGCGCAATCGCATTCCCGTCACTGCAGTGAGTGGTGAGTGATGAGCACCACGGAATCGAACACCGACTCGAATACGGAACAGGGAGTGGCCGTCGACCCGAACGCGGTCACGATCAGCCTGAATGGCCGTGACGTTGCCGCACGGAAGGGTGAGTTCATCATCGCTGCGGCCGATCGCGCGGGCGACTTCATCCCGCGCTTTTGCTACCACCCGCGCATGAAGTCGGTCGGAATGTGCCGCCAGTGCATCGTCGAAGTCGAGGGACCACGTGGGCCGATGATGGTCGTGTCGTGCATGACACCCGTCGCCGAAGGCCAGGTCGTGCGCTCCGAAACCGAGCAGGTGAAGCGCGCGCAGGAAGGCATGCTCGAACTTCTTCTCGCCAACCACCCGCTCGACTGTCCGGTGTGCGACAAGGGCGGCGAGT
>SXZT01000061.1 GCA_005787785.1 Actinomycetota bacterium
AGATCGGCGGCTCCGCCGACGAAGAGGCCGCCGAGTTCATCAAGGCGAACGTCACCAAGCCGATGAGTGCGTACATTGCGGGCGTCACCGCACCGGCCGGCAAGAAGATGGGCCATGCGGGCGCCATCGTCTCGGGTGGCAAGGGCACCGCACAGGGCAAGATGGACGCGCTCCGCGCTGCCGGCGTGAAGGTTGGTCTCAACCCCACCGAGGCCGGCTCGCTGATGGCCGAAATCGTCAAGGGTCTGAAGTAACGGACCACGGTTCGACAGTGCCCCGCGCCCTACTCAGCGTCCACGACAAATCGGGGATCGAGGAGTTCGCGCGGGGCCTTGTCGCATCCGGGTGGAGCATCGTCTCTTCGGGTGGAACGGCGGCGACTCTCGCCGCCGCCGGAATCGACGTCACCGATGTCGCCGAGGTGACGGGTGTGCCCGCGATCCTCGATCATCGCGTGGTGACGTTGCACCCGAAGGTGCACGGCGGCATCCTCGCCGACACGTCGAAGCCCGAGCACACCGCCGACATGGCGAAGTACGGCATCAAGGCTTTCGACCTCGTTGTCGTCAGCCTCTACCCGTTTTCCACCAAGCCCGGCATCGAGCTGATCGACATCGGCGGCCCGGCAATGATCCGCGCGGCAGCGAAGAACTTCGCCCGCGTCGGCGTCGTCGTCGACAAGTCGCAGTACGCCCCGGTGCTCGAAGAGATTCGGGCCAACGGCTCGCTTTCCGATGCAACACGACGTTCGTTGGCCGCACGAGCGTTCACCGTGACGCGTGACTACGACTCGGCGATCGTCGAGTGGATCACCGATGGCGCATCGCGTTCGGTTCACCTCGAACGTGTCGACAACCTGCGCTACGGCGAGAACCCGCACCAGTCGGGCACGCTGTGGGACGTCGCGGGGGCGCCGGGGTGGTGGCGTTCCGCGCGTCAACTGGGCGGCAAGGAAATGTCGTATCTCAACGTGTTCGACGCGGATGCGGCGTGGCGCCTCGTGAACCGGTTCGCGACTCCGGCGGCTGTCGTGGTCAAGCATGCCAACCCGTGCGGTGTGGCCACGGGGCCAAACATCCACGACGCGTACGTGCGTGCGCACGCCTGCGACCCCGTCAGTGCATTCGGGGGCATCATCGCGCTCAACCGTGAACTCGATGCTGCGACCGCGGCCGCGATCAACGAGGTTTTCACCGAGGTCGTGGTCGCACCGTCCTACGCGGCCGACGCGTTGTCGGCTCTGCAGACGAAGAAGAACCTGCGCATCGTCACAGCCGTACCGCCCCCGGCCGCGGGCCCCGAGTTGCGCAGCGTCAGCGGGGGGGTGCTGGTGCAGGACGTCGACCCGGTGAACGACGACCCTTCGACGTGGCGTGTCGTCAGCGATCGCAAGCCCACACCCACGCAGATGGACGAGGCGTCGTTCGCGTGGCTCGTGTGCGCTGCCGTCAGCTCGAACGCGATCACGATCGCGAAAGATTCTTCCGCGGTCGGAATCGGTGGCGGCCAGCAAAACCGTCTCGATGCGGCGCGTCTCGCCTGCGAACGTGCGGGTGATCGGGCCGTCGGTGGTGTGGCCGCCAGCGACGCATTCTTCCCGTTCCGCGACGGCCTCGACATGCTCGCCCGGGCGGGTGTGACCGTGGTGGTCGAACCCGGCGGCAGCGTGCGCGACGACGAGGTGATCGCCGCGGCGAATGAGCACGGAATCGCGCTCATCTTCACGGGTATGCGCCACTTCCGTCACTAAACTCGGGGCAAATGGCCCGCATCACCGACCTCCTCGCTGCGGGGCGCACCTTCTCCTTCGAGTTCTTTCCGCCGAAGACTGATGCCGCCCAGTTGTCGCTCGGTCGCACCATTGCCGAACTCGAGGGCCTGAACCCCGCATTCGTGTCGGTCACCTACGGCGCCGGCGGCAGCACCCGCGAGCGGACGCGCGACCTCGTCGTGTGGATGCGCAAGGAAACGAACATCTCGCCGATGGCACACCTGACTTGCGTCGGTCACACACGCGCCGACATCGACGCGATCCTCGACACCTACCAGGCGGCGGGAATCGAGAACATTCTGGCCTTGGGTGGTGACCCGCCGACCGATCCCGCCGACGTACGGCCCAGCGACTACGCCTACGCACTCGACTTGGTCGAGCACCTGCGTGACCGTGGCGGCTTCAGTATCGGCGTCGCCGCACATCCCGAAGGTCATCCACGCAGCGCCTCTCGTGCCGATGACCGCCGATTCCTCGCCGACAAACTGCGTCGCGCCGATTTTGCCATCACGCAGTTCTTTTTCGAGGCCGAGCATTACGTGCGCATGGTCGACGAACTTGCCGCACTCGGCGTGACCAAGCCCGTCATTCCCGGAATCATGCCGGTCACGAATCGTGGCCAGGTGCAGCGCATGGCCGAACTCTCGGGTGCGGCATTCCCGGCATGGTTGGCCGCGCGCCTCGACGGTGTCGACGATCCCGACGAAGTGCGTCGGATCGGCGTCGATGCCGCCACCGACCTGTGCGCCGAATTGCTGGCAGCCGGTGCACCCGGATTGCACTTCTACACGCTCAACCGATCCACCGCGACCCGCGAGATCTACGCCAACCTGGGTCTGCCGGTCTCGTAGGGCCCGGTTCGATGTCGGACGCCGCACCCTCGCAGTCCGTGCCTCCCGCACAGGATTCCACTGCCGAAATCCGCGCCCGCGCGGTGGTTCCATACTTGCCGGGCCTCGACGGCCTGCGGGCCATCGCCGTCGTTGCGGTGATCTTCTACCACGCGAATCATTCGTGGTTGCGGGGTGGCTTCCTCGGTGTCGAGGTGTTCTTCGTCATCAGCGGGTATCTCATCACGCTGCTGTTGCTGGCCGAGTCGACGCGCAACGGGCGCATCAATCTGCGCGACTTCTGGCTGCGCCGCGCACGACGTCTGTTGCCCGCGCTGTGGACGCTGCTCGTCGGCGTGACCGTATATGTCGCCATCTTTCGACGTGATGAACTGGGGAACCTGCGCGGCGATGTCGTCGCGGGATTCACCTACGTCACGAACTGGTTCCAGGTGCACACCGGCAGTTCGTATTTCAGCGACTTCGGCTACGTGCCCTTGCGCCACCTCTGGTCGTTGGCGGTGGAAGAGCAGTTCTACCTGCTGTGGCCGCTTCTCATGCTCGTCGTCACGAAGGTCGCCAAGCGGCGAATGCCCGTGGTCGGACTGCTGTTCCTGCTGGCTTCCGTCGGTATCGCCGTTCTGTGCGGGTGGATCTACCGCTCCGGCCCGGTGGGTGACATTGCCCAGACTCCGAATCAGTATTTCTCGTTCCTCGGCCGCGACGTGTCGCGCATCGACTTCGCCTACCTCTCGACCACCACGCGCATGGGTGGTTTGTTCATCGGTGCTGCGCTCGCCATCTGGTGGCGTCCGTGGTCGGTGGCACGTGCACGCATCGCCAGCCGAGGTGCGGCACTCGACATCGTCGGCTTGATCGGCCTCGCCGGTCTCGGTGTGATGATGTGGCGCTTCCAGAACGTCGTCGCCGGAACCGAAGAGGGCGCGCGCGGCTACGACCTGCTCTACCGCGGTGGTTTTTTTCTCGTCGGACTCGCGTCGGTTGCGGTGATCGCCGCGGTCACGCACCCGACGGCGGTGCTCGGTCGTGTCGTTCTGGGGAACCCACTGTTCGCATGGGTCGGCCAGCGTTCCTACGGGCTGTACCTGTACCACTGGGTGATCTTCCAATTCTCGCGAAAGCTCGCCGGCAAGGAGCTGACGATGCCGCAGTTCCTCGGCTTGATGGCGATCACCCTCGTCATCACCGAGCTGTCGTACCGACTCATCGAAACACCCGTGCGCAAGGGCAACTTCTCGCGGTGGTTGCGTTCGTGGCGCGGGGCAGAAACACCCGAACGCCGTCGTCACCGCACGCGCATGGTCGCGGCCGGGGTTGTTGTCGCTGCCTTCCCGGTGTTCGCCATCGTCAATCTGTCGACGGCGAAGCTCCGACTCGACGCAATCAGCCAGAGCCTCGTCGATGCAGAGAATGCGACGACCGACGTTCTCACTCGACCGACAGTCACGACACAACCCGTGACATCGGATGTGCAGTCCTCGACGTCCGTCGCAGCCGCACCAACGACCCTGCCCGCAGCCCGCATCGACGTGTTGGCAATCGGTGACTCCGTGATGCTCGGCGCGGCGCCGGAATTGTCGAAGTACGGAATCACCGTCGATGCGAAGAAGAGCCGTCCCTTCAAGGCCGCGCTCGAGATCGTCAACTACGTGAAGTCGATCGGGTCACTCGGCGACAACGTGATCATCCACTTGGGCACGAACAGCGGCACGACGGCAGAGACCATGGACGCGATCTTCACCGCACTCACCGACGTCGACCGAGTCGTGGTTCTCACCAACGCGGTGCCCAACCACAAGTGGGAAGAGGGCAACAACACCCTCATCCGTGCGCTTCCCGACAAGTTTCCGAACGTGACCGTCGTCGATTGGAAACTGCTCGTCGACCCCAACCCCGATTGGGTCTACGACGACGAAACCCACCTGCGACCGAGGGGCCAGGTCGCCTACACCGAGGCGGTCATGGCGGCTCTTGGCCGGCCTCTCGTACCCGTTCCCACCACAACAACCGCAACGACGATTGGGGCGGGGGACTAGGCCCGCCCTACGCTTTGCCCCCATGACATCCCCCGTACGAGTCGCCGTCACAGGCGCAGCAGGCCAAATCGGCTACAGCCTTCTTTTCCGTATCGCTTCGGGCGCAATGCTCGGGCCCGAGACCCCGGTCATTCTCCAGCTGCTCGAAATCACGCCGGCTCTCGGTGCGCTCGAGGGCGTGAAGATGGAACTCGACGACTGCGCATTCAGCCCGCTCGTCGACGTGGTCTGCACCGACAAGGCCGACGTCGCCTTCGGTGACGCCGACGTAGCCCTTCTTGTCGGCGCAATGCCGCGCACGGACGGCATGGAGCGTTCCGACCTGCTGAACGCGAAC
>SXZT01000009.1 GCA_005787785.1 Actinomycetota bacterium
AAGGGCTCACGCAAGTCGACACCGTTCGCTGCGCAGCTTGCTGCCGAAAAGGCTGCGCGCGCTGCGATAGAGCAGGGCCTGCGTCGCGCCGAAGTGCACGTGAAGGGCCCGGGTTCGGGTCGTGACACCGCGCTGCGTTCGATCCAGAACACCGGCATCGAGGTGTCAGGAATCAAGGATGTCAGCCCGGTGCCGCACAACGGTTGCCGTCAGCCCAAGCGTCGGAGGGCCTGAGTCATGGCTCGTTACACCGGACCCAAGGTGCGCATCTCGCGTCGCCTCAACGTCAACATCTACGAGAATGAAAAGGGTACGAAAGCCCTTGATCGTCGTCCGTTCCCCCCGGGACACCACGGTCGCACCCGGCGTCGCAATGCCGGCAGCGAGTATCTCGCCCAGTTGCAGGAAAAGCAGAAGGCGAAGTACATCTACGGCGTCCTCGAGCGCCAGTTTCGCAAGACCTATGACGAGGCAAACCGTCTCGCTGGTCCGACAGGTGAGAACCTGTTGCGTCTCCTCGAGCAGCGTCTCGACAACATCGTCTACCGCGCGGGCTGGGCGAGCACTCGTCCTCAGGCCCGCCAATTCGTGAGCCACGGCCTCGTTCTCGTCAACGGTAAGCGCGTGAACATTCCGTCGTTCACCGTGAAGAAAGGCATGAAGATCAGCCTCAACCAGAAGGCACGGAACATGATCGTCATCCAGCACAACATTGACGTGCTCGACCGCTCCGTCGTGGGGTGGCTCGAAAGCGGTGACGGCGGCAAGGAAGTCACCGTGCGTGACCTGCCCCAGCGCGAACACATCGATATCCCCGTCCGCGAACAGCTCATCGTCGAGCTGTACTCGAAGTAATTCCCCAGAAATCCGAAGGAGAGCAGCATGCTCGTCATCCAGCGCCCAACGGTCGAAGCAATTGGCGAACCCGAGAACAACCGTCAGCGTTTCGCGGTCGGTCCGCTCGAGCCCGGATTCGGCCACACGATCGGCAACTCGTTGCGTCGCACGCTTCTGTCGTCGATCCCCGGATCGGCCATCACGACGGTGCATTTCGATGCCGCGCTCCATGAGTTCGACACAATCGAAGGCATCGCCGAGGACATCACCGAGATCATCCTCAACCTGAAGGATGTCGTCATCGTGTCCGAGAGTGACGAGCCGGTCGTGCTGCGCCTCGACAAAAAGGGCCCCGTCGACATCACGGCTGCCGACATCGCGCTTCCTGCCGGTGTCGAGATTCTCAACCCGCAGGTCAAGATCGCCTCGCTGAACGCGAAGGGCCACCTTGCCATCGACCTCACCGTCGAGCGCGGCCGCGGCTACGTGTCGAGCGATCGTGAGTCCGAGAACCGTGTCATCGGTGTCATCCCGATCGATGCGATTTTCTCGCCCGTGCGTCGCGTCATGTTCGACATCGAGCCCACACGCGTCGAGCAGTCGACGAACTACGAACGTCTCGTTCTCGACATCGAAACCGACGGCAGCATCGAACCGCGCGAGGCGCTGTCTTCGGCCGGTGCAACGTTGCGCGCGCTCGTCGACCTCGTGGCCAGTCTCTCCGATGCGCCGCAGGGCTTGGAACTGGGCGAAGTCATCGGCGCGAACATCGGCTCGCCCGACCTCGACCTGGCGATCGAAGATCTCGATCTCTCCGAGCGTCCGCGCAACTGTCTCAAGCGTGCGCAGGTCAACACCATCGGCGAGCTGCTGATGAGGAGCTACGACGACTTGCTCAACATCACCAACTTCGGCCAGAAGAGCCTCGACGAAGTGATCGCCAAGCTCGACGAGCGCGGCCTGTCGCTGCGCCCGTAATACACACTCCGTAGACGTAGACAAGGATTCGTCATGCCCGCAACACCCAAGAAGTCGAAGCGATTCGGTGGTAGTGCCGCCCACCAGCGTCTGCTGATGGCGAACCTTGCCGCATCGCTGTTCGCAGCCGAGGGAATCGTCACAACCGAGGCCAAGGCCAAGGCGCTGCGACCCATCGCGGAAAAACTCATCACGAAGGCAAAGAAGGCCGGCGAAGAATCACCACTCCGCATCCACCGCATCCGTCAGATTCAGGGTTACCTCGGTGACAAGGAAATGACGAACAAACTGGTGAACGAAGTGGCCCCGCGTTACGCCACCCGCAACGGCGGTTACACGCGCATCCTCAAACTGGGTGAGCGTCACGGTGACAATGCACCGATGGCGCGCATCGAGCTGGTCTAGAGCCGGCGGCGCGGCGCGCCTTTTGCACATGAACACAGAATCGCCAGGGCCCGCCGTCAGGCGGGCCCGTCTCGTTGTCGCCTATCACGGAGAGCCGTACCACGGTTTCGCAATCAGCCCGGGCGTTCCCACAGTTGCGGGCACGTTGACGGATGCCTTGCGTCGCATCACCGGATACGACGTGGTACTGACCGGTGCCGGACGCACCGACGCGGGAGTGCACGGGTGGGGACAGGTCGTGAGCTTCGTACTCCCCGCTGAACACGACCTTGACAAGATCGCGAAAAGCCTGAACTCGATGCTTGAACCGCACGTCGTCGTGCGCGATGTGCGCTGGACGGCCGACGACTTCGATGCTCGTTTCTCGGCGCTGTGGCGCCATTACAGGTATCGGGTGCTGAACACGTCGACCGGGAACCCGTTCGAATCGGCGACATCGTGGCACGTGACGACACCGCTCGATCTTCGCGCAATGCAACTCGGCTCCGACGCGTTCATCGGTGAACACGATTTCTCTGCCTTTTGCCGTCGACCCAAACAGTCGGGCCCCAGCAAGGATGCCCCCGAACCATCGATGGTGCGGCGGGTCATGAGTGCACGGTGGAGCGATGCGGGCGAGGGCATGTTGCACTTCGAAATTCGTGCGAATGCGTTTTGTCAGCAGATGGTTCGGGCGATCGTCGGCACGCTGGTCGAGGTCGGCATGCACCGTCGTCGCGCCGGTGAGATGACGGGCATCCTGCGTGCGTCCAGCCGTGCGATGGCCGGGCAGATCGCACCGCCACACGGTCTTTGTCTCATGGAAGTTGGCTACCCCGAATGACCGCACCGTTCTCGGTGCTCGTCATGTCGACCCCCGTCGGGCCCATCGGATCGGGTGTCGGTGGGGGAGTCGAGGTCACGCTGCGCACCATCGTGCAGGGTCTCACCGCGCTCGGTCACCGCGTCGAAGTGGTTGCACCTGCGGGTTCGCAACCCGTTGGCGTGCCGATGTACTGCGTCGAGGGAAGACCCCAGGCATCGATGCAGTTGCAGGATCGTTCGACGGTGATCGCCACGCACGACGGTTCGGTGCTTGCCAACATGTGGACGACGGTTCGTCTACTCGCCAAGAACTTCGACATCGTGCTCAATCTCTCCTACGACGAACTTCCCTTCGTGTGTTCGGCCGACGTGGAACGCCCGGTCGGACACCTCGTGTCGATGGGCTCACTCACCGACGCGATGGATGCAGCGATCGACACGGTTCTGCGTCAGGCGCCGGCAACCGTTGCAATGCACACCCGCACGCAGGCTGCGACGTACGGGTGCGGCGCCGTGGCGACAGTCGTCGGCGGTGGAATCGACGTCGAGGCATGCAGGTTCGTCGAACGGCCCCACGCCGACGGTCGCGTGGCATTCGTCGGACGTGTTTCACCGGAAAAGGGGCTTGTCGACGCGGCGCGTGCGTGCGCACTCGTGGGCAGGCCGTTGCATGTATGGGGCCTTCTCCAGGATGCCGACGAATGGGCAAGGGCTCTCGATGCGATGCCGGCCGGTTCGCTGACGTACAGGGGTTTCGTCGACCCGGTTTCCCTGCGCTCGCAGATCGGGGAGTGTGCGGCGCTCGTGATGGCACCAAAGTGGGTCGAGGCGTTCGGCAACGTCGCGGTCGAGGCCATGGCCTGCGGCTTGCCCGTCGTCGCCTACCGCAGGGGTGGCCCGACCGAGGTCGTCGATGATGGAGAGACGGGATTTCTCGTCGCTGCCGACGACGTAGCCGTACTCGCCGATGGGCTGGCCCGGGTCGGAACGCTGTCCCGTCGGGGCTGTCGCGAGCGGGCCGATGAGCGGCACTCCGCTGAGGCCTTTGCCCGGCGGGTCGAGGCATGGCTGGAGGGGGTTCTCGTGGGTGCGGCGCGTGCCGATTTTCCCGCCTGACCCCTTATCCTTCTAGAGCCCCTTGTCGCAGTCGGCGCAGGGCCGAAAGAGATCCCATGGGTACCTATTCTCCGAAAGCTTCCGAAATCACGCGCGCATGGCACGTCATCGATGCCGATGGCATGGTGCTCGGTCGCCTCTGCACCGAGGCCGCCCGTTTGCTGCGCGGCAAGCACAAGCCGATCTTTGCTCCGCACATCGACACCGGTGACCACGTCGTCATCGTCAATGCCGACAAGGTCGTTCTCACCTCGGGCAAGGCCGACCGTGAGATGGTGTACCGCTACTCGGGTTACCCGGGCGGCATGAAGAGCGAGTCGTATCAGCAGTTGCTCGACCGCAAGCCCGCCGAGGCACTGCGTATGTCGATCGCCGGCATGTTGCCAACAGGCCCGCTCGGCCGACAGATGGTCACCAAGCTGAAGGTGTACGCCGGTCCCGATCACCCGCACTCCGCCCAACAGCCGGCGCCCGTCGTGCTGAAGAAGGCTGCTGCTCGCTGAGCAGCGACACACGAAGAACGACACAGGACCAAGGAGACAACGTGGCAACCCAGCCGCTCACCCAGACCACCGGACGCCGCAAGGAATCCGTCGCCCGCGCTCGGCTGCGCTCAGGAACGGGCGTCGTCACCGTCAACGGTCGTACCTTCGAGGATTACTTCCCGATGGCAACCCAGCGCATGGTGGTTGCCGAGGCGCTGCGCGTTACCAGCACCGAAACGGTCTACGACGTCGACGCGACCATCCACGGTGGTGGCGTGAACGGCCAGGCCGGTGCGCTGCGCATGGCGATTGCACGTTCACTCGTCGAACTCGACGGCGAACTGCGTCCTGCACTGAAGAAGGCCGGTCTGCTCACCCGCGACTCGCGTCGCAAGGAAAGCAAGAAGTACGGCCTGAAGAAGGCCCGCAAGGCGCCCCAGTTCACCAAGCGCTGAGTCAAAGCGTCGGGTCGACTTGTTGAAGTTCGGCACCGACGGTGTCCGCGGTGTGGCACATCGCGAGATCACACCGAGTGCTGTCCAGTTCTTCGCCCGCGCGGCCGCGCGGGCGTTGCGCTGTTCACGGGTCGTTGTCGGCCACGACCCACGTGAATCGAGCCCCGGTCTCGCACGGGCCGTCGCCGAGGGATTTCGTCTCGAGGGGGTCGACGTCGACTTCGTCGGCATGGCACCGACTCCTGCGGTCGCATTTCTCGCCCAGCACCACGGTTGTGCGGGCGCGGTCGTGACGGCCTCGCACAATCCGTACACCGACAACGGGCTCAAGTTCTTCCGCGAAGGCGGAACGAAGTTGAGTGATGACGAGGAACGCGCGATCCAGAGCGTCTACGAGCAGTTGGTATCGACGAGTGAACGATACGTCGAACCGGCCACCGATGACGGTTCGGTTGGTCTCGACGCG
This sequence comes from Actinomycetota bacterium, assembly GCA_005787785.1. Taxonomy (GTDB): domain Bacteria; phylum Actinomycetota; class Acidimicrobiia; order Acidimicrobiales; family Ilumatobacteraceae; genus F1-20-MAGs119. The sequence continues at coordinate 5,547 of SXZT01000009.1, forward strand.
TACGTCGACCACGTATGTGCCGCTGGAATGTCCGTGCGTACGGGAACGCGTGTCGTCGTCGATTGCGCGAACGGGGCCATGAGTACCGTGGCGTCACGAGTCTTCGCTCGGCTTGGCCTCGACGCGCACGTCGTCAATGCATCACCCGACGGTACGAACATCAACGTGGCGTGCGGGGCCGCGCACCCCGGGAACGTCGCGGCGATCGCTCGCGAACACGCGTGCGACATGGCGATTGCATTCGACGGTGACGGTGATCGACTGATCGCTGCAACGAACGAGGGCGTCGTGGTCGATGGTGACCATCTCATCGCGCTGGCGGCACTCGACTTGAAGTCCCGCGATCTCCTCACAAACAATGCGGTTGTCGTGACCGTGATGAGCAACATCGGTTTCCACCGGGCCATGAAGGCAGCAGGTATCACGGTGCACACCACGGCCGTGGGTGACAGGTCTGTTCTCGTCGAACTCGAGCGCAGTGGCGCGGTGCTCGGCGGCGAACAGAGCGGTCACATCATTCACCGCTCACGGGCAACCACCGGCGACGGCTTGCTGGCGGCAGTCGAACTGATCGACATGCTCAGCCGACGCAATGAGACCTTTGCGCAGTTGGCCACTTCGGTGATGACGTCGTACCCACAGGTGTTGGTCAACGTGAAAGTGACCGGTGATGCCACGTCTGCGGTGGATGCATGTGGCGATGTCGTGCGCGAGGTGGAAGCTGAACTCGGTGATGCTGGCCGCGTTCTCGTGCGCCCGAGCGGCACCGAGCCCCTCGTCCGCGTGATGGTCGAAGCGCACGATGATGCAACAGCCCGACGCCACGCAGAACGAATCGCCGAGCGTATTGCCGACACGGCCCGTACCGAGCAGGGGTAAACTTCCACCATGTGCGGCATCATCTGCGTGCTCAGCCGCAGGGCAGACCGCCCCGCACCCGAACGTGACGTAGTGCTCGGTGCGCTCGACGACGGTCGTCGCCTCCTCGAACAGCGTGACGCGTCGCGTGTCGGCGAAGCCGCACGCGCCCTCGCTACAGCCGACACCCTGCTGAAGGGCGAACCCGGTGTGCGGGCGCTCGTCGGCAACCGCGAACTCGTTGCTGGTATCAACGCCTCCGTTGCGGCAATGCTGCCGATACTCGCGGCGATCGAGTCTGACCTCGAGGCAGCCGACGACGCTCACGCCATCGAGGCCTCGGCCGAGGCCATCGCAGCGGTGAAGGACGTCCTGTGGTCGTTGCGCAACGACCGGCTACGCACCGCGCGCGAGGTCGAGGCATTGGCCGGACTGCAGGCGACGCCCGGTGCGCTCGATGGATACCTTGCGATCCAGCAGGCGCTCTCGGCAATCGACCGCATGGAGGTACGGGGCCGCGACTCGGCCGGTATCGGTGTCGTTGTGTGGGGTCACGGGTTGACCTCGGATCGTTTGCCTGCCGGCGTCACCTGGGCCGATCGCTGCGACGATCCGCTGTTCGTTTCGCGTTCGTTGCGCGTCACCAACGACGTGTGGACCTTCGTCTACAAGGCCGCCGCCGAGATCGGGGAGTTGGGTGACAACACCCGCGCCATTCGTAAGCAAGTCCTCGATGACGACGTGCTGCGTCACGTTCTCGCCCAGCCGGGAGCGCGCGTCACATTGATCGGCCATACCCGGTGGGCGAGCGTCGGCATCATTTCCGAACCGAACGCACACCCCGTCACCGGCGAAGAGGTCGATCGTCCGTCACCGCTGGTTCTTGCGGTGCTGAACGGTGACGTCGACAACTACGCCGACCTGAAGGTCGAACACGGGATCAGCGTCGCGGAGCCGATCACCACCGACGCCAAGGTCATCCCCAGCCTCGTGGCGCGCCAATTGCGTGACGGTGTCGATCTGAAAGATGCGTTCGTCGCGACCGTGACACAGTTCGAGGGGTCCGTTGCGATCGCGACCGTGTCGGCGGGCGAACCCGACCGCGTAATGCTCGCTCTGCGGGGGAGTGGTCAGGGAATGTGCATCGGCCTTGCCGAGGATTCCTTCATCGTTGCGAGCGAACCGTACGGAACCGTCGAAGAGACGACCTCACTCGTGCGGATGGACGGCGAGCGGGGCGAAATCATCGAACTGCGCGCGACCGCAGCGGGTCGACTCGCGGGGATGAACCGCTTTCTCTACGACGGCACGGCAGCCCCCGTCACCGATGCGGATGTCACCTCGGCGGGCGTCACCACGCGCGACATCGACCGCGGTGATGCACCGCACTTCTTGTTGAAGGAAATCCTCGAGGCGCCCGAAAGTTTCCGCAAGACAATCCGTGGACGAGTCCACGACCGCGAAGGCCTCGTCGTCGCCGACCTCGACGAGGAGGTCTTCCCGGGTGTCCTGCGCCGTGAACTCGCCGAAGGAAAGATCAGGCGCATCCGCATCATCGGCCAGGGCACGGCGGCAGTCGCGGGCAGCAGCATGGTGTCGCTGCTCGTCGCCCTCACGGGCGATGCCATCGACGTCGATGCACTCACGGCAACCGAGTTCTCGGGATTCGGTCTCAGTCCCGACATGAGTGACACGCTCGTCGTTGCCGTCAGCCAGAGCGGAACAACCACCGACACGAATCGCACCGTCGACCTGGCACGCGGTCGTGGCGCCAGGGTGGTTGCAATCGTCAACCGCCGCAACAGCGATCTCGTTCTGCGCTCGGACGGCGTCCTCTACACATCGGACGGTCGCGACATCGAAATGAGTGTGGCGAGCACGAAGGCGTTCTACGCGCAGGTCGCAGCCGGAGCATTGTTGTCGTGCGCGATCAGCGACGCGGCAAACCTCGGATCCCCACAGCTGCGCAGCAGGGTGTTGGGCTCATTGCGCCGCGTTCCTGACGCGATGCGCGCCGTCATCGACCAGCGTCCTGCCATCGCCGACGCCGCTCGTCGCCACGCGCCGGCCAAGCGCTATTGGGCCGTCGTGGGCAACGGCGGCAATGCGGTGGCAGCACATGAGGTGCGCATCAAACTGTCCGAGCTCTGTTACAAGTCGATCTCCTGCGACATCACCGAGGACAAGAAGCACATCGATCTGTCGTGCGAACCATTGATTCTTGTTTGCGCCGCCGGACTCGAGGGCGGCACCGCATCGGATGTCGCCAAGGAAATCGCCATCTACCGAGCGCACAAGGCGACCCCCATCGTCGTGGCAACCGAGGGGGAACAGCGCTTCGACGCCGCGAGCGCGGTGCTCACGGTGCCCGAAGTCGACCAGTCGGTTGCGTTCATTCTCTCTGCGATGGTCGGCCACCTCTTCGGATACGAAGCCGCCCTCGCCATCGACGCGACCGCGCGACCGCTGCGTGAAGTGCGCGAGACGATCCGCGACGTCGTTTCAACCCATGACGATGCGGCGACGCTCGTGTCGACGGTCAGCCAAGCGGTCACACCGGCGACGGCGCGGTTCCGTGACGCACTCCTGACCGGCCAGTACGACGGCACCCTCGAGGCCTCGACCGCCGTGCGTCTGAGTTCGGTGCTTGCCGATCTGTCGTCGCGCAATCCGCTCGACTCGTACCAGCGCCAGTCGGGCAAGGTCGTCACGCCGGCGGTTCTTCTCGACGACCTCACCGAAGCCCTGACGCGCGCCATCGACGAATTGACGCGGCCCATCGACGCGATCCGTCACCAGGCAAAGACCGTCACCGTCGGCATCTCTCGCAGCGACGAGGGACTGATGGACCGCGCGCTCGTGCAGGCGGTGGTATCGGCCGGTGCCTCGCGTGACCGGCTCACGTACCGGACACTCAAGATTCTCGCCGACCTCGATGCGGCGGTCGTCAGCGTCAACGGTTTCACCCGTTACCGCGTCGAAGGTGGATCATCTGACGATGCGACGATCACGATCATCGACCGCGGCGGCTTGTCGAAGGACCTCAAGTCACGCGTCGACGGAACCGCAACGCTCGTTGGTACGAAACACCGTGTCGCGCGAGACCAAGAAGTGTTCGTGACGCGTGGCCGTTCGGATGGTCGTACCGTCATCCTCGTTCCCGAAGTGAAGGTGGGTGAAACCACGGGCATTACGCTGTTGCACGTCACTTTCCATCCGACGCTCGACGCGGTAGCGATGAAGAGCGTCCTCAAGGGCTACGACGACCGTTACAACCGACTCGTCGACTGGGTGAAGGAGACCGAGAACGAGTTTCGCGACGACCTGCTCGCTCATCTCGGTGTCGCCGATGCGCTCATCTCACCGATCTCCGAGGCCGCCGATCGCTGGCGCGCGCGATGAAGGGAATCGGTGTCGACGCGGTCGACGTGGCGCGATTTCGTTCGGCCCTCGAACGAACTCCATCGATGCGGCAGAGGTTGTTCACCGACGAAGAGATCTCGCTCGCCGTCGAGCGCGGCAACGATGCGGCAACCCTCGCGGCGCGGTTCGCCGTGCGTGAGGCGACGATGAAGGCGCTCGGTGTGGGTCTCGGCGCATTCGACTTTCACGATGTGTGGGTGCGCAAGGCGCAGTCCGGGGCGCCCGAACTCGTCATTTCGGGTCGTGCGGCTGCACTCGCCACCGACCGCGGCGTGAGCGGCTGGCATCTGTCGCTCAGTCACACCGAATCGGTCGCGATCGCGGTCGTCGCGGCACTCTGACCCGTACGCTGTCAGCGTGCAGCCGGTCCTCACGCCCGAGCAGATGCGCCATGTCGATGCGAACAGCGGCGTCTCGGTCGACGTACTCGTCGAACGGGCCGGTCACGCCATTGCGCATGCCGCACGGCTGATGATGGGTGGTACCTACGGCCGCCGCGTCGTCGTCGTGGCCGGCAAGGGAAACAACGGCACCGACGGTCGGATCGCCGCACGGCGCCTCGAGGAACGCGGCGCGCGCGTCGTGGTGTTCGATGCCGAGCGGGCGCCGATGCGCCTCGCGGACTGCGACCTCGTCATCGATGCCGCGTACGGAACCGGGTTCAGGGGTGAATACTTCGCGCCGACGACACGGGCTCCGATTCTTGCGGTCGACATCCCGAGCGGCATCGATGCGCTGACGGGGGTCGCGCACGGTTCGCCCCCGCGGGCCACCGCAACCGTCACCTTCGGCGCATTGAAGCCGGGGCTCGTTCTCGAACCGGGTCGCAGCATCGCTGGTGAAGTTTCGGTTGTCGATATTGGTCTCGACGTGCAGCGTGGAGTCGATATCGATGTGCGTATGCTCGCCGTCGTCGACCAGGGCGACGTTGTGGCATGGGTTCCGCGCCGTGCGGCATCCGCTCACAAGTGGAACACCGGTGTGCGTGCAATCGCGGGAAGCCGAGGAATGTTGGGTGCGGCAAGACTCGCGTGCGCAGCCGCCTACCGCGCAGGAGCCGGCGTCGTGCACCTTTCGTGCGTTGGTGTCGCAGGTGACGTCGACGTACCGACCGAGGTCGTACACCGCCCGTTTCCGAGTGAGGGTTGGGCGCGGGCCGGACTGGCCGATATCGAAAGATTTGCCGCCGCATTCATCGGACCCGGTATCGGTCGGGGTGATGAACTCGTCGATGAGTTCATCGACTTCGTCGTTGGCTGTCCGTGCCCAATCGTCATCGACGGCGACGGACTCCAGCTTCTCGGCACGTCGCGCGACGGACGACATGGCCGCGCTGCCGATGTCATCTCCCGTCGCCGCGCCGCCACGATTCTCACGCCTCATGACGGAGAATTCAGTTCGCTCGTCGGGGCTCTTCCGGGGGCGGACCGTATCTCCGCCGTACGCACAGCGGCGGCCGAACTCGGGGCCGTCGTGCTGTTGAAAGGTTCGACAACGGTCGTTGCCGACCCTTCGGGTGACGTCCTGTTGGTCGAATCGGGGGATGAACGTCTCGCCACCGCGGGTTCGGGCGACGTGCTCACCGGCATCGTTACGGCACATCTCGCGCGCGGGGCAGCGCCATTGCAGGCGGCCGCGGCGGGAGCTTTCGTCCATGCGTCGACACTGCGCGACTTGCCCAACGAGGGAGTCGTCGCCAGCGATCTCATCGCGGAGCTGAACCACCATGACTGACCACCCGACACGTTGGGCATGGGCGACGGTCGACCTTGACGCGTACGCGCACAACATCACGGTGCTGAAGCGCATGGTCGCCCCATCCGGGGTGTGGGCGGTGGTGAAGGCCGACGCCTACGGCCACGGTGCGGTTCCCGTTTCGCATGCGGCGGTGACGGCGGGGGTCGACGGGCTGTGCGTCGCAATCACGGCCGAGGGAACCGAGCTCCGTGACGCCGGTGTTGAAGCACCCATTCTCATCTTCTCCGAACAGCCCCTCGATGAGATCATCGACATCGTGCGCCACCGCTTGACCGCGACCGTGTACCGCACGGAGTACGTCGAGGCGCTGGCCGCAGCTGTTCGCCGCCATGGTGGTGAGCCTCTCGACGTCCACGTAAAGGTGGACACCGGAATGCACCGTGTGGGCGCCGACCCCGCCGATGTCCCCGCGCTCGTCACAAAGATCACCGACAATGCAGACGCGCTGCGACTGGCCGGTGTCTACACGCATTTCGCCGCCGCAGACACTCCGGGGCACCCGGCGAACGCCGTGCAGTCGCGGCGTTTCGCTGCAGTTCTCGATGCGCTCGGCCCGATGGATCCGTCGATTGCGGTGCATGCCGTCAATTCCGCCGGCGCGATGTCGATGCCGGCCGAGCGACGGGATTTCATCCGCGCAGGCATCGCGACGTACGGGATCATCCCGGGCGACGGTGTGGTCGACCACTGCGGAGACCTGGTCCAAGTGATGACGCTCCATGCGCGGGTGTCACGCGTACAACGTCTAGCAGAGGGCGAAGGCGTCTCGTACGGCCACCGATTCGTTGCGGCATCGCCCACGACGATTGCGACGCTCCCGATCGGTTATGCCGACGGTGTACCGCGACGGCTGTGGTCGCAAGGTGGCGAGGTGCTGATTGGGGGAAAGCGGCGGCCGATCATCGGTGTCGTGACAATGGACCAACTCATGGTCGATTGTGGCGACGACGAGATCGCAGTGGGCGACGAGGCCGTGCTGTTCGGGACGCAGGGTGTCGAGTGCATCGGGACCGAGGACTTGGCGCGGGCTCTCGACACGATCGGCTACGAAATCACCTGTGGCATCGGTCCACGTGTACCGAGGCGTTACACCCGTAGCGTGTAGCACTGGCGATTCACGATGTACCTGCATGCCGACAACCTCGACGACACCGCGGACATTGCCCGCGTCATCGCCCGTTTTCTTCGTACCGGCGACATCGTCGTTCTTGCGGGAGAGATGGGCTCGGGTAAGACCGCATTCACGAAGTCGGCCGCAGCGGCCCTTGGCGTTACCGAATCCGTCACGTCACCCACTTTCAACCTCGTGCACACCTACGCCGGCGACGCGATCAAGGTGCACCACGTCGACCTCTACCGGCTGTCGCGCACCGATGAAATCGAGGATCTCACCATCGACGAACTGGCCCGCAGCGGCGTCGTACTCGTCGAATGGGGTGACGTCGGTGACGACGTGATCGGTGACCATCTCGAGGTCCGCGTCGCAGTCGGCGAGGACGACGACGAACGCGACTTTGCACTGCGACCCGTGGGACGTCGGTGGGACGCGCGCTGGGAGAAGCTGCGCGGCGCCCTTGCCGGCCACATGGTCGACGACTGGAGCGGCCTGTGAAGATTCTCGCAATCGACACTGCGACCGAACAGGTGAGCGTGGCGATCGGCGATGCGATGCGCATCGACGCCGCTTTCTGTGTCGCAAGCGAACGCCGCCACGTCGAGGCGCTGGTACCGGCAGTGTCGATGCTCCTCGGCAACCTTGGCATGACGGTGCATGATTTGAGCGCGATCGCGGTCGACGTCGGTCCGGGTCTTTTCACCGGAATGCGGGTGGGTTTGGCGACCGCGCAGACCCTTGCCGACCTCGCCGAGATCCCCGTCGTGGGCATCGACAGTCTCGGCATCGTCGCTCACGGAGCGCACGCCGCGTCACCGCTCGACGTCGACGATGCGGACATCGTGCTACCCGTGCTCGATGCCCGCCGCAGCCAGGTGTATTGGTCGATGTTTCGGAACAATTTTTCCTCGACGAATCCACTGGAAGAGGTGCGTCGTCCGCGGGTGGGTGATGTGGCCGAACTTCTTGAAGACATCATGGACCGTGGCCAACGGGCACTTGTCGTCGGTACCGGCGCATCGCGCTACGCCGAGCAGCTCGCCACCTGCGCGGAGACCACGCGTATGGGAATGCGGTCGGGTCTCGAGGTGTTTGCATTCGACCCGAACGTTCCGCAGGCCACGACGTTGTTGCGGCTCGCCGCGTCACGGGTCGAGTCGGGCGCGATCGGCGACGGTATCGAGCCGCTGTACCTGCGACCACCCGATGCAGAAATCAACTGGGTGACGCGATGAGCCCTGTTCTCGACATCGAAATCATGCGGAGGCGGCACCTGCGTCGCATCATGTCGATCGAGGAGGTTGTCTACCCACGACCGTGGACCATCGGAGTCTTCACCTCCGAATTCGATCTCGTGAAACGTGGCGAGCGCTACTACATCGTCGGCAGCATAGAGGATCGCGTCGTTGGCTACGCCGGCATTCTCTTCACCCCGGACGACGCACACGTCACGAACATCGCAGTCGACCCCGAATGGCAGCGGTGTGGAATTGCGACCGAGTTGCTGCTCGAACTGTGTTGGAAGGCCCGTGAGAACGGTTGCCAGGGAATGTCGCTCGAGGTGCGCGCCAGCAACACCGCCGCACGGGCGCTGTACTCCCGTTTCGGTTTTGTACCCGCGGGCGTGCGCCGCAAGTACTACGAAAACGTCGAGGATGCGATCGTCATGTGGTGTCACGAACTCGGGTCACCCGACCACGCACATCGCCTGCGCGCAATTGAAGACGAGCGTCGTCTTGCCGTCAAGGGAATGGTCCAATGATCCCTCCGCCTCGCGTCGATGAATCAACGGTGGTTCTCGGCATCGAAACGAGCTGTGATGAAACCGCTGCCTCCATCGTGATGGGAGGCACCGACGTGTTGTCGTCGGTCGTCTCCAGTCAAATCGACGCACATGCGAAGTTCGGTGGCGTCGTGCCCGAGATCGCCAGCCGTGCACACCTTGAACTCATTCGTCCGGTCATCAACGAGGCACTCGACACCGCGGGTGTGGACCCGGAGCGCATCGACGCGGTTGCCGTCACCATCGGTCCGGGTCTCATTGGCGCACTTCTCGTCGGCGTCGCGGTCGCCAAGGCCACGGCGTTCGCTCTCGACCGACCGCTCGTCGCAGTGAACCACCTCGAGGCGCACCTCTATGCGGCGCTGCTCGACGACCCCAATCTCGAATTTCCCGCGGTGGTGCTGCTCGTGTCGGGTGGCAACACGCTGTTGTTGTCCATGGACGCGCCCGGCAGTTACCACCTGCTCGGTGCCACAATCGACGATGCCGCGGGAGAGGCTTTCGACAAGATCGCCCGCTTCCTCAACATCGGATACCCGGGTGGGCCGGCAATCGACCGTGCCGCCCGGAGGGGCAACCCACGGTCGGTCGACTTTCCCCGTGCGATGCTGCACGACGGATACGACTTCTCCTTCAGTGGATTGAAGACGGCGGTGATGAACCACGTCCGCAAAAATTCCGACGTTGCCTCCGACGACGTCGCTGCAAGTTTCGAGGCCGCGGTCGTCGACGTGTTGGCCACCAAGTTGATGCGCGCCGCGCGCGACACCGGGGCTCGCAGCGTCGTCCTCGGCGGTGGTGTCGCTGCGAACACGCTGCTGCGCAGCGAGGTTGACCGTCTCGCACGAGCCGAGGGTTTCCGTGTCGCCCTGCCGAGTCGTGCGATGTGCACTGACAACGCCGCAATGATCGCCGCCGCCGGGTGGTACCGCCTGCGCGACCACGGACCGTCGGGTCTCGAAATCGGGGCCGTTCCGAACCTCGCCCTCGTTGCCGACACGGTGCGAACGAACCGTGCCGCCCCCGGAAGGGATCACCGGTGACGGCGGCGCTGCAACTCGGCCGTCACACGGTGTCGCCACCCGTGGTTCTCGCGCCGATGGCGGGAGTCACCAACGCTCCGTTCCGTGCACTGTGCCGCGAGTTCGGGCCTGGACTCGTCTACGTGAACGAGATGGTCATGGCCACCGCTCTCGTCCACGGCAACGCCCGCACGCAGCGAATGGTCACCTTTGCGGCCGATGAGTCACCACGCAGCCTGCAGTTGTACGGATCCGACCCGGTGATGATGGGAGAAGCCGCGGCACGACTCGCCGACAACGGCATCGTCGACCACATTGACATCAACTTCGGCTGCCCTGCAGCGAAGGTGACGCGTCGCGGTGGCGGCGCAGCTGTGCCCCTGAAGCGCAATTTGTTGCGTGCAATTCTGCGTGCAACCGTGCGCAATGCAAAGGGGATCCCCGTCACGTGCAAGTTTCGCATGGGTGTCAACGACGACCTCATCACGTATCTCGACACGGGCACGATCGCAGCCGAAGAAGGCGTTGCGTGGGTCGCACTGCACGCGCGAACGGCCGAGCAGCACTACGCGGGTCTCGCGCGCTGGGATGCGATCGCCCAACTGAAGCGGCACGTTCCCGACATGCAGGTGTTGGGCAACGGAGACATCTGGGATGCGCGTGACGCGCTGCGCATGATCGAACACACGGGATGTGACGGTGTCGTCATCGGCCGCGGCTGCCTCGGTCGACCGTGGTTGTTCCGCGACCTCCTTGAGGCGTTCAACGGTCGCGTGGTGGCCGACCCACCGCCGCTCGGTTTCGTGCTTGACGTCATGGTCCGCCATGCGCGATCGCTCGTCGA
>SXZT01000062.1 GCA_005787785.1 Actinomycetota bacterium
AGTGGGGCCTCGGCCCAGAGCGTGCAGATTCGATGGTTCGATCAGCATCAGTGTTGCGACGCGGTATTCCACTCTCGTTCCATTCCGACTTGCCGATGTGCCCCGCGGACCCGATGCTCATGGCATCGTTCGCAGTGAACAGGGTGACGCAATCGGGCAGGGTGGCAGGACCCGAACAACGCATCGGTCTTCATGATGCACTGCGTGCGGTGACCATCGAGGCCGCGTACTCCTGGAACCGGGAGGAGGAACTAGGCTCTATCAAAGTCGGCAAGATCGCGAACCTGACGGTCCTGGACGAGGACCCATACGAGGCGGACACTTTCCGGATTGGGAAGATTCCGATTCGGAGCACCATGTTCGAGGGGCAGGTGTTCGAGGTCTCCCCCGAACTCGTCGTGCAACGTTGCTCAGCCTCGATCGGCACTGACCAAGCGCGCGGAGTTGCCAACGTCATTGGATCCGATCACGGATGCGGATGTGAAGTGGCAGCGTTCATTGGGGAGCACATGACTGCGCATGGCTGGGCCGCCTGACCCGTTACTCGGGTTTGACAAACCAACGGTGGCGTGCCTTCCTTTGGTCACAGCACTCAACTGCGCGTGTTCGTCGACTCGGACTTGTTGCAGTACGACGAGGTGTGGGCTGCTGCAGGAACGTGGAACGACAACTTCGGTGCATCTCCCACGGACATCGTGCGCGTCGCCGGTGGCGTGGTCACCGACCTGAAACGAACGTGGCGTCGACATCGGTCAGATTCGCGGTCAGCTCAAGTTGACGGTGGCCGAACGCGTGCGCGACATGGTTCACGCTGCAAATGTGATGATGACAATGCAGGAGAATGCCCGCAGATTTCGTGAGATCCAGTCACGCTGATGTTTGACCCAGTTCGACTCTGCGAGATCCTCAACGAGGAGCGCATGGATTACATGGTTGTCGGAGGATTTGCTGCGGTCATCAGGGGGTCGTCGCTTCCAACTCGGGACATCGACATTGTTCCTTCTCGCATTCCTGAAAATCTCGATCGTTTGGCCCGTGCACTCACTCGAATGAACGCAGAGAAAGGGATGAGGACACTTTCGATTCGACCATTGATGGATGTCGTCAAGTGACCAACTCCGGATTGTGCTGCGAATGCCAGAGCCTCGTCTCGCGACATCTTGAAACTCGACGAAGGGTGCACGGAGAAGAAAATAGTCTCCCGTTCGTGTCGAGCGCGCGAAGCCGGAATGTGTGCGATGTCTCAGCGCTGAGCGGCTGCCGATGGCCTACTGATAAGTTTGGTACATGGAAGTCATGAACGTGGTGTTGTCGATTCTGTTGGCGTTGGTGTGTGTGGCGACAGCGGTTGGGGACTTCAAGTTGCTGCCTCGAATCGTCGAAAGCATGGAGCGCCTACGTATGCCCACGCGGTTCATCCCTGCTCTCGGTATCGCAAAGGTTGCCGGAGCGTTGGGGCTGTTGTTCGGACTTTCCAATGAAGCACTCGGTGCATACGCGGCCCTGTGTCTGACCGTGTATTTCCTGTTGGCAACTGCACTGCACATTCGTGCCCGGGACACCCTTGCAAACACGTTGCCGGCTGCAGTTCTCTTCCTCGTCGCATTGGGTGCTCTGGTCACCGGATTGTGAGTCGCCCTTCGGCCAACCTCAAAGTCGTGCCGCGGCGATCTAGTTTGGGTGCGTGAGCAAGGTTGATGAATTCGGCCGACCCGAGCCACCGCCGGCGGTGGGCGAGATCGAAACACTGATCGGCTACCTCGAATACCAGCGAGCGACACTCGAGTGGAAGACGCGCGGACTCGGTCACGAAGGGCTCAGCCAGAAAGTCGCACGGTCGTCAATGACCCTCGGTGGCATCCTCAAGCACATGGCGTGGGTCGAGGATCACTGGTTCTCCTTCTTTCTTCACGACAGGCCGCGGTCGGAGCCGTGGCTGTCGGTCGACTGGGCGGCCGATCAGAATTGGGAGTGGAACTCGGCGGCCAACGATTCGCCCGATGAACTGCGGTCGTTGTGGACGCAGTTCGTCGAGGCTTCGCGCGCGGCGGTGACAGAAGCACTTTCAAGTGGGGGCCTTGACCAGTTGGCACGTCGTCGCTGGGACAGCGGTGAAGCGCCGTCGCTGCGCTGGATCATCATTCACATGATCGAGGAATACGCCCGGCACAACGGTCATGCCGACCTGCTGCGCGAGGCGGTTGACGGTCAAGTCGGCGAGTGATCGCGATCGAAGACCTCGGTGACCCTCCGCAGCGGGTTCGTCGCGTGTTGTTGTACCGCGTGCAGGACGAGAAGCTTCGCGAGTGCTGGTTGTTCGACGAAAACCAGCGGTTCGTCGACAAACTCTGGTCGACGGGCGAGAACTAAGTCGTTGAACGCAGCCGCGCGAGAGGAATCGCGAGGGCGATCGCGAAGGGGATGTTGAAGAGCGCGTGGGCGGGAAAGCCGAGCACGAGTGACATGCCGGTGTCGAGCACGAACCACAGTACGAGCGAACGGGTGAGTGCGGGCAGGGCCCATGCGGCTCCGTCTCGCAGCGGCCCGCGGACGATCTGCAGCATCATGAATGTCCAGCCCGCCATGACTGCGCCGAGGACCATGAAGGGAAGCTCGAGGTAGTCCCGAACTTCATCTGTGTTGATCGCATCGGACGGCCCGAATCCGAAAGCCGAGAACATCGAGCGTGCGACGCCGCCGGCGAAGACGAGTACGAGCGAATAGAGGAACAGCAGGACGAGAACGACCTGAAGCCAGGCCAGCCAGGTCTTGCGCGTCGTCATCAGGCGGGAGAGTGCATTCGGTCGGACACCCAGTTGCCATGGAAACCGAACGGCACGCGCTGGGGCAACTTGACCCGGGCGACGTAGCCGCGCGAGAGATCCTGTGCATCCAGTACTGCGAATTCGGCAGAGTCAGTGTTGCCGTCGTGCACGAAGGTAACCAGCCACCCGTCGTCTTCTTCGGTGCTGCCGGGCCGACCAACAAAGACGGGTTCGCCTGCGGCGCGGCCGGGTCCATGGTCGAATGAGGTGCGAGTACCGGTGACGAGGTCGTGTTGCACGGTCGGCCAGTGCATTGAATCGGTGTCGACCTGCGCGCAATAGCCGTAGCGGTAGGGCTTGCCGGTCAGGGCGCCGCGGTGGCGGGGAAACTCGTTCACGTTGTCGTCGATGGTGGTGACGCTCACGGTTCTCGTCTTCGGATCGGCTTCCCAGCGCACGAGACGCGGCAGTGAGTCGCCGAACGGGCCGAGCATGTCGTCGCGCATCATGCGGTCATAGAAACAGACGTCGAGCACGACCTTGCCATCGGGTGTGTCGTAGGCGTTCATCGGGTGGAACACGTAGCCGACCGGTACGTCGATCCACACGATGTCGGCAGCAGTGCCTACGCGTGGCATCAAGCCGATGCGGTTGCCGTAGTCGTCGAACCAGCGGAACGGAAACGAGCGCCCGGAGAAGGCGAGATCGAGGTCGACGAGTACCGGTTGGTCGTACACCACGACATAACGATCGGTGATGGAGATGTCGTGCACCATCGACATGCCGGGCAGCGGAATGTCGACCGTGCGGTTCACCCGACCGTCGGCGCCGACACGTACGTACTGGATGTGGTCGAGCCACTCGGCCCAGGCGTAGACCATCGCGTGCATCTCGCCCGTCGTCGGGTCGACCTTCGGGTGTGCAGTGAATGCACCCGGCAAGGTGCCGAAGAAGTCGTTGCGTCCGACGGTCTCGAGTTCATAGGTGAGTTCGACGGGGCAACCGCCCGCTTCGACCATCGCCCACGTTGCACCGGCGAATCCACCGACGTTGGTGTTCGGGCCACCACCCGAGTTGTTCCAGTTGCGACCCGGGATGTCGGGTATTCCACGCACGTCGCTGACGTGCTTGGAGCCGACGTAGCGGTTGCGGTACCACTCGGCTTTCCCGTCGCGCAGGCGAATGCCGTGCACCATTCCGTCGCCGATGAACCAGTGGTGGCTCGACGGGTCGACGTCGGCGATGGGGTTCGGGCCGTTGCGCAGGTAACGGCCGTTCAGGTCGGGGGGCAGTTCGCCGATCACTTCGAGGTCGAAGGCGGTGACTTCATCGCGAACCGGGGCGTAGTTGCCCGCCAGATAGCGGTTGGCCTGCGGTTGGGTGCTTGCGGCGGTCATCTGAGGAAGGTACCGACGAAGCCTGACAGTGTCAAGGGAAAACTAGACGTTGTCATGTGGCCTCGGTAGGGTGCGGGTGTGGTGAGTTCGTCCCTTCGCGACACGATCTTTCGGGCTGCCGTCGACCACGTCGCAGAGCACGGTCCCGACTCTTTGTCGTTTCGGAAGTTGGCCGCTGATGCGGGGGTGAGTCACCAGGCCCCGTACCACCATTTCGCCGACCGGCGCGGGGTGTTCCGCGCGATCGCACTCGACGGCTTCACACGTTTGGGTGATGCGTTGGTGCACGCGATGTCGGCTCCGGCCGACGAACAGTCGGGTGCGTTGCTCGAGGCCTACGTCGAGTTCGCGCTGGCGAACGCAGGCCAGTTCCGAGTGATGTTCCGCAGCGATTTGTGCGACATGGAAAACGCACCCGAGTTGCAGGCGTTTGCGGATGCAGCATTCGACACGCTTGTCGACCACGTTCGCACAAAGCTCGGTGAAGGTGCGTCGATCAACGACATCCGCGCACGCGCGGCGGCGATGTGGTCGATTGCGCACGGACTCGCGACCTTGTTCATCGACGGCCCACTTCAGCGAAAGATCGGCCCGATCGCAGATCGTCGTGCGTTCATTCGTTCGGTCGGCGAACAGTCGGGACTCGCGTAAGTCGACTCAGCCCGCGCGTCGTTCGACCGTGATGGCAACCGATTTGAACGCAGGAGTCAGGGACTCGGGGTCGAGCGTGCGATCGACGAGCACGTTGGCCTCGGGGTAGTACATCGCGGTGTTGCCTGCGCGAATGTCGACTTCGGCAACGACGACGTCGAGACTGCCCGTTGCACTGCGAACCGTGACGGCATCGCCTTCGCGCAAGCCCAGACGTGCAACGTCGATTGGCGACATCATGACGACATCGCGACGAGTCGTGCCTCGGTAGAGGTCTTCTTCGTCGTAGACCACCGAGTTGAATTGGCCTTCCGAGCGAATTGTCATCAACATGAACCCGTCGACCGGGCGCTTCACGTGCGGTATCTCGACGTGGCGGAACTGGGCGCGGCCCGAGGCCGTGGGAAACACACCTTCGTGGAACACACGGTTCGGAATCTCGAATTCCTTCTTCGTGGTGCCGATCTCGCCGACAGCGCCGTACCCGGGAACGGTGTCGGCGATCGCGCGACGCAGTGAGTCGTGCGAGGTGATCATCGACCAGTCGAAGCGATCACGCGGAAGGATGCGCTGGGCGAGGTCGGAGAGGATGGCGACCTCCGAGCGCATCTCGCCATCGACGGCCGGTGTGCCACCGTCGGAGAGTCGCACGAAGTTGAACATCGACTCTTGAGTCGTCGCCTCGGGTTCTTCGTCGCGGGCGAGGACGGGAAGAACGATGGTTGTTCGTGCCCGGCCGTTGAAGTGGCCTTGGTTCAACTTCGTCGTGAGCGACACCGACGTGCCGATGCGGGCGAGCGCTGCGGTGGACCACCGTGAGTCGGGGTTGCTGCCCCACAGGTTGCCGCCCAGCATCAAGGCGGCGTCGATTCGTCCGTCGTGTGCCGCATTCATGCACGCGTAGGTGTCCATGCCAGGCGCCGGCGAGGCGACGATTCCGTACCTTTCGCGCAGGTTCTTGGCGAACGACCCCTTCAACTGCGGTGAGACCCCGACCGAGCCGATGCCCTGCACGTTGGAGTGGCCGCGAATCGGCATGAGGCCGCTGCCCGGCGAGCCGAGAAAGCCGCGCGCCATGGCGACGTTTGCGAGAGCTCGCACGTTGTCGACACCGTGCGCGTGGTGGGTGAGGCCCATCGCCCACATGAAGACCGCTGATTTCGCTTTCGCCAGCATCGCGACGCAGGCGTCGATGTCGGCCCGAGCAACACCGCTGTGTTCGACCAGTTCATCCCATGACGCAGCAACTGCAGCATCACGCACCGATTCCCATGATTCTGTGTGCCGGGCAATGTACGACTCGTTCGCGGCACCCGATTCGATGATGCCCTTCAGCAGTGCCACCATCAGTGCGATGTCGCCACCGATGTGCGGCTGGATGTAGAGATCGCTGACCTGCGAACCGATGACCAGACTCTTCGCCTGCGAGGGGAGACGGAACTTCTTCAGGCCGAGTTCTGAGAGTGGATTGACGACGATCACTTTGCCGCCGCGGCGTCGCAGATTGATGAGCTGTGTGATGAGGCGAGGGTGGTTGCTCGCAGGGTTTGCGCCGATCACCAGTGCGAGTTCGGTGGCGCCGAGATCGTCGAGTGAAACCGAAGCGGTTCCACTGCCGTAGATGGAGGTGAGAGCGACCCCCGATGCCTGGTGGCAGTAATACGAGCAGTTGTTGATGTTGTTCGTTCCGTATGCGCGTGCGACGACCTGCATCAAGAACGCTGCTTCGTTGCTGGAACGTCCGCTGGCGTACCAGAAGCTGCGCTCGGCCTGAGTCGAGGTGAATGCGTCGGCGGCCAAGCGCATCGCTTCTTCCCATGATGCGCGTCGGAAGTGCGTGTCTCCCGGGGCGCAGACGATGGGAAACGTGAGGCGCCCCATCGCTTCAGCCTGTGCGCTCGACAGCCGGCCGAGTTCGACGACGCTGAGCGTGCGGAGATCGGTCTCGGTGATCGTGTTTCCCATGTCGGCGGCTTGTGCCTGCACCGACTTCTTGCACACCTCGGGGAAGTGACCCGCTTCGTTGACCATGCCGCCCTGCTGGCCACCCATACCGAGCGCGCACGTTTTGCAGGCGTTGTTGCTGCGCAGTCGCTTGTACAGCGCGACCGTTCCGACCGTACGACCCTTGGCAAGGACGTATTTCATCGCCGCG
>SXZT01000063.1 GCA_005787785.1 Actinomycetota bacterium
GATGGCTGCGGCATCGAGGTTGTTCTCCGCGATGAGTCGTCGCACCACAGGTGACAGCAACGGTGCGCCACCAACGCTCGGTGCCGGCGCGGGTTTTGCGACTGGTGCTGGAGCGGGCGACGGCGCGGGTGCCGCAGCGGGAGCAGGAGCAGGTGCGGGCTCGGGCGCGGGCGCGGGTGCCTCAGCTGGCGCCGGAGCAGCAGCGGGAGCAGGAGCCGGCGCGGCACCTGCATCGCCGACGACGCCGATCACGGCACCGACGGGAACGGTGTCACCTTCGTTCGCGCGGATCTCGGTGAGCACACCGGCAACGGGCGAGGGAACCTCGGTGTCGACCTTGTCGGTCGACACTTCGAACAATGGCTCGTCGGCAGCGACGGTGTCGCCGATCTTCTTGAACCACTTCGTGATGGTGCCCTCGGTGACGGTTTCGCCGAGTTGAGGGAGGGTTACGTTTGCCATGTCTTTGCCCTGCTTCTCTTTCGTATCAGGCGTTGATCGAACGACCGGTCATCGACAACATCGTTTCGCCGAAGAGTTCGGACAGGCTGGGATGTGGCTGGATGAACTCGGCGACTTCGGCAACAGTGGCTTCCCAATTGACGGCAAGATAGCCACCCGACAGCTGTTCGGTGACCCACGGGCCGACCATCTGCACGCCGAGTACCTGACCCGCGGTTCCATCTGCGTTCTTCTTTGCGACGACCTTCACCAAACCGTCGGTCTCGCCGACGATCATCGCACGGCTGTTCGCGCGAAACTGGTGCTTGCCGACGACGACGTCGAATCCGGCCGCCTTCGCGCTTTCCTCGCTGTGGCCCGCCCACGCAACTTCGGGGTGGCAGTAGATCGCCCACGGCACGCGGTCGTAGGCAACCGGCGCGACGGGCTCGCCGAGCGTTCGCTTGACCGCGACGATCGCTTCGGCATATGCAACGTGCGCGAGTTGCGGGGTGTTGATGATGTCACCGATAGCGAACACACCGGCCTCGGCGGTTTCGCAATACTCGTCGACTTCGACAAACCCACGCTCGGTCACCTTGACGCCGGTCCCCTGCAGACCCAATTGATCGGCAAACGGTCGGCGGCCGACTGACACGACAACCGCATCGACTTCGAGTGTTTCGCCCTCGCCGAACGCGACGACGGTGCCACCGCTGCCGTTCGGGGTGTGGCCCTTCACCGACACCCCGGTCTTGATGTCGATGTTCTTTTTCTTGAAGCTTTTCACGACGACGTTTGCGAGGTCGATGTCGAGGCCGGGAAGAACCTTCGGTAGGCCCTCGAGAATGGTGACCTGCGAGCCAAGGTCGGCGAAGGTCGAAGCGAACTCGCAGCCGATCGCACCGCCACCGATGACGGCGACCCTTTCGGGCAACTTGTCGAGCATCAAAACTTCGTCGGAGGTCATGATCGGCCCACCGACTTCGAAGCCGGGGATGGTGCGCGGCACCGAACCCGCGGCGAGGATGACGTTCTTGCCCTGTACCTGCTGCGTCGAACCATCGGCCGCCGTGACGGTAACGGTCTTGCCGGCACCTAGCGAGCCGGTGCCCAACAAGTAGGTGACCTTCTTCGACTTGGTGAGGCCGGTGAGACCCTTGACCAAACCGTCGACGATCTTTTGCTTGCGTGCCTGCGTGACCGAGAAGTCGACGCCGTTCGCAGTCGAGTTCACGCCGAAGTCCGCGGAGTGCGCGACGTGGCGCGCGACGGCCGCGGTTTCGAGAAACGCCTTGGCGGGAATGCAACCACGATTGAGACAGGTGCCGCCGATGGTGTCCTTTTCTATGAGGGCCACGGACAGACCGGCCGACGCGCCATAAAAGGCCGCCGCGTAGCCACCCGGACCGCCGCCGATCACCACGAGGTCGTAAAGCTCTGCCATAACGCCGCCAACCCTAATGGCTAGGGGGTTCCGGCAGCCCACTGGCGTTGTTCGCCGGCACGCACGTAGGCAACGGTCGGCGCAGATTCGGCCGGCTCGAACCGCACCGTGCAGCGCGTGACCGATGCGGCGGACACGGTGGTGCAGCCGTTGCCTTCGGAGTCGGCGTCGGGAACCTGCACCCGTCCATCGGCAAGCAGACGCCATCCGTCGGCAGCCCCCGAGGTGAGGTCGACGCCGGTCATCGTCACCGTGACGAATGTCGCCTCGGGGCGTCGGTCGATGTCGAGAACCGAGACGGTCATGTCGCCGAGCGTTGCAACGTCACGAAGCGCCAGGACCTGGACCTCGGCTTCGTCGTTGGCAACCTGGATGAGTTTGATCCCCCCTGCGATGAGAATCGCAAGGCCGCACAGCAGCGCAGTCAGTATGAGTTTCCGTGTGCTCATCGGGACAATCAGCCTACGAAGGACATACCCTTTTCCACATGCGCATCGCCATCACCGGTGCGTCGGGCCTCATCGGCACGGCGCTCACCTCCCACCTACGCGGCAACGGCCACGAAACGATCTCGTTCGTTCGTCGGCCCGCCGCGTCCCCCGCCGAAATCACCTGGGACCCGGCGAATGGAAAGTTGAACGCGAGCGACCTCGAGGGCGTCGATGCCGTCATTCACCTCGCCGGTGCGGGCATCGGCGACAAGCGCTGGAGCGATTCGTACAAGCGCGAGATCCTTGAAAGCCGCACCCGTAGCACCGAACTGTTGGCGCAGCGCATGACCGAGACAGAAAAGCGTCCGACGATCTTCCTGTCGGGTTCGGCGATCGGCGTCTACGGAGCCCGAGGCGACGAGGAACTCGACGAGAAAGGTTCGCACGGAACCAGCTTTCTCGCCGACGTGTGCGAACGCTGGGAACGCGCCACGGGCCCTGCACAGGCCGCGGGAATCCGCACGGTTCACCTGCGCACCGGCATCGTTTTGTCAACCGAGGGTGGTGCGCTGAAGAAGCAGCTGCCTCTCTTCAAGTTCGGTCTCGGAGGCAAATTCGGCAACGGCCAGCAGTGGCAGAGTTGGATCTCGATCACCGACGAGGTGCGCGCGATCTCTCACCTGCTGAAGAGCAACCTCAGCGGCGCGGTCAACCTCACCGCACCGAACCCGGTCACGAACGCCGAGTTCACGAAGGTGCTCGCTTCCGTCGTGAAGCGCCCCGCAGTGCTGCCGATCCCGGGATTCGGTCCGAAGGCTCTGCTCGGCTCAGAGCTTGCCGATGCCCTGTTGTTCACCGGCCAGCGCGTGGTGCCCAAGGCTTTGCTCGCCGACGGTTACGTGTTCACGCACTCCACGCTCGAAGCGGCACTGCGCGACCTTCTCCGCAAGTAAATGCCCACAGCAAAGAACCCGAGCGAGACCTACGACGTCGTCGTCGTGGGTGCGGGTCTTGCGGGTCTCGCGTGCGCCCGCCACCTGCAGCGCGCAGGCCGCAGTGTCGCGCTTCTCGAGGCAAGCGACGGTGTTGGTGGTCGCGTGCGTACCGACGTCGTCGATGGTTTTCGTCTCGACCGCGGTTTCCAGGTTCTGCTCACCGCCTATCCCGAGGTGCGCAGCGACATCGATCTCGTGAAGTTGTCGATGCGGTACTTCTCCCCCGGCGCGCTCGTGCGCACCAAGTCGAAGAATCACGTCGTCACCGACCCGTTCCGCGACCCCGTGCACCTCGCTTCGACCGCCCTCGCGCCGATCGGCAACGTCGCTGACAAGGCACGCATCGCCCTCCTGCGCCTGCGCATGCAACGAACGCCGGCTCGCACGTTGCTGCGCGGGGACGATGTCGCGACCGCCGACGCGCTTGCGGCAGCAGGCTTCTCCAAACGCATGGTCGACACATTCTTCAAACCGCTCGTTGGCGGCATTCAACTCGACCCGCACCTCGCCACGTCACGCCGGATGTTCGACGTCATCTTCCAGTCGCTGTCGAATGGCGACACCGGTGTCCCCGCGATGGGCATGGGCTCGTTGTCGGAACAACTCGCCGCACACCTGCATCCGTCGGTCGTGCGTCTCAACTCGCCCGTTGCAAGCGTCGACACGAACGGTGTCATCACGAACGACGGAACGCGCGTCGACGCACGAGCGGTCGTTGTTGCAACCGAGGGACCCGCTGCCGCACGACTGACCGGCCTTCCCACCCCGGGATCGCGACCGGTGAGTTGCTTTTACTTCGCCGCGCCGAAGGCACCCACGCCGCACAAGTTGATCGCTCTCGACGGATACTCCGGCGGGCCCGTCCTCAACTTCGCGGTCATGAGCAATGTCGCACCGGAGTACGCACCCGCGGGACAACACCTCGTTGCTGCCGCATGCCCCGGTGCCACCGAGGACACGCATCCCGGCCTGCGCGACACCGTTCTCGCACAGTTGCGCTGGTGGTGGGGCAAGGACGTGACGCAGTGGCGTCATCTGCGAACGTACAACATCGCCCACGGCCAGCCGGATCAAACCCCTCCCTTTTCGCCGAAGAAAGCCGTGGCTCTGGGTGACGGCTTGTTCGTCACCGGAGACCATCGCGACACCGGCTCTATTCAAGGGGCCATGTACTCGGGTAGACGTTGCGCCGCGGCTGTGCTCGAATACCTCGCATGACCAACAGCCAGTTCCTCGAGAGCACCATCGATTCCAAGAACGAGGTGATCCGCGTGTCACTCGTGGTTCCCGCGCCGGCGAAGGACATCTTCGACCTGCTCGCCAGCCCGGCCGGTCACGCAGTGATCGACGGCTCGGGGAACGTGAAGGCTCCGCTCGCTGATGCGCCCGACAGGCTTGCCCTCGGCACCAAGTTCGGCATGGACATGAAGATGGGCGTGAAGTACAAGATCACCAACGAGGTGGTCGAGTTCGAAGAGAACGCACGAATCGCATGGCGTCACTTCGGCGGTCACATCTGGCGCTACATCCTCGAGCCCCAGGCCGATGGCTCGACCAAGGTGACCGAAGAGTTCGACTGGAAAAAGAACAAGTCGAAGCTGATGCTGAAGGTCATCAACGCATTCTCGAAGAACCACAAGTCGATGGAGCAGACGCTTCTTCGCATGCGCGACCACTTCGCCGGCAAATAGAGCCCGAGCCGGGGCTCCCGGCGAAATAGCCTGACGCCGTGACCATCTCGCTTCCCCGAGGCTTCCACTCCCACGTCGCCAACATCGGCGTGAAGGATTCAACTGACGACTTCACCCTCGTCGTTGCCGACCACACCTGCGCCGCTGCGGGTGTGTTCACCCAGAGCCGCTTTGCCGGACCCAGCGTCACGGTGTCGCGCGGTCATCTCGCCGACAATGCGGCGCGTGCCATGGTCGTGATCTCGAAGAATGCGAACGTCGCAAACGGTCCGCAGGGCCTGGCGGATGCGAACGAAGTCGTCGACGGTGTCGCCAAGGCGATCGGTTGCGCGCCGGAAGAAGTACTCATCGCATCGACCGGCGTCATCGGCCGCCCCTACCCGATCGACCGCATTCGCGCCGGACTTGCCAACATTCCGAAAAGCATCACGGGTGTCGACGCCGAAGCGGTTGCGCGCGGCATCATGACCACCGACACCGTGCACAAGATCGCCGAAGCAACGATTGTCGGAAGCACCGCACGCGTCGTCGGTGTCGCAAAAGGCGTCGGCATGATCGAGCCGAACATGGCGACGCTCATCACCATGATGTTCACTGACGCGAAGATCGAACCGAAGAAACTCGACACGATTTTCCGCCGCGTGATGGACCGCACCTTCAACTGCGTCTCTGTCGACACTGACACGTCGACCAGTGACACTGCCATCATTCTCGCAAGTGGTGCCGCGGGTGGCGTCGACGAAACCGCATTCGAATCCGCACTGCACGACGTCGCGCTGTCACTGACGAAGCAGGTTGCACGCGACGGCGAGGGCGCCGAAACTCTCATCGAAGTCGCCGTCGACAACGCACGCGATGCAGAACAGGCCAAGCGCGTCGCCAAGTCGATCGTGAACTCACCACTCGTCAAGACAGCCGTGCACGGCGC
>SXZT01000064.1 GCA_005787785.1 Actinomycetota bacterium
CAGCGTTCGCAGGTGGTGATGCGGGTGGGTGCGCAGTGGCACATCCAGCAGGTGATTCTGTTCCGCGACCTGGAGCAGCCCGACCTGTGGCTGGCCACCGACGGCGCCGGACGCTGGGGTGAAGTCAACGGTGCTCACCGCACCGACCTCGACGGATCCCGGTTGGTGGCGGTGGTCGGCACGCCGATCACCCACTGCATTGCGATGCGCCAGCTCCCTCTGCAGGTGGGCCACGGAGCCGAGGTGAAGACCGCGATCATCGACACCGAGACGCTGTCGGTGGTGCCCCGCACGCTGGTGTTCGAACGCCTCGGCGAGCGGTTCTGGCGCTACACCACGCTCGAGGCACCCGATGCTCTCGTCGAGGTGCGGGTCGACGAACACGGCCTGGTCGAGTCCGAAGAGGATGGCTTCGAGAAGCGCTAGGTCGCGGTTGGGCGATACCCTTTCGCCCGCTATGCCTACCTACGTCTACAAGTTCATCGAGACCGGTGAAACCATTGAGATTCAGCAGGCTTTCACCGACGACGCCCTGACCGAGGCCCAACACCCGACCGACGGCACCATGCGTCCCGTGAAGAAGGTGTTCCAGCCCGTGGGCGTCACCTTCAAGGGCGGCGGCTTCTACAAGACCGATTCCAAGGGCTCGGGCCCGTCGTCGGCGACGTCGTCCAGCGCGCCATCGGAATCATCGACTCCGGCTCCAGCCGCACCGTCGACCCCTGCCGCGCCGGCAGCCACCCCCGCCTCGTAAGCGCCCGGCTCCGGCCGACTTAAGTGCCGCTGAGGGTCACGTCGCGTATCACCAGGCTGACGCCGGTGGCCGACATGGGCAGCCATTCGACGTCGCCACCGATGGCCACGACGTCGAGGAGCATCTTCTGCAGCGTCGAGGCGATGGTGAACTCGCGCACGGGCGCGCCGACCTTGCCGTTGGCGATGGCGAGGCCCGATGCGCCGGTCGAGAAGTCGCCCGAGATGGGGTTCACACCGCTGTGGAGGCCCTGCACCATTTGAACGAGAACACCGTCGTCGACATTGGCGATGAGCTCGTCTTGCGTTGCAGTTCCGGGGGTGAGTTGCATCGCGAGGCAACTCACACCGGGCGTGCCGCCCGAACGCACCGCGTTGCCGGTGCTCTTCGTATTGCCGCGGCGTGCGCTGTACGACGAGTGGAGAAACGTCTTCAACACACCGTTTTCAATGAGCACGTTGCGACGCGCGGCGAGGCCTTCGCCGTCGAGTTCGGTGGCGCTGTACGCGAGCGGGTTCGTGGGGTCGTCGATGAGGGTGATGATCGGGTTGCCAACGACTTCACCCATGCGATCGGCGAAGAAGCTGCGGCCCTTTTGCACGTTCTCGCCGCTGAAGCTGCCCGACAACACCCGCAGGAACTGCGCGGTGACGTAGGGGTCGAGGACGACCGTGGTGCGCTTCGATTGCGGCTTCGTGGCACCGAGCAGCCGCGTTGCGCGGTCGGCTGCCTCGCGTGCGGCGCGTGGCAGGTCGAACTCGGCGGGAGAACGGCCGACGGAGAAGCCGAATCCGGTCTGGGTTTCGTCACCGTCGTCGGCCAGCGTGCCGACGCTGACGTAGCAACCGTTCTCGCGGCCGTAGGCGCGAATACCCGTCGTGGTCGTGAATGCCGTTTCGCCGTAGGCATCGTCGTAGTTGGAATCGTCGCAGCGCACGCGCTTGTCGGCGGCGAGGGTGAGGCTTTCTAGCTCTTTGGCGAGGGCGATCTTCTGCTCGGTGGGATACGCGGCAAGTGCGTCATTCCACAGTTCCTGTTTCACCACCGGCACACCGTCGGGTTCGGCGAGGCCCGCGAATTCATCGGGCGTGCCGAACTGAACGTTGTCACGCGCATCGGCGAGAACCTCGTGCAGAACGCTTTCGTCGAGCGTGCCCGCGTAGGCGTAACCGGTGCGACCATCGCGGATGACGCGGATGCCGACGCTCTGCGACCGGGCCGAGACGAAGTGTTCGACCTCGCCCTCGTACACGCGGATCGAGGTCTCTCCCCCACGCGAAACGTAGGCCTCGATCTGTTCGCCGGGCTTGGCCTGGGCGACGATGCGGTCGGCGAGGTCCTGCAGTTCGCTTGCGCTCATGCCGCGGTGCCGCCGATGGTCATTGCCGTGACGCGCAACGTGGGCTGGCCGTCGCCGACGGGAACGCCCTGGCCGTCTTTTCCGCACGTGCCGGGGTTGCCCATGGCGAAGTCGTTGCCGAGTAGGTCGATGTCGCGCAACACCTGCGGGCCGTTGCCGATGAGGTTGCCCTCGCGCAGCGGTTCGGTGATCTCGCCGTTTTCGATGAGGTACGCCTCGGTCATGCCGAAGACGAAGTCGCCCGTTGCGGTGTTGACACTGCCGCCACCCAACTTGGCGATGTAGACGCCGCTCTTGGTGTCACGCACGATGTCGTCGGGATCGGTTTCGCCGTTGATGACGAACGTGTTTGTCATGCGCACCATCGGCAGGTGCATGTAGCTCTGGCGACGACCGTTGCCGCTTTGCGGACGGCCCTCCTTGCGTGCGCGCAGGTAGTCCCACATGTAGTCGGTGAGCACGCCGTCCTTGATGAGCGTGTTCGACTGACTGCGATGTCCTTCGTCGTCGATGCCAATGCACCCCCACTCGGTCGACATCGTGCCGTCGTCGATGAGGGTGACGAGAGGCGACGCAACGAGCTCGCCCACCTTGCCGCGGTAGACGCTGGCGCCCTTGCCGACGAGGTCGGCTTCGAGTCCGTGACCACAGGCTTCATGGAACAGAACACCGCCGCTGCCGCGCTTGATGACGACGGGCATCGAACCCGACGGCGCGGGGCGGGCGCGCAGCTTCGTGACGGCCTGGCGTGCGGCACCAATTGCCAACGCCTCGACGTCTTCGCTGTCGAAGAGTTCGAAACCGATGGTGCGACCCATCGAGTCGTATCCGGTTTGCATTCCGGCGTCGCCCGTTGCGACCGCGCTCACGCGGAAGAGCGTGCGCACCTGGTGGTCGGAGGCGAGGATGCCGTCACTGTTTGCGACGAGGATGTGGCGCACGCTGTCGCCGTATCCCGCCGACACCTGGACGATAGAACCGTCGACGCCACGTGCAGCGTCGTTCGCCCGCTGAAGAAGTTCCACCTTGCGCGACTTGGTGACGGAGTCGGGGAACTCGACGACGTTGTTGACCCGCTGGCTGACCTCTGCCCCGAGGGCCACTTTCACGACACCGCCCTTGCCCTGACGGGCGGCGACGGCTGCGGCCTCGGCTGCGGCAAGCAGCCCGGCTTCGGAAAGGTCGGCGGTGTGGGCAAAGCCCGTTGTTTCACCGTGCACCACGCGGATTCCCGCTCCGCGATCGCGGCCCGAGGTGACCTGTTCGACCTTGCCGTCGTCGAATCCGGCCGAGGTCGACCGCTTGTCCTCGACGAAAATTTCCGCGAACTCGGCACCCGTGCTGCGTCCTTTGGCAAGCACCCGCTCGATGGTGTCGGTACCGATTTGGACAAGGAAAGGGCTGCTCATGGGTGCTGACGTTACTTGCCTTCCTGCCTAACCTTTCACAGCGTGGCGCGGGAAAAGGACATCACGAGGGAAGTCGACCTCAGCCCCGTCGGCCGCGTCCACCAACGTCGGTGGTGGAAAGAGACGCTGATCATCGGCGTCTTTTATTCCATCTATACGTTCACCCGCAACCAGTTCGGATCGGACGTCGTGAACGGCCAGGACGTTCCGGTTCACGCCTTCACCAACGCAATGCGCATCATCCGGTTCGAACGATGGATCGGTTTGTTCCACGAGGAATCGGTACAAGAGATCTTCCTCAGCAACCGCTGGTTCGTCCAGTTGATGAACACGTACTACGGCACCGCGCACTTCTTTGTGACCATCGGTGTCTTCATTGTTCTCTACATCAAGCGTCCCGACGTTTTTCCGCAGTGGCGCAACACTCTGGCGATCATGACGGGTCTTGCGATCATCGGCTTTGCCTTGTTTCCGTTGATGCCACCGCGACTCCTGGACGCACCGTGTCCGCCCGTTGGCCACGGCGGTGCATGCATCGAAGCACCCGAGCGCGGCGTCAACAAGGGCAAAGAGAACTTCGGCTTCGTCGACACACTCGACGTGTATGGCGGCCCGTGGGACTTCAGCTCTGGTGCGGCGGCCAAGGTGTCGAACCAGTACGCAGCGATGCCGAGCCTGCACATCGGTTGGGCGAGTTGGTGCGCGTTCGCGATCTGGCCGTTGGCACGGCGACGTTGGGTGAAAGCGGCGGTGTTGCTGTATCCGGCGCTCACACTCTTTTGCATCGTCGTAACGGCCAATCACTATTGGATCGACGGCGTCGGCGGCCAATTGTTTCTACTCGTCGGGTTCGGTCTCGGGACGTGGCTCCATCGGTGGAACCAACGGCGTCTCGACGCCCGTCACGAACGCCAACTCGCCATTTCGTAGTCGTCAGAACGAGTGGTAGGCGCCGTCGATGGTGATGCAGTCACCCGAGTGGTACGCCGACAGGTCGCTCGCGAGATAGACGGCGACACCACTGAAGTCCTTCGCGTCACCCCAACGACGCATCGGTACACGCGGCAACACTTTGGCCTTGAACGCGTCGGACTCGAGTTGTCGGTGGGTCATGTCGCTTTCGATCCAACCGGGCAGAACGCAGTTGCTGCGGATGCCGTAGCGCGCGAACTCCACGGCGATGGCCTTCGAGATAGACAAAAGCGCGGCCTTCGAACCGCCGTAATGCTGTGAGCGTGCGGCGCCGTAGAGCGCCGAACCCGACGTCGTGAAGACGATCGAACCGCCGCCCTTGTCCATCATGTGACGGCATGCCTCTTGTGCGGAGAAGAACGCGCCGTCGAGGTTGACCCGCATGACGCGATGCCATTCGTCGGCGGACATTTCGTGGAACGGAATCCCTCGCCCGGCGATGCCGGCATTCACGAACACGGCATCGATGCGACCAAACTGCGCGGCCGCGTCGGAAAAACCGGCAGCCACCTGACCCTGGTCACCGACGTCACAGACGCGGGCCGCAACTGCGCCGCCTTTCGTCTCCTTCGAAAGGGAAGTCAATTCGGCGGTTGCCGCGGCGTTCTTTTCGGCGTTCGTGCCCCAGATCAACACGTTGGCACCGTTGGCGACGAGACCGCGCGCAAAACCAAGTCCAATTCCGCCGTTGCCGCCCGTCACAAGCGCGGTCTTGCCGGAGAGTGAGAAGTTGGGCACCTGCATGGGGTCACAGTACCCCCCGTTACGCGCAGGGGCGGTAGCGTCAAGTTGCCATGAAACTCCTTGATGTCAAGGCGCCGAGCGACCTGCGTGGACTCTCGTACGAGCAGTTGAACGACCTCGCCGGTGAGATACGCGACTTCATCGTGCAGGCAGTTTCCGAAACCGGTGGCCATCTCGGTTCGAACCTCGGCGCGGTGGAACTCACCCTCGCGCTTCACAGGGTCTTCGACAGCCCGACCGACGCGATTCTGTGGGACACCGGGCACCAGGCCTACGTCCACAAGTTGGTCACGGGTCGCGCCGCCGAATTCACGCAGTTGCGCCAAGCGCAGGGGTTGTCGGGTTACCCCAGCCGCAGCGAAAGCAACCACGACTTCATTGAGAACAGCCACGCCTCGACCGTGTTGTCGTACGCCTACGGAATGGCTGTCGCGCGCGATCATGCCGCGCACCACGGAACGACACCCGAACACCGGCACATCGTCGCCGTCATCGGTGACGGCTCGATGACGGGTGGACTCGCCTACGAGGCGTTGAACAACCTCGGTCACTCGGGACGTCGCGTCATCATCGTGCTGAACGACAACGGCCGCAGTTACGCACCGACGATCTCGCAGCTCACCGTGTCGGCTGCCTCGACCGAAGACGACGAAACCGACGAGCGAAATACACCTTTCGCTGACAAGATTGCCGACAAGTTGGCGTCGACCCTCACGAACATCCGCCTGAACCCCACCTACGTTCGCCGTCAGCGCCGCATAGAACAATTCCTCCGCGACCTTCCCGCAGTCGGTCGCCAGGCCGAGCGAAGCGTCGAAGCCGTCAAGGCGGCGGTGCGCGAGTTTCTGCAACCGCCCGGATTCTTCGAGGCTCTCGGCGTGCGCTACATCGGCCCCATCGACGGCCACGATGTCGAGGCGGTCGAACGCGCGTTGCGATCAGCGGAACAGCGCTCCGAGGAAGGTCCGGTGCTGTTGCATGTCGTCACACAAAAGGGTCGCGGCTATTTGCCCGCCGAGGACGACGACGAAAAGCACCTGCACGACGCACCCGTGTTCGATCCGCAGAGCGGCCCGCCGAAGGCGATCCTCACCGGCTACACGCAGGCCTTTGCCGATACTTTGCTGAAGGAAGCCGATGCGGATCCACGCATCGTCGCGATCACAGCCGCGATGCCCGGCCCCACCGGTTTGTTGCCCTTCGAGCGTCGATTCCCCGACCGCTTCTTCGATGTCGGCATTGCGGAACAACATGCAGTCACCGCGGCAGCCGGCATGGCCATGTCGGGTCTGCGTCCCGTGGTCGCCGTGTACAGCACGTTCCTTTCACGCGCGTGGGACCAGGTCGTCTACGACGTGGCACTCCACAAGTTGCCCGTCGTGTTCTGCCTCGACCGCGCGGGAATCACGGGCGACGACGGTCCCAGCCACCACGGCGTGTACGACATGACGCTGCTTTGCAAGGTGCCCGGTATGCGTGTGCTCGCACCCTCGTCGGCACAGGAACTGCAGCAGATGCTCCACGACGCCATGACACTCGCCAACGACGGCCCCGTCGCGATTCGCTACCCGAAGGGAACGGCACGCAACGTCGACGACGCCAACGTCGGTTCCGGTCTTGCTGCGCGCCGTCTGGTGACCCAGTCGGCGCCGGGCGCGAAGGTTGCCGTACTCGCGATCGGCAAGCTGGTGGGCAACGCGTTGAAAGCCGTCGAAACGCTGGGCAACGACGTGAACGTCGAGGTGTGGGATGTGCGCTCGTGCCAGCCGCTCGATCCCGACATGATTGGTGCGGCGGCAGTGGCCGAGACTGTGATCACTCTCGAAGACGGCATCGTCGAAGGTGGCGTGGGTGCCGCGATCACACAACACATCTCGGCGCACGTCGCCGAAGCCGGCGGCATCATGCCGCGCGTGCACACGATGGGCGTTCCGACACGCTTCATCTCGCAGGCCAAGCCCGATGCGATTCTCGCCGAGCTCGGCCTCGATGCCGCGGGCATCGCGACCGCAATCCGCGCCGCCGCCGGCCGCTAAATCGCCTAGCGTCATCTGCGTGACAACGCCCGATCTCGCCCGTTACTCGTCGTACCACAGCCTCGCCTTCGAGGCCCACGACAACGGCGTTCTGCTGATCACCCTGTCGAACCCCGACAAATTGAACGCCACCGATGCGAGCATGCACCGCGAACTTTCGCGCGTGTTTCGCGACATCGACGACGACCCAACCGTGCGTGCGGTTGTCGTCACTGGCGCGGGCAAGGCCTTCAGTGCGGGTGGCGACCTGCAGTGGATCAAAGAGCAGGTCGGCAACTACACGCAAACGATGAAGGTGATGCGCGAAGCGGGCGACATCGTGCGCACGATGATCGACTGCGACACTCCGATCATCTCCGCCATCAACGGCGTGGCTGTCGGCGCGGGACTCGCCGTGGCATTGATGGCCGACATCAGCATCATCAATGAAGACGCCCGTATCACCGATGGCCACATTCGTCTGGGTGTCGCCGCCGGTGATCATGCCGTTGCGATCTGGCCCCTCCTGTGCGGCATGGCCCAGGCGAAGTGGTACCTGATGACGGCCGACTTCCTCGACGGTCGCGAGGCCGCCCGCATTGGTCTGGTCACGCGGGCGGTGCCCGCAGCCGAAGTGTTGCCAACCGCGCTTGCTGCGGCACAGAAGGTTGCCGCCGGCCCGCGCGATGCGGTGCGCTTCACGAAGCGCTCGCTGAACCATTGGTTGCGCCAGTCGCTACCCAACTTCGAGGCCAGCCTCGCCTACGAGATGCTCAATTTCCTCGGCCCCGACGCCGCCGAGGGTTTGACCGCCTTGGTCGAAAAGCGTCCGCCCGACTTTCTGCGCGGCGAGTCATGACACTTCGCGACGTCGATCTGTCGTCTGAGTTGGAGTTTGCTCTCAGCCTTGCCGACCTCGCCGACGCCACGACGCTGCAGCCTTTCCACGATCGTGGATTCACCGTCGACTGGAAAGCCAACCGCACCGAGGTGACGGAACTTGATCGTCGCACCGAAGAGGTGTTGACCGACGCGATCGCACACTTTCGACCCGACGATGCCGTGTACGGCGAAGAGTTCGGCGAACGCGGCGCGGTCGGTGGTCCACGATGGACGTGGGTGCTCGACCCCATCGACGGCACCAGCAACTACGCGCGGGGAGTGCCCGTGTGGGCGACGCTCATCGCACTGCTCGACCCGAACGACGTGCCCGTTCTCGGCGTCGTCAGCGCGCCGGCAATCGATGCGCGTTGGCACGGTGCGATCGGCGTGGGGGCGTTCAACCGTCGAGGACCACTGCGCGTGAGCGCCGTTGCGCGTCTCGACGAGGCGCAGGTCAGCACGACACCCAACACGGGTTGGGAGGCGATCGGTGGCTACCAACGCGTGGTCGACCTCGGACGTAGCGCGTACCGTGCGCGGGGATTCGGCGACTTCTGGCAGCACATGCTCGTCGCCGAAGGAGCCATCGACGCGGCAGTCGATGCGATCGGCCTCGAGCCCTACGACACCGCAGCGCTGTGGCCGATCGTCTCCGAGGCCGGCGGTCGAATCACCGACAGGTTGGGGGGAAATTCCTTCCGCAACGGCTCGGCGGTGTCGACGAACGGTCTTCTGCACGACACCGTGCTCGGTGCCATCGCCTGCTGAGCACACGTAATGTGGGCACATGCCCGGCAGTGATTCGACAGTCATCCGCAACGCACACCTCGTCGACGGCACCGGTGCCCCTGCCCGCAAAGCCGACGTCGCTTTTGCGAACGGCCGCATCACCGAAGTCGCGGATGCCGGAACGCTGGGCACCGCACACGTCGGTCGCGTGATCGACGCAGACGGACGGCTCATCACCCCGGGTTGGGTCGACGTGCACACGCACTACGACGCCCAAGCGACGTGGGATCCGTGGATGACTCCCAGCAGTTGGCACGGTGTCACCACCGTCGTCATGGGCAACTGCGGGGTCGGTTTCGCACCCGCGGCACCCGATCGTCACGACTGGTTGATCGCTTTGATGGAGGGTGTCGAGGACATTCCCGGTTCGGCGATGACCGAAGGCATCACGTGGGGTTGGGAGTCGTTCGAGGAGTACCTCGGCGTTCTCGAGTCGACACCACACGTCATCGACTTTGCAACGCAGATTCCACACGGCGCACTGCGCGCGTACGTGATGGGTGACCGTGGCGCGGCGAACGAACCCGCGACTGCCGACGACGTCGTCGCGATGAGCCGCATGGTCGAGTCGGCGATGCGGGCAGGCGCGCTCGGCTTCAGCACCAGTCGCACGCCGCTGCACCGCAGCCGCGACGGAGAGCTCGTCCCGGGCACCCACGCGGACGAAAACGAGCTTTTGGGCATCGCCGATGCCCTGCGTCGGGTGGGTCGCGGGGTGTTCCAGTTCGCCCCCGAACACATCAAGGTTCCCCTGAACGAATGGGGCTGGATGCGCCGAATCGCCAAGGAAACAGGGGCCACCGTCAGCGTCAACTTCAGCCAACCCGACGACGCCCCCGACCTGTGGCGCGACGTGATGACACTTCTCTCACAGGCCCACGATGACGGCCTGCCGATGGTCGGTCAGGTGGCCGGACGCAGCATCGGTGTCTTGATGTGCCTCGAGGGCAGCGCACATCCATTGCTCTTCCATCCCGCATTCAACGCGGTGCGGTTTTCGTCGCACGCCGAACAGGTGGCCGCGCTGCGCAACCCCGATTTCTTCCGGACGGTCACCGAGCAACTTCCCGACGATGGCGGCTTGTTCGAGCGCGTCATCCTGCAGAACACCTGGAAGATGTTCCCCGTGACGTCGGCCAACATCGACTACGAACCACCGATGGAAGACTCCGTGCGCGAGATCGCACGACGCCGCGGTGTCACCGAGATGACGGTGATCGTCGAACAGTTGACGCGCGACGACGGTCGCGGCCTCATCTACATGCCGTTCTTCAACTACGCCTACGGCGACCTGTCGTTCCTTTACGAAGCACACCAACACCCGGCAACCCGCATGGGACTCGGCGATGCGGGTGCTCACTGCGGCGCCATCTGCGACGGTGGCATGCCGACGTTCATGCTCACCCACTGGACACGCGACCGCACGCGTGGACCGAAGTTGCCCCTCGAATGGATCATCCACCGCCAAACCCAACAGACGGCACGGATGTACAGGATGTTCGATCGTGGTGTCGTCGCGCCGGGGCAACGCGCCGATCTGAACATCATCGACTTCGACGCGCTCACTTTTACGATGCCCCACATGGCCTATGACCTGCCAGCCGACGGACGCCGTCTCGTCCAACGCGCGATCGGCTACGCCTCGACGTTCGTTGCGGGAGTACAAACCGTTGACAACGACACGTTCACGGGCGAACTTCCCGGCAAACTCGTGCGCGGAGTGTGAGAGAAGTTTCTTCCATTTCACTGGAGAACTTTGCACCACATCATTCGCAGTGAACGGCGGTACCGTCACCTCCATGGCACGTTGGAGACACGCAATTGCAATCGGCTTCGCCGCGTTCGGTGCGTTGCTCGCCATCGCGTCGGGCGGCGACCCGGCGGCACTCAGCATCGCAATGGGTGGCAGCCTCAGCGCCGCACTCGGCTATTGGGTCGGTGCGTTGCTCGACCGCACGCGTCGCTCGCGGTAGATCATCTGCACCGCCACCACCAACAACAGGGTGGCGAAGAGCGAGTTCGACAGCGATTCCGACATGTTGGCCGCAAGCGATCCGCCTGCCACCGCAGAGATGACTCCGGAGAGACCGACGATAACCGCGGCTTTTACGTCGACGTTCGCCGTCTTGCGGTTACGGATCGTGCCCGTGATCGCCGTCGGAATGATGACGGCGAGTGACGTACCTTTCGCCATCACGTTCATCTCGCCGAGCAGCAACACCATCGCAGGAATCATGATGACCCCACCGCCGACACCGAGCAGACCCGCCAAGGTTCCCGTGGCAACACCGATGACGACGAGCGCGATCGCTGCGGCAACGGTGAGGTCCGTACGACCGTCGGCACTCGTCGTCCAATAGAGACGAATCGCCGACACGATGAGCACGGTTGCAAAGCCATAGCTCAACACGTCGTGACGCGCGGTCTTCAACAACTTCGTGCCGAGAATCGCACCACCCACCGCGCCGATCGCCAGCCACAATGCGACGTGCCAATCGACGTGATCGTGGGACCAGTAGGTGATGAGGCTTGCCAGCGAGATCGGCAGCACTGCGGCAAGTGACGTGCCGTGTGCGCGTCGTTGATCCAGCTTCGCGAAAAATACGAGGCCGGGAACGATGAGAATGCCACCCCCCACCCCGAAGACGCCGGAGAGAAAACCCGCCCCGACACCAACGAGGAGAATGCTCACGAACCGGCCCCGAATACGGGCCCGAAGAGGTCGGCGTAGCGGTGGATGTCCTTTGCGGACAGGGGTCTCGGCAGGCTGACGAGGCCCAGACCGACCCCCGCATCGGCATAGGCCAGGGCGGTCTCCACGGCCTGGGCGTCGCTCATCTGGGCCACCCACAACTGCGTGCTGATCCGGATCTGGGAGATGTCGCGGCCGACTTCGTCGCAACATTCACCCAATCGCGCGAGCGACTTGTTGAGGTCGCCCAGTGGGTCTTCGCTGTTGCCCGGGAAGTTCCAGTGGTCGGCGTACCGCGCAACGAGTGGCAGTGTGCGCTTGTGGCCACCTCCGCCGATCAGGACGGGAGGCATCGGTGACTGCAGTGGCTTTGGCTCGCAGTACGCGTCGGTGAGTGTGTAGTACTTGCCGGAGAACGAACTCTGTTTCTGCGTGAGCAAACGCTTCATCACCTCGAGACCCTCGGCAAAGCGGTCGAAGCGTTCCGTCAGGGTTCCGAGTTCGATGCCGTACGCGTTGCACTCGTCTTCGTTCCATGCCGCGCCGACACCGAGCTCGAGTCGTCCTCCCGACGTGTGGTCGAGCGTCGCCGCCATGTTCGCCAGCACCGCCGGATGCCGGTACACCATCCCGGTCACCATCACCCCACCGCGCAGTCGTTTCGTCGCCTGCAGCAAAGCTGTCAGCGTGATCCAACCCTCCATGCATGGGCCGGAACGATCACCGGTGAAGATGGGTTCGAAGTGGTCGAACGTCCAGCCGCTCTCCCAGAACGGTACGTCGTCGGCGGCCAGCCATACGTCCAGGACCTCCTGCCATGTGCACACCTGCGGTGCGGTTGCAAATGCGAACTTCATGTCGACTCCCTCTTCGGTCGCGTGCGTGTCTCAGGGTAGTTTCACCACGTGATCGAAAAGGTTCGCGCCATTCTCGAACGAGCAAACCATCCGAACACGCCCCAAGCCGAAGCCGAGACCGCTCTCGCGCTCGCCTACCGGCTGATGCAGAAACATGGATTGGAGGAGTCCGATGTCGCCCGCGCGGCCGGCAAACGCTCGCCCGATGCGCGGATCACCAGCAAGACGATGACCATCACCGGCCCCTACCGCGTGCGTCGTGGAACGCTGTTCCACATACTGGCAACCCGCCTGTCGTGCGCCGATTACCGCGACATGGAATCCGGCACCCGCGGTGCCGTCGTCATGGTCGCATTCGGCACCACCGATGACTTGTTCGCACTCCAAACGCTCTTCACCGCGGCCGATCTCCTGGCGCTGCGCTCGATGCCGCGCGGTGACCGCCGCTGGCGGACGTCGTGGTGGCACGGCTTCTGCGCAGGAGTTGAACAGAAGCTGCGTGCCGAGCACCGCACGATCGTGCACGACTCCCCCGGTGCGGGCCTCGTGCTCGTGGAACGCACCGAGCGCGCGCAACGTGTGATGCGCGAGTCAACCCCCCACCTTCACGCGAGCCGCGGCAGTTGGGTCAGCGACCGCGACGCATATGGCGCCGGGCGCGCGGCGGGTTCGACGTTCACCACCCCGGGTGGTTCGGTAACGGGGGCAAGACGCGAGCTCGGTTCGGGTCGATCCGGCTGATTGCCTTCGACGTCAGCCGCTGTTCACGGTGGTGAGAGACGACCTCGGGTCGGCGGGACCATAGTTCCCCTGGTTCACATCCACCGTCGTCGTGGTACGCGCAACCGCCGTCGTCGTCGCACCCCGCGGATCAGCAGGTCCGTAATTCCCCGCCTTCACATCCACCGTCGTCGACGTGCGCGCAACCGCCGTCGTCGTCGCACCCCGCGGATCAGCAGGGCCGTAACGCCCCGCATTCACATCCACCGTCGTCGACGTGCCCGCAACCGTCGTCGTCGCACCCCGCGGATCAGCAGGTCCGTAATTCCCCGCATTCACATCCATCGTCGTCGACGTGCCCGCAACCGTCGTCGTCGAACCCCGCGGGTCAGCAGGACCGTAATTCGGTTCGCCGGCCGCGGGCCCGTCTGCTCCGGTGATTGCAAGAATCTCGTCGTTCACGGTCTCGGCCTTGGTCGGTTCGACTTCGACCACGACTTCGCCGGTCACTTCATCGACGTCGACATTCGTGACACCGATCTCGCCGGAGTCGGACTGACCGTCGAATCCAACTTCGTATGCCACTTTCCCCTCAGCGGTGGTCACCTCGACGGCAAGACCCGCATCGTCGACGACGTTGAGATTTTGGCCGTCTTCCAGCATCACTTGGGCTGCTTCTTCTTCGTAGGCGACACCGACCCCGATCTTGCCGTCGGCCGCAACGTCGAGACTTGTCTCAAACTTCTCGTCGGTCGACACATTGAGCGAGAACTGGCCGTATGACTTTCGGGTCAGTTCATCGCCTTCAACCGTGTCAGTCACGAATTGCGAACCGGGACCGGGGGCATCAATGGTGACCGCAAGATCCACCGTCGAAACGGAGGGATCGAGAAGATCCCCGACAACCGGCTCGATTTTCACATCGGCCAAACCACCAGGAATCTCGACCATTGCGCCCGTACCGATACCGCCGCGGTTCGGGTACACCGCTATCCCGTTCGACATGGTCGACAGATCCCGGGTGTCGATCGTGTCGCCACCAACCTTGATGACGAGACCCGCCAGAGATCTGCCACCCGTCGAAATGGTGATGCGGGCACTGCCCTTCGAACGCTCGTCACGGTCGCTGTCGGACCACGGAACGTTTTGCCTTCCCTCGCGGTCGGCCATGACGACATAGTCAATGGAACTCTTTCCACCCGACCACTTCGACGCCACCGTACCCGAGTTCGCCGCTCCAACGTCGTAGGTCCAGGTTTCGGTTTCTGGGTCGACCGAGAGCACCGTCACTTCGCCGGGATAATTGTTGTCGTAGACGCTGATCGCATACGTGCCGTCGTCAGCAAGTGTCACGGCTATCGGTGTCACCGCATGTCCCATACCATTGGCATAAATACCGATGGTTGCCCCGGCATCGGCCTTGATTGCCGCGTCGATCTTGGCCACGACTTCGGATGGTTCGAGTTCCCATGCCCGCTTGGTTGCCTGAATGACTGCCTCGAAGCCTTGCGACACCCACCAACGCGAGATCGACGCTGCGACCGGCGGTGTCTCCTTCCTCAGGTCCACAGTACGAGCCGCTTGCTCTTGCAACTGCGCGGGAAGGTCGCCGCCATCGTGAATGCGTTGGCTGAGAACGGCCATACCCTCGCATCGGCCGCCGGCGATCTGCGAGTTGGCCCCCTCGATCCAATGCTGTACGGCGGGAAGTGGGATACAGCCCGCATCGGTCTTCTGCGCGCACACTTCGTCTTCACCGAAGATGGCGATTGCCGTCGTGACATTGATGGCATCTTCCGTTGCCAGACCGCCCCAGTTTTCGAACGAGAAGCCGCCCGCATCGGGACGCAGGCCCGTGTCGCTGCACAATGCACCGCTCACCCCAAGTTCTGCTGCGGGAACGTCGACGCATTCAACGTCGCCGTCGGCACCGCCGCCTCCCCCACCGCCACATGCGGCGACAAACGCCACGGTGACAAGGATCGCGACACCACGGCAGACGAATGGTTTCACCATCACAGTATGGCCGATTACCGTCCGCCCTGATGTTGCCCGGAGAAGCCGCACGGACTTACGAAGTCGAAACCGTATTCGCAAGCGCCATGCCCTCGCGAACCCTCACCCTCCCCGAGGCACGTGTCTGGCTGGAGGAGCTGTGCCGCATCGAGGACCTCGACACGCCCGACCTACATGTGGCGAACCTGCGCCCCACGTTCGAGGGTGCGGCGTTGCCGGACGAATGGTGCCTTCTCGTCGCCGACGTTGCGCCAACACAACACACGTTGCTCCACGAGCTAGCCCACTTGTCGTGCGCCAACCGCGGACATGGCCGCGAATTCCGCACGCAACTGGTTCGATACATGCGTCGCCACGTGTCGCTTGAACACGCCGCGGAGCTCCACCGTCGGTTCGCGGCCGCCGATCTGTCGATCGACCCCTTTGCCGCGACCCGGTGATGCGCTAGTCGAGTTCGGTGCCGACAACCGAGACGAAACTGACGCACGCTCCCGGTGCACCGCCCAGATTGTGCGTAAGGGCCTTTGTCTTGCCGCCCGCGATGCTCTTGATCTGACGCGCACCGGCCTCGCCGCGCAACTGTGTCCAGCATTCAAACAACATGCGCAGTCCCGATGCGCCGATCGGGTGACCGAACGACTTCAGGCCGCCGTCTGGGTTCACCGGCAACTCACCATCGAGGTCGTAGGTTCCCGAGAGCACCTCTTTCCAAGCAGTGCCACGTTCCGCAAAACCGAGGTCTTCCATCAACACCAACTCTGTTGGTGTGAAGCAGTCGTGCACCTCGGCCATCGCCAGTTCGGCTCGGGGGTCGGTGATGCCGGCCTGACTGTAGGCGTCGTCTGCGCTGTGGACGACTTCGTCAAATGTCGTGTAGTCGTAAGCGGGATCGATCGGGCCGGTGGCTGGGCCGGCAACGAACGACAGTGCCTTCACGTAGAGGGGCTTGTCGGTGTATTTGTGGGCGTCTTCTGCGCGCACGATGATCGCGGCGGCCGAGCCGTCGCTGACGCCGCTGCAGTCGAAGATGCCGAGCGGCCCTGCGACCAGAGGCGAACAGGCGATGGTCTCCATCGGCACTTCTTTCTTGAACTGGGCACGTGGATTGAGTGCACCGTTGCGGTGGTTCTTCCAAGCGATGCGCGTCAGCACGTCTTTCAGTTCCGCCTCGTCGACGCCGTACTTGTTTGCATACGCGGGCGCCAGCAAGGAGAAGCTCGCCGGTGCGGTGACCGTGGCCTTGGTACCGTCGTCGGCGGGAGCAGACACGACGAGACCCGAGTAACCCGAATCCTTCAACTTCTCGACACCGATCGCCATGACGACGTCGTAGGCCCCCGATGCGACGGCATAGCACGCGTTGCGAAAGGCTTCGCTGCCCGTGGCGCAGTAGTTCTCGACGTGGGTCACGGGCTTGTGCTGGATCCTCAATGGACGGCTGAGCGTGAGTCCCGACAGACCCGATCCCATCGTGCCCAACCAGAATGCATCGACATCGTCGAGGCTGATTCCGGCGTTCTTCAGGGCGGCATCGGATGACTCGATCAGCATGTCGTCGGTGCTCTTGTCCCAATGCTCGCCGAAGTTGGTGCAGCCCATCCCGATGATCGCAACCTTGTCGCGGATTCCGTGACTTGCCATCGTTTGCTCCTTACCTATGCGGCCTTGACAGGCCGTGCCTTCCAAAAATAATTGTGGATGCCGTCGACGGTGTAGAGGCGACGGAACGTCATCTCCACGCGGTCGCCGATATTCACCGCTGCCGGGTCGACGTCGGTGAGTTCGCACTGGAATCGTCCGCCGCCGTCGAAATCGATGACTGCGGCCACGACCGGCGGACTCATGCTGTACGCCAGACGGTCGACGGTGTACGTGGCGATCGTGGCCTGGATGTCAGCCATGCGCACCATTTCCATCTGGTCGATACTGCCCGACTTCATGCTGACGCGTGCCGGCGGCAGGTACACAAAACCGCTTTCGTCGCGACTGCCGTACAGGCCGTACTTCCACGCCTGCGAACGCAGGCTTGGCGGGCCGGCCGGACGATCGGGTTCGGGACGACGCGGAGGTTCACGGTGCAGAAACCCGCGCCACGTGAGGAACTGGGTGTAAGTGAGGTCGTTGCGACCCGCGGTGATCTGTCCTCGCACGGTCAGCTCGGCGGCCTGGCGCGCGCGGTACTTCATGATCGCATCGGTCGTGCGCAGCAGCCACACGTTCACGCCGTCCGCGAGCAACACAACCGCAATGATCTGGCCGGGTTCGGCACGATCGAGAACGTCGGCGAGTAACACGCCCCACTGCGCGGTGCCCGCGTTACCGATGGTTGCCGACAGATCGTCGACCACGGACTCTCCCGCGACACCGCAGGCCTTGACCGCCGCCTTGACGGCGCGTGCGTGTAGCCCCGAGAAGATCGCATGGTTGATGTCACCGGGCGCGAGGTTCGCACCCTTCAGCGCATCGCTGAACGCATTGTCGACAAGAGGCGCATAGGCGTGCTCACCGAAACGCTCTTCCCATTGTTTGCTCGCCGGCTCACCGGGTTGGCGCCAACGGTCGGTGAACTCGGCAGTCGCACCCGCACCGCCGATGATCTCTGCGATGACGCCCTCGTTCCCGAAACAAAATGCTGCGGCGGCGTCGCCGCCACTTGATTCATCCGCACCCCCGGGAAGACCCGTGCGGATGTCGGACAGAATTGCGATTGCATTTCCGTTGCCAGCTCCCATCATCGCCGCAACACCACTGCGAACCGAGCCGATCGTGTCGACGGCCGTTGTCGACACGGGAAGACTGAGCGCCGCGTGAATCGTGTTCGCATTCGTCTTGTCGAGATATGCGGGATCAGTGGTGGCGAACCACAGCGAGTTGGGCACCCAGTTCGCAGTCACGTTTCGCAGCGCGACGCGACCCGCCTCGACCGCCATCGACGTCGTGTCTTCGTCGAAGCTGG
Organism: Actinomycetota bacterium; assembly: GCA_005787785.1. Taxonomy (GTDB): domain Bacteria; phylum Actinomycetota; class Acidimicrobiia; order Acidimicrobiales; family Ilumatobacteraceae; genus F1-20-MAGs119. Next base: position 18,167 of record SXZT01000064.1, read on the forward strand.
CGACTGCGCGCTCGCCTTTTCCGCCGCCCGCGCCGAGCGACTTCGTGATGACACCGCGCTGCAGGCGCCAGTAGGGGATGTAGGACCCGTAAGCGACGATTCCGGCCATGTGGGGACAATAACCCACACGGCCGCCGACGAATCCAGCGCGGCCGGTCCCCGAAACCGCCGCGGGAACTACGAGTAGAAGGGGTTCTCGCCGCTGGTGTGATCGGTGAGGTCACGGACCTTCAGCACGCCCTGGACCTTTTCGACCAGCGTGGTCTGGACGCCCTCGAGCATCGTCATGCGGCTCATCGAACAGCCATGGCAGCCCCCACCCATCGTGAGGTACGCGGTTCCCTCACCATCGTGGCCGACGAACGTGACGAATCCACCGTGGGCCGCGAGCGCGGGGTTGACCTCGTCGCGCAGAACGTCGTTGATCGACACCGACATCGCGTCATCGCTGACCAAACCGTCGACCGACGGGGCGAGTGGCTTGTTCGGGTTGCGAATGATGAGGCCCTGCGTGTCGTTGTAGTCGAGGATCGACCCGGTGAGCAGCTCGATGCTGTTCGCAGGGATGATGATCTTCAGGCCATCGACCGTGCGGACCTCGTCGGCGAAGGCGGCAGTGGTGACCTTTTCGAACGAGAGGTCGTAGCGAAAGTCTTCGGCGGGTGCACTGATGATTTCGACGCGCAGACCGAGTTGCGTGGTCTCGGGTTCCATGTCGCGCAGTTCCTTCAACTTCGCAACACCGGTGGCGGTGACATCGACGATCGCGTTGTCAGCGGTGGTACCGCCATCGGTGAAAGGGCTCGTGGGAACGGTCGAGCCTGCGAGAGGACTGGAGGGTGTCGTCACGATCGTCAGGGTATCGGCATCCTGAAGTCCACCCTCGTCAATACGACTCGTCAGTAAGAAGAGATGGCCCCGCCGCCGTCACATTCGATGCGTTGGCCCGTGACGTAGCCCGCACCCGCCGAACAGAACCAGAGAATGACTTCGGCCACATCGTTGGGTTGACATACCCTGCCGAACGGGGACTTTGCATCAAGTTCGCGCAGATTCTCCATCTCGCGCTTGCCATGCATCGAGCGGGCGAGACGCACTCCCATGTCGGTTTCCACCAGACCGGGTGCTGCGATGTTCACGTGTATGCCGTTGTGGCGCTCTTCCTTGGCGAGCGTGTATGCCAGGGCTTCCATGGCGGCCTTGCCCATGTTGTACGGCGCCCCGTTTCCCGAGAAGTGCGACGTGGCCACCGACGATACGAAGACGATGTCACCCCGCCCGCGCATGCGCATCGACGGCAACACGGCTGCGGCGAGTTGGTGTCCTCCGACTGCGTGTACGGCGAGCAGTTTCTCGACTTCGGCAGCATCGGTCTCGGCAACGGCCCTCCCCTTCGAGGCGATACCCGCGTTGTTCACGAGAATGTCGACGAAACCGAAATCGGCGACGACCGCATCGACCATCGCCCGCGTTGCCGGGTAGTCGGCGACCGACGCTTGGTAGGTCTTCGCACGGCCGCCCGCCGCGACGATGTCGCGGCGCACTTCCTCCGCTTCCTCGGCACCGCGCGAATAATTGATCGCAAGCGTGGCGCCCTCGGATGCGAGCCTGCGGCTGATCCCCGCACCGATACCCCTACCACCACCCGTGACGAGGGCGACACGCCCGTCGAGAAGTCCCATGCCGACAAACCTAATCAGCGTCGAGCGGGTTAGTCTGAGGGAACAACAGCACGGGGAGCTCGTCGGATCGGCGGGCTGAGAGGGTGGCCGCCGCCACCGACCCGAGAACCTGATCCGGGTAATGCCGGCGGAGGGACAAGATGAGCGGCCAGCCAAAAGACATGCGAGCACTCGTGATCACTGGGGGCTCGGTTGTGCGCTCAGCACCGGCAGTGGGCCCTTTCGACGTTGTGATCGCCGCCGACTCGGGCGTCGACTCCGCTTTCGCTCTTGGTCTCGCACCGCACGTCGTCATCGGCGACCTCGACTCGGTGTCGGATGCCGGTCTGCGGCGCGTGCGCGAAACGGGTATCGATGTGCTCGCATCCCCCACCGACAAGGATCTCACCGACACCGAACTGGCCCTCGCCCATCTTCTCGACATCGGTGCCACGCATGCCACCCTTCTCAGCCCCGGTGGCGGCCGCCTCGACCACGCACACGGAGTTCTCAGTGCTCTCGCGAGCCCGCTTCTCGCATCGGTGTCGATCGACGCGGTGATCGACACGGCGCACGTAACGGTCCTCCACGGCAGGACGACGCGTCGCATACCAAAACGTTCGCGACTCACCGCGCTGCACGCCATGAACGGAGTTGCGCGCGGAATCACCACGACGGGCTTCCGGTGGAATCTCGCCGGCGAAGACCTCGCACCATGGGTGAGCCGCGGTGTGAGCAACGAAATGGCAGGAGCGGAAGCCGACGTGATCATCGACGAGGGCACGCTCATCGTCATTCAACCCCGTGCCTACTTCTCCCATGCCCTCCCACCCCATGCCCAATCACCTTCGACGGAGGAAACACGATGAAAACTTCCCTCCTCGGAGTTTTGGCGGTTGCCACCTGCGGTGTCGGCCTCGCTGCCTGTAGCGGTGACGACGGGGCGTCGACGCCGACGTCGCTCACATTGATTGCCTACGACTCGTTCACGCCGTCCGAGGGAATCTTCGATGCATTCACGCAGGAAACCGGCATTGCGGTCGAGGTGGTGACGGGCGGTGACGCCGGTGAACTCGTCGCCAAGGCGGTTCTCACCGCAGGCGAACCCGAAGGCGACGTTCTCTGGGGAGTCGACAACACGTTGATGTCGCGCGCTATTTCCGCCGACGTATTCGTACCGCACCGTTCGGCACACATCGACGATCTCGACCCGCAAGCCCTTGCGCTCGTCGAGAACGATCTGCTCACGCCGGTCGACACCGGCGACGTGTGCATCAACTACGACAAGACATGGTTCGTCGACAAGGACATCGAGCCTCCCGCATCGCTCGCCGATCTCGCCACACCCGCGTACAAGGGTCTGCTCGTCGTGCAAAATCCGAACACTTCGTCGCCGGGTCTCGCATTCCTCCTTGCAACGATCGCGCAATTCGGTGAGAGCGGCTGGCAGGACTTCTGGTCGTCGCTGCGCGCCAACGACGTGAAGATCGTCGATGGCTGGACCGAGGCCTACACCGTCGAGTTCTCGGGTTCATCGGGCAAGGGCAGCCGTCCGCTTGTCGTCAGCTACGCGTCGAGCCCGCCGGCCGAAGTCGTGTACGCCGACCCACCTGTGACCGAACCGCCGACCGGCGTCATCGAGTCGACGTGCTTCCGGCAAGTCGAGTTCGCAGGCGTGCTGCGTGGCACGGAACACGAGGACGCCGCCGGACTGCTGGTCGACTATCTGTCGGGCCCCACTTTCCAGGCCGACCTTCCACTGACTCTGTTCGTGAACCCTGCGAACACGACGGTCGCACTGCCCCAAGTGTTCAGGAATTTCGCGGCGACTCCGGACGCGCCACTGACGATGGATCCGGCCACGATCGAGGAGAACCGAACGACGTGGCTCGAAGCCTGGCGGGCCGCCGCGTTGTGACAACCGAGACGGCGCACGGACCCTACGTATGGGCGGCACGGCGTCTGGTCGTCGTGCCCGGCATCTTCGTCTTCGTGTTCACGGTGTGGCCGGCCATCGCGACGTTGCGGCGCGGGTTCGACGTCACGGCGACGATCACCGAATCCGGCCTGCGGGAAACGGTCTGGTTCACCGCGTGGCAGGCGGCTGCCAGCACGACCCTGACGTTGGTCATCGGACTGCCGATCGCATGGGTTCTCAGCCGACACGAGTTCACCGGTCGACGCATCGTGCGGGCACTCACACTCGTACCGTTCGTGCTTCCCACACTCGTCGTCGGTCTCGCATTCCGCGCCGTTCTCCCGGCCGACCTGCGCACGGGCGTGCTTGCGCTCGTCGTCGCGCACGTTTTCCTCAACGTTGCCGTCGTCGTGCGAATCGTCGGTGCGCGGTGGGAATCGCAGCCCCGCACGTTCGATGATGCGGCTGCCACCCTTGGTGCCGGACCAGTCGCACGTTTCCGAACGGTCACGTGGCCCATGCTGCGCGCCAGCATCAGTGCCGGTGCGGGTCTCGTGTTCATGTACTGCTTCACGACATACGGTGCGGCACGCGTACTCGCGGGCCCCTCGCGACCCGTCACCGAGACCGAGATCTACAGGTTCGCCGTTCTTGCCGGCGACATGCGCGCTGCTTCCGCTCTCGCCGTCGCGCAGGTGGTGCTCGTCGGAATCGTTCTTGCGTTGACCTCTCGTGGTGTCACCCACGCCTCGGCCCCGACGCAGCCGCTTGCATTGCGCACCGCACCGCGCGCACGACGCATCGGCGTGGCCGTTGGTGCTTCGTTGATTGCGACGGTCTTCGTGCTTCCACTCGTCGGCCTGGTGTCACGTTCGCTCTGGGTTGGCGATGGATTCTCTCTCGCTGCATGGCGTGGCGCATTCGGAACGACGGGTGCACTCGACCTGATTCCGTCGCTGACCGCATCGCTGGTGACGGCGGCACTGGCGGCGGCCTTGTCGATCGTCATCGGCACGCTCGTCGCCTTTGCGCAGGTGCACGCCACATCGCGCGCAGCGCGCGGTGTCGCAACGGCGTGCGAGGTGATTCCCGTTGTCGTATCAGCTGTGGTTGTCGGCCTCGGCTTTCTCCTCGCTTTCCGCAGCGACCCGTTCGACTGGCGGGGACGCTGGTGGCTGCTTCCGGTCGCGCACGCCGTCGTGGCCCTGCCACTCGTGTCGCGGATCATCGCCGCATCGATGCGGCAGATCCCTGCAGACCTGCGCAACGCTGCATCGACCCTCGGAGCGAGTCCGCTGCGAGTACTGAGCTCGATCGATGCATCGCTCCTGCGCCGGCCACTCGGCGCCGCAACCACTCTCGCGGCACTCGTCTCGCTCGGAGAGTTCGGCGCTTCCAGCCTTCTCAGTCGACGCGGCAACGAAACACTCACGATGGCCACCGGTCGCCTCCTTGGTCGGCCGGGTGACATCGTTCAGGCGCAGGCCTTCGTCGCGTCGGTCGTTCTCGCCGCACTGTGCCTCGCGCTCGTCACCTTCGTCGATCTCGCCGCCGCAGGAGACAGGCAATGACCACGCCGGGCCTCGAGATCGAACACGTGAGCGTCAGTTTCGACGGCTCTCCGGTGCTCGCCGACGTGTCGCTGCGTGTCGATCGCGGCGCAATCGTCGCGGTTCTCGGTCCCAGCGGCTCGGGTAAGTCGACGCTTCTGCGCGTCGTCGCCGGCCTCGTCGGCCCATCATCGGGCCTGGTTCGCGTGGACGGCACCGACATGACGGGCATCCCGACACACCGTCGGGGAGTCGGCTTGGTCTTCCAAAGCAACCAACTGTTTCCCCATCTCGACGTTGCCGGCAACGTCGGCTACGGGCTGCGTATCACGCGAACGCCCACCGCGCAGCGCCACGCCCGTGTCGAGGAGTTGCTTGCCCTCGTCGGCATGACTGGCCATGCCCACCGTGACGTCACAACGTTGTCGGGTGGAGAGGCCGCGCGTGTGGCTCTCGCGCGATCACTCGCCACCTCCCCCCGCGTTTTGTTGCTCGACGAGCCCCTCTCGGGCCTCGACCACGACCTGCGCTACGCGCTCGCAGACGAACTGCGGCGAGTCATCCGGGCTGCGGGCTCGACGGCTCTCGTCGTCACGCATGACCCGGCGGAAGCCCAGCGCATCGCCGACAAGGTGGTGCGGCTCGCCGATCTATCGTCGAGTGTGCAATGACCGGGCACTCTTACGACATCGGTACCGCAACGACTGCCGAGATTCTGCCGCTGCGCATGGCGGTGTTGCGTGACGGCACCCCGTCGCGCGATCCCCGGTACGCCGAAGATGACCACGACACCACGCTTCACCTCGTTGCGCGCGGGGCCGACGGCGTCATCGTCGCCACCTCGTCCTGGTTGCCGCGGCACTTCCCGCCGGAGCCCGACACACCGGCCGTCCAGTTGCGCGGAATGGCGGTCGACAAGACGCTGCAGAGCCGTGGAGTCGGTGCATCGTTGTTGGCGGCGGGAATCGAACGGGCCCGTGGTCTCGGGGCAGTCAACGTGTGGGCGCGTGCTCGCGATTCCGCGCTCGCCTTTTACGAACGCAACGGCATGACGGTCGTCGGCGACGCATTCACCGACGAGGCCACGGGCATGTCGCACCACCTGGTCGTCGTGCGCTTGGCGTAAACCGAACTCAGGATCGCACGTCGATCGGCGTGGTGAAGAGAGATTCGCGCCCATCTGGTTCGACCAGCACCACGTCGATCTTCCATTCTCCCGCGTAGGGAATCTGCGCGGTCGCGACGAAGTGATTCGGTCCGACTTCGGCGGGCTCGACGGCGATCGACGGCACGTCGCGTTCCTTGGACGAGAGGCGCACTTTTGCCGCGGTAACCGGTTCGAGTGAACCGCCGGGTTTGGAGATGATCACATGCATCTCGACCGCCCCGATGCGCGCCGGTGAAACAGTGACGTTCACGATGGTCTCACCTTGCACCAGGCTTGCGGTGAACGGTACGGCCGACACCGCCGCACGCGGGGTCTCGGTGACGAGACCCGATGTCACCACCAGCACGAGAAGGCCGGCGACGGCCTCGGCGACGAGGACGGGGCGAAGCCGCGTTGTTCCCGAATCCAGAAACCGCTTCCGCACCACGGCGGCAGCCAGCAGCATCAGCCCGACGAACACGATCTTCAAGGCCAGCACCTTGCCGTAGTCGATGTCGAGGACATCACGAATGTCGTCGACGATGAGCAGCGACTGCATCACGCCGGTGACGACGGCGACGGCGACAAGTACGGCTGCGCGCTGCGAGAACCATTTGACCGCACCGGGCTCGCGCAACATCGACGACCAGCTCAACAGCACGAGGCCGCCGAACCACGTGGCGACCGCGGCGACGTGGAACATCGAAACGA